>CANSCI010000080.1 GCA_947645355.1 uncultured Dorea sp. | reverse complement strand
GATTATAATCCTGAAAAACAAACCCCAGGTTCGCTTTCCGGAACTCAGAAAGCTTCTCATCACTAAGTTCCGTAATATCTGTATCCCCATAATAAATATGACCCGCAGTCACCCGGTCGATGGTCGCGAGCATGTTAAGAAGCGTCGTCTTCCCTGAGCCCGACACTCCCATCACACCTACAAATTCACCGGGGGTTACCGTAAAGCTTACCCGGTCGATGGCTTTTGTTACATTTCCATGGCTGCCGTAGTATTTCTCTACATCACATACACGGATATTGTTGTTCATATCTTTCACTCCCGTCTGATAAACGATACTGTGCGTATCAAACCAATCTATATACTACGTATCTACTGTACCATATCATTTTGACGGTTTGTATTGCGAAAGATTACAGGAATCTTACAATACTGTAAGATAATTCCCCACCGGAAATTCCAGCATCATTTTCGTTCCCTCGCCTTTTGCAGACACGACATGGAGCCGGATCCCAAGCTTGCCGCACAATACCTGGCACAGATAAAGTCCCATCCCTGTGGCATGCTCTTTTCTCCTCCCGTTGCTCCCGGTAAATCCTTTCTCAAAGATCCGGGACAATTCTTCCTCTTTGATTCCGATTCCGTTATCCTCCACCGTAAGCCGCACACCTCTTTCGTATCTCCCTGTATATATCCGGATCTGTGCATCCGTATCCCGTTTATACTTCACACTGTTTAGGATCAGCTGGTTCAGGATGAACGAAATCCATTTTTCATCTGTATATACAGTTTCTGTGCATGCAACCTCCGCCGTTATGCCGTTTTGAATCAGATAATATTTATTTCTTGCAAGTACTTCCGATACCAGTTCCTGAAGGTCCGTCTCCCGGATCATATAGTCCTTATACACCTCGTCTGACCGTGCATAGTATAGGGCCGTCTCCACCAGGGACTCTACCTTCCGGTTCAGACCGCCGATCCTTCCGGTATATTCCCCCTTATGATTCTCACAGATCAGGGAGATGCCGGTGATCGGAGCCTTGATCTCATGTACCCAGCTCTCAACAAATTCCCGGTACTCCTTCCGCTCCTTCTCGATCTCCCGAATCTTCTCAATGGCAGATTTATTGGAAACGCGGATCATCTCCCGGTAAATGGAATCCTCAAGGGAAACCGCCTCCGGCATCAGCTCACCCAGCAGATACCTCTGGTCTGCCCGCTCAAGAATGCTGCCCATCCGGCAAAAGTACTGTTTTCTCCGATACCAGGAAACTCCAAGGACCGCCGCCAGGACCAGCATCCAGCAGACAAGCACCAGAAACAGATAGTCCCTCTGATATCCGGTCATATTCAAGAAACCGGCCAGTGCCAGCATACAGCATGCGTGGAGAAGCAAAAGAAGACATCTGTCTTTTAAATAACCTCTGATCGTCATATGCGGTACCCCATTCCCCGTTTCGTCTCAATAAAATCCTGTACTCCGATCTCCCCAAGCTTCCCCCGGATCCGGGTGACATTCACACTCAGGGCATTAACATCAATAAATACCTGCTGATCCCAGAGATAATCCACCAGTTCCGCGCGGGTGACAATCTCACCTTTCTTCAAAAAAAGATAATGCAAAATTTTCAGTTCATTTCTGGTCAGGTCAGTCTCGTTTCCCTCATACCTGACACAGCCCCTTGCCAGATCAAGCTCCACGCGCCTATGGAAAAAGACAGCCTCCCGGCTGCCTGTGTTCTTTTTTGTCCGCTTCAGAACCGCCGCAATCCTGGCCAGAAGCACAGGGGGATGAAACGGCTTCGTGATGTAGTCATCCCCGCCCTTCAAGATTCCGTTCAGCTCGTCCGAAACATCCGACCGGCCCGTTACAAAGACCACCGGCACCTCCGAAGACACACGGAGAGACGAACAAATGTCAAACCCGGACGTTCCCGGGAGATTCAGATCCAGAATTACAAGATCCGGATCCCTTTCCAGGATAAAGGAAACCGGATCTTTAAAATCCCCCGGAACACTCACACGGTAAAGTGCATTTTCCAAAAGACAGACAAGCTCCTGCCTGATCACAGGGTCGTCCTCAATTACAATAATATGCATGATGATTCTTTATTTCTCCAGCAATGATTTTCCTGTCATTTCTTTGGGCTGCTCCATCCCCATCAACTCAATCAGAGTCGGTGCAATATCTGCCAGGCATCCGCCCTCTCTTAACCGCCAGGACGGATCCGCATTTACAAGGATGAACGGAACCGGGTTGGTGGTATGGGCGGTAAACGGCTCACCGGTCTCATCATCGATCAGCTGCTCTGCATTTCCATGGTCCGCACAGATAAACATCTGCCCGTCCACCTCTTTCAGTGCCTCCACAGCCTTCCCGACACAGGTATCTACAGCCTCAATGGCCTGAATGGCCGCTTTCTCCACACCGGTATGCCCTACCATATCCGGGTTGGCAAAATTAATAATAATTACATCATATGATCCGGACTTAATTGCTTCTGTAAGCTTGCCGCACACCTCATAGGCACTCATCTCCGGTTTCAAGTCATAAGTGGCCACCTTCGGGGAATTCACAAGGATCCGATCCTCCCCCTCGTTGGGCTCCTCCACGCCGCCGTTAAAGAAGAATGTCACATGGGCATACTTCTCTGTCTCCGCGATACGGGCCTGCCTCTTTCCGTTTGCTGCCAGATACTCACCGAAGGTATTGGTAATCTCCTCTTTTACAAAGGCAACCAGTTTATTTTCGATGGTCACATCATATTCCGTAAAACACACAAACGTCGTCTTCACCCTGTCTCCTCTGTCAAAGCCTGTAAATATATCGTCACAGAAGGTTCTTGTGATCTCCCTTGCACGGTCCGGACGGAAATTAAAAAAGATAATGGAATCCTTCTCCCTGATCGTTCCTACCGGAGCACCGTCCCTCTTCACAACGGTAGGAAGGACAAACTCATCTGTCACATCCTTGTCGTAGGAAGCCTGGATGCCCTCCGGTCCGCTTGCGGCACTCTCTCCTTCGCCGTATACAAGCGCACGGTAAGCCTTCTCCACGCGATCCCAGCGGTTGTCGCGGTCCATGGCATAGTAACGCCCCATCACCGACGCCACCTCTCCGACTCCGATCTCCTTCATCTTTGCCGCCAGTTCTTCTACATACTCCTTCCCAGAAGCCGGAGGCGTGTCGCGCCCGTCCAGGAAACAATGTACATAGACCTTCTGGATCCCCTGCTTCTTTGCAAGCTTTAAAAGACCGTAAATATGAGTATTGTGGCTGTGCACTCCGCCGTCGGACACAAGACCAAACAGGTGCAGGGCGCTGTCGTTCTCTTTTACATTATCACAGGCAGCAAGCAGCGCTTTATTCTCAAAGAAATCTCCGTCCTGAATTGCCTTTGTGATTTTGGTGAGATCCTGATATACGATCCGGCCTGCCCCCATATTCAGGTGGCCAACCTCAGAATTCCCCATCTGTCCATCCGGAAGCCCTACGGCCATGCCGCTGGCATTGCCGTTGACAAACGGGCACTCTGCCATCAATTTATCCATAACCGGTGTCCTGCCCTGTGCCACTGCATTGCCGGTAGTTTTCTTATTCAGTCCGTAACCATCTAAAATCATCAATACTGTCGGTTTTTTACTCATTTTATTTTGTTCTCCTTTCCCGATACCCCTTTCATCTATCCTACATCCCTCAAATACTTTCTATCCCTTTCCTACGGTTTTTTCCACAGGCTTTCCATAAAACGGTCGGCAAGGTCGATCCAGGACGCGCAGGCTTTCTGTACCCCGGTGCCGTCCGCACGCCTTACTTCCTCTGTGGCAAGGCTCAGCCCATGCTCTCCTTCCGGAAATACATGCAGTTCCCCGGATACTCCCGCCCTATTAAGAGCCGTTAACATCATAAGCGAATTCTCCACCAAAACTGTGGCATCTGTCAGAGTATGCCACAAAAATGCAGGCGGCGTATCTTCATCTACCTGCTTTTCTATGGATACTGTATCCTTGAGCTCATCGAACCGCTCTCCCAACAGATTATGAAAGCTTGGAAGGTGCCCTATCCCCTCCTCTGCAGTAATGACCGGATAACTCAGAAGCATCCCCCTGGCCCTTAGCACTTCTTTTGCTGCACCAAGCTTTTCGCAGAGCCACTCTTCTTTCCATAATACGCCCAGCAAAGCCGCCAGATGTGCCCCTGCCGATGACCCGGAGAGAATAATCCGGTCCGGATCCACACACCACTCCTGTGCATGCTCATGGATCAATTTCATCACAGTGCCAAGCTCTAAAAGAGCCGTCGGATATCTTGCCGGGGCCACAGAATACCGAAGCACACAGGCATGATACCCCCGGTTCATAAAATGCAAAGCCAGAGGTTCTCCCTCCCGGTAGCTTAATTTTTCATAGGCGCCTCCCGGGCAGATCACCACCATCGGCCGTTTTTTCACGGCAATCTTTTCTGACGGTGTGTCCAAAATATAGGTTTCCATTTTTGCATAAGGCTCAGATCCCTCTGTCTGAACCGGTATCTCCACATATCTCATCTGCGGCCTCCACATACATGCCTGTTTGTCCGGCGTCTTAAGAAAAACCGCTCCGGCCTCTGCACGCAGAAACCGAAGCAGTTACCTTCTGATTTATTTGTAGTTTACGATCTTGCCGAAGTCAGCCTTCAAAGAAGCGCCTCCTACAAGACCGCCGTCGATGTCAGCCTGTGCAAACAACTCTGCCGCATTGCCTGCATTGACAGATCCGCCGTACTGGATGCGGATCGCCTCTGCGGTAGCATCGTCATAGATCTCTGCGATACATGCACGGATGCCTGCACATACCTCTTCCGCCTGCTCGGTAGTTGCTGTCTTGCCCGTACCGATCGCCCAGATCGGCTCATAGGCGATGACTGCCGTCTTAGCCTGGTCTGCCGTCACATTTAAGAATCCTACCTTCACCTGCTGACGGATGAAGTCCATGGTAACTCCCTGCTCTCTCTGCTCAAGAGTCTCGCCGCAGCACATGATCGGTGTAATCCCGTGTTCAAAAGCCTTCAGGACTTTTTTATTTACGGTCTCATTTGTCTCGGCAAAATACTCTCTTCTCTCAGAATGGCCAAGCACCACATACTCCACCCCGGCATCTGTAAGCATTGCCGGTGCGATCTCTCCGGTATATGCGCCGCTCTCCTCAAAATACATATTCTCTGCGCCGACTTTAATGTTGCTCCCCCTGCATGCCTCCACAACCGGGATAATATCAATTGCAGGTACGCAGAACACTACGTCCACATCTTCACTTGCCACCAGCGGCTTTAACTCTTCCACCAGGGCAACTGCCTCTGACGGTGTCTTGTTCATCTTCCAGTTGCCTGCTACTATTTTTCTTCTTGCCATGATTCCATTCTCCTTTATAATAATACAATTAGTTGCCGATCCTGCCGGATCCGGATTGATAAGTTCCCGGATCTTTATTTGTCGTTGGCCGCCGCCACACCTGGAAGTTCTTTCCCTTCCAGGAACTCTAGGGAAGCGCCGCCGCCTGTGGAGATATGTGTCATCTTATCCCCGTAGCCGAGCTGGTTTACTGCCGCTGCAGAATCGCCGCCGCCGATGATCGTTGTAGCGTCTGTGTCCGCAAGTGCTTTTGCAACTGCCTCTGTCCCGTGGGCAAAGTTGGGCATCTCAAAGCATCCCATCGGCCCATTCCACACAACGGTCCTGGCATCCTTCACTGCCTCACAGAAGATTGCCTCTGTCTCCGGCCCGATATCAAGGCCTTCCCAGTCCGCCGGGATCTCTCCGGCCTTTACCACCTTGTGGTCTGCATCGTTAGAAAAATCATCTGCAATAACCGTATCTACCGGAAGCAATAACTTAACACCCTTCTCCTCAGCCTTTTTCAGCATATTGAGCGCATACTCGCAGTAATCTTCCTCAAGAAGAGATTTACCAACAGAGCCGCCTTCCGCCTTGCTGAACGTATAGGACATACCTCCCCCGATAATCAGCGTGTCCACCTTATCAAGAAGGTTCTCGATCACGGAGATCTTGCTGGACACTTTAGCTCCTCCAAGAATTGCCACAAACGGACGCTCCGGATTATTGACCGCATTTCCGAGGAAATCGATCTCTTTCTGCATTAAGTATCCCACTGCCGCCGTGTCCACAAACTGTGCAACACCAACATTGGAGCAGTGTGCACGGTGCGCCGTGCCAAACGCATCATTCACAAATACATCACACAGGGATGCAAGATCCTTGCTGAATGCCTCCCCATTCTTTGTCTCCTCTGCTCTGTAGCGGGTGTTTTCAAGAAGAATGACTTCTCCGTCCTGCATAGCCTCTACGGCTGCCTTTGCATTCTCTCCTACTACCACTGCGTCAGCGGCAAATTTTACCTCCTGCCCGAGAAGTTCAGACAGACGGGCAGCTACAGGCGCCAGAGATAACTCTGGCTTTGGCTCTCCCTTCGGCTTCCCGAGATGGGAACAGAGAATGACCCTTCCACCGTCGGCAATCAACTTCTTAATGGTAGGAAGTGCAGCTACAAGACGGTTCTCGTCTGTGATCTTTCCGTCAATCAACGGAACATTGAAGTCGCATCTTACCAGGACCTTCTTCCCCTTCACATTGATATCGTCAACTGATTTTTTATTAAGCATATGGGTGCCTCCTATGTTATATGAAACTTCATTTCTTAATCTTAATCTGATAAAAAGGGTCCGGTCCAACAAGACCGGACCCTTTCTTGAGTCTTAATTATATGCCCCGGGCAATCCGCCTAAACCCTTCCTCTGACTTTGGCAGCCTGCGGGACGCCGAATACTCTATGCTAATTCAGAGAAATATTTGATCGTCCTTACCATCTGGCTTGTGTAAGAATTCTCATTGTCATACCAGGAAACAACCTGAACCTGTGTTGTACCGTTATCTAACGGAAGTACCATGGTCTGAGTAGCATCAAACAGAGAACCGAATCTCATACCGATCACATCACTGGATACGATCTCGTCTGTGTTGTAGCCAAAGGACTCTGTAGCTGCTGCTTTCATTGCTGCATTTACATCATCTACCGTTACATTGCCCTCAACTACTGCTGTAAGGATGGTTGTGGATCCTGTCGGAGTCGGAACACGCTGAGCTGCACCGATCAGCTTGCCGTTCAGTTCAGGGATAACAAGGCCGATAGCCTTTGCAGCGCCTGTGCTGTTTGGAACGATATTTACTGCTGCTGCGCGGGATCTTCTCAAATCACCCTTTCTCTGCGGTCCGTCAAGCGTCATCTGGTCGCCTGTGTAAGCGTGGATGGTCTGCATAATACCGGACTTGATAGCTGCAAGGTCATTGAGCGCCTTAGCCATAGGTGCCAGGCAGTTTGTTGTACAGGAAGCTGCAGAGATTACAGTATCTTCCGGTTTCAGTTCTGTATGGTTAACATTATATACGATGGTTGGAAGATCATTTCCTGCCGGTGCAGAAATAACAACTTTTCTTGCTCCTGCTTTGATGTGAGCAGATGCTTTGTCTTTTGATGTGTAGAAACCTGTACACTCAAGAACAACGTCTACTCCGATCTCACCCCATGGGAGTTCCTCGGCATTAGCTTTTGCATAGATTTTGATCTCTTTTCCGTCAACGATGATAGAGTCGTCTGTTGCTTCTACCTTGTCGCACAGAGCGTATCTTCCCTGAGAAGAATCATACTTTAATAAATGTGCAAGCATCTTAGGAGATGTCAAGTCGTTGATTGCAACTACTTCGTATCCCTCTGCTCCAAACATCTGACGGAATGCAAGACGTCCAATGCGTCCAAATCCATTAATTGCTACTTTTACTGCCATGATTAATTCCTCCTAAAGTTTGTTTTAACTGGTTTTCACAGTCCTATATTGCGAATTCTCTAACATTGTTAAAGAATCATCAACTGGAATTATTGTACTAAATCTGATACAAAAATTCAAGCCTCTTTTGTATTTTTATGGAAGTTGCTTAAAAACTGGACGGCGTTTGGCGAATTCTGCATAAAATTTAAATCCGCAGGCCTTTAAAATGTCTGACGCTTTCTCGAAATCATAGGCAATATGCTCCGGACAGTGCCCGTCTGCCCCCACCGTCACGATCTCTCCGCCAAGCTCCCGGAACCGTTTCAGCACGTCCGGATGAGGGTGTGCAAACGGCAGGCCGTATTTCAGCCCGGCCATATTAAGCTCCAGCCCTTTGCCCTTCTCTGCAAGTGTGCGCAGGATCTCATCGATCACATCGGCATAGCCGGCATAGCTGTATTTTTCCTCTCTCGCTGCCCCGTAGCGAACCACATAATCCAAATGCCCAAGAACATCAAAATCCTCAAACTTCCGGATGTCATCAAGCATTTCTTCAAAGGTAAGCCGGTACACTTCCTCGTCTGTCCGGCCGTCAAACAACTGTCCGGCCGCCGGATCCATGGACTGAATACTGTGGACCGATCCTATGACAAAATCAAAAGGGTACTTCTCTGTAAAAGCCCGGTAATAATCCCCAAGATGCGGCTGAAGGCCAAGTTCCACCCCGATCCTTACGTCGATCTGTCCCCGGTACTTTTCCTGCAGGGGGCGAAGCACCTTAAAATAGCGTTCCGGGTCAAAAATGCTCTCCTCTCCCCACTCCATATCATCCTTGTCAAAATGATCCGTAAAGCAGATCATATGAAGTCCCCTCCTGACAGCTTCCCTCACCATCTCCTCCGGCGTTGATTTTGAATCGTGAGAAAAATTCGAATGCATGTGTACATCTGCTCTTATTATGTCTGCACCTATTAAGTCTGCTCTTGTCATATCTTATCTGTCTCCTATAATCGTCCCGCCGCCAAGCACATAATCCCCGTCATACAGCACCACGGCCTGCCCGGGTGTAATTGCTCTCTGCGGCTCCTCAAAAACACACAATATCTCATCTTCATTGGTCTTTTTTACCGTGCACCATGCCCCTCTGTGGTTATAACGGATTTTCGCCCGCACCCGCCGCGGTTCTTTTAGATCCTCAACGGCCATAAAGTTCACATGATCTGCTCTCACATACAAGGACAGAGATTCTTCATAGCTTCCAATGACCACTTCATTGGTCTTCGGACGGATCTCAAGTACAAATACCGGATATCCGAGAGCCAATCCTAATCCTTTTCGCTGCCCTACCGTATAATGAATAATCCCCCGGTGCTGTCCTACTACTGTTCCGTCCGAGGTGACAAAATTCCCCGGCACCGCCGGTATGCCTGCGGTTTCTTCTATATATAAGGCGTAATCTTTGTCCGGCACAAAACAGATGTCCTGACTGTCCGGCTTGCCGGCAACCTTAAGATTAAGCCTTCCGGCCATCTGGCGGATCTCCTCCTTTGTGTATTCTCCCACCGGCATCCGGGTCCGCGAAAGCTGCTCCTGGGTCAGATTGTAGAGGGCATAGGTCTGATCTTTCGCCCCCGCTGCTGATGTGCGGATGGACCATCTTCCGTTGGGGAGTTTGTCGATCCTTGCATAATGTCCGGTGGCAATATAATCCGCCCCGATCTCCATACTCCTTTGAAGGAGAGCCTCCCACTTTACATAGCGGTTGCACGCAATGCAGGGATTGGGGGTCCTGCCGCTTCTATATTCATTGATAAAATAATCGATAACGTGACGCTTAAATTCCTGCTTAAAATTCATCACATAATATGGAATGCCAAGAGATGCCGCCGCCCGTCTGGCATCCTCCACGGCGCTTAGCCCGCAGCATCCGCCGTTTTCTTCCAGAACAAGTTCTTCTTCCTCCTGCCAGATCTGCATAGTCACACCGATCACGTCATAGCCCTGTTCCTTTAAAAGCCATGCTGCCACCGATGAATCCACCCCGCCGGACATTCCCACTACTACTTTTTTCTGCTCCATATCAACACTCCGGCTTAATACTCCTCGTCCTCTTCTTCCTCATCCTCATGGATGTCGGATTTCGGTTTTTCAAGTCCCTCAATCTTAATCTCATGTTTCTGGGCATAATCCCAGAGCGCTGCATGGATCGCCTCTTCCGCAAGAAGGGAACAATGTACCTTCACCGGCGGAAGCCCGTCAAGCGCCTCCATAACCACCTGGTTAGTGACCTTCATGGCATCCTGTATACTTTTTCCCTTCACAAGCTCCGTAGCCATACTGCTGGTAGCCACCGCAGCGCCGCACCCGAAGGTCTTAAACTTCACATCCCGGATCATCTGGTTCTCGTCAATATCCAGATACACCCGCATAATATCTCCGCACTTTGCGTTTCCCACGGTACCCACACCGCTTGCATCCTCAATCTCCCCGACGTTCCTCGGATTCTGAAAATGATCCATTACTTTTTCTGAATACATCATTATTTCTCCTCATCTTTCTTTACAAAATCTTCATATAACGGTGACATATCCCTGAGACGCCCGATAATCTCCTTCAGGCACTCAACTACATAGTCAATATCATCCTTCGTAATTTCCTCATTAATTGTAAGCCTCAGAGAACCATGTGCAATCTCATGGGGCAGGCCGATAGCCAGCAGTACGTGGGACGGATCCAGAGATCCGGATGTACAGGCCGACCCGCTGGAGGCACAGATGCCTTTTCCGTCCAGCATAATGAGCAGGGACTCACCTTCAATAAACCGGAAGCAGAAATTCGCATTGTTGGGCAGCCGGTCTGTTCTGTGCCCATTCAGCCTGCTGTACGGAATTTCGCTAAGAACCCGGTCGATCAGATAATCCCTTACTTCCACTTCTTTGCGCACGCGTTCCTCTCTCGTCTCATATGCGCGTTTTGCCGCCGCGCCCATGCCTATGATCCCGGGAACATTCTCCGTCCCGGCGCGCCGTCTGCGTTCCTGAGCACCGCCATGAATAAAGGAGCGGATCTTAACCCCCTTTCGGATATACAAAAAACCAATTCCCTTGGGACCGTTCAGTTTGTGGCCGCTGGCGCTCAGCATATCAATCCGGCACTCGTCCACATCAATCGGAAGCTGTCCATATGCCTGTACCGCATCTGTATGGAACAATATCCCATGCTCCTCAGCAATTCTGCCGATCTCCCGGATCGGCTGAATGGTTCCGATCTCATTATTGGCATACATCACCGAAATCAATATCGTGGTCGGACGGATTGCCGCCTTCAGTTCATCCAGTGATATTTTTCCGTTTTCATCCACGCCCAGATACGTTATTTCAAACCCATTTTTTTCCAGATACTCTGCCGCGTGGAGAATCGCATGGTGCTCAATCTGTGTTGTAATAATATGGTTTCCCTGACTTCCATAAGCCTCGGCGGCTGCTTTCAGCGCCCAGTTGTCAGACTCCGAACCTCCTGCCGTAAAATAGATCTCATTGCTTTTTGCCCCCAGCGTCTCTGCTATCCTGTCTCTCTGCCTGCTCACTGCCTCTTTGTTATCAGAAGCAAATCTGTAGACACTGGACGGGTTGGCAAACCTTTCTGTAAAATACGGAAGCATTGCCTCCACAACCTCCGGGGCTGTCTTTGTCGTTGCTGCATTATCCATATATAAAAATCGATCCATGATATCCCTCCATCCTTTTACCTTTATTTTTCTTTCGCAATACGATAGTACCCTTTCACTTCCCGGCAGCACTGTTGTCCATACACCGGCTTCATACAGGCGCCGGTTATGACCCACACACAGAGCCCTCAAAACTTCCGCATGGGTTCAAAGCCTTACTTTCTTTCACCAGCTCATCCAACATCATCTTATCTACCGTCTCATTAATGCTTTCATTAATTTTCTGCCATACATATTTCGTAACACAACTGTCAGACGCCGCACAGCCCTCCTCCGAATAGAAAGCCGCACATTTTACCGGCTCCAGACTTCCTTCCAGCGCTCTGAGTACATCTCCTACAGATATCTCCTCAGCCTTCCTTGCCAGAACGTATCCGCCGGATGCCCCCCGAATACTTTTTACAAGGCCTGCCTTTTTAAGCAGCGCCATCAGCTGCTCCAGATATCGCTCAGAAATACCCTGCCGGGACGCAATACTGCAAATAGGAACTGCTTCACTTTCGCTGTATCTCGCAAGATCAATCAGCGCGCGGAGTCCATATCTTCCTTTTGTTGAAAGCTTCATTCTCTCACCCTCTTTATAATCCCCAGCATTTTACTAGGATTTCTTTCTGTAGAATATCATTCCTTTTTTGTTCTGTCAAGCACTTCCGAAGAATATGTTGTAATAATATCCCTAAGGAGTGTAGCATGTCACAAAAACACGCGATCATCAAGGGCACCTTTATATTAACGATTACGGGATTCGCTACCCGGTTCATGGGATTTTTCTATCGGATCTTTTTAAGCCACACATTCGGCGAGGAAGGGGTCGGGCTCTATCAACTGATCTTCCCCATCTATGCCCTCTGCTTTTCCCTGACATCTGCCGGAATGGAAATCGCACTGTCACGGTGTGTTGCAAGGTACATAACAAAGGGAAAACACAGAGAAGCCCGGGAACTCCTCTGTGCCAGCCTGGTTCTCACTCTTTTTTCCTCCTGCATCGTAATGCTTCTGGTT
>CANSCI010000079.1 GCA_947645355.1 uncultured Dorea sp. | reverse complement strand
CAATCTGCTGCCTTGAGCTGCTGCTTGCCACGGCCGTGTTTATCCCCAGCTGCCGAAAATAATTAAGGATCTCATCCGCCCCGGGTTTTTTTGGCACACTTACCATAAGCTTCCTTGCAACACGTGCGATGCACTCTTCCGTCAGGGCACTGCCGTCCGGGACACCATAATACCTTTCTACCACTTTACGCGTATGTTCCCCGCACGATCCGGATACATTCCTTGCAAAATCAGATGCAAGCGTCACCCCATTTTCATCTGCAAGTTCCTGCCATGTCTCCTGAAACACCTTCTCCGTATCGAACAACAAGCCATCCATATCAAAAATCGCGCCCCTGCATCTCATCTGCAATTCCAGCCTCCTGTTCTTCTGTCTGCCGTCAGATGCACTTCCTTACCAGTCCATGCTGCTGATTGCTGCCTTCTCTATCGCAAGTCCGGCCTTGTACCGTTCCATAAATGTCCGAAAACCATCTACATCTTCCTTGTAAGGTTCTATTGTCTCCCCGGATAATTCACCGAAGATCCGTTCTTCAAGATAGTTCTCAAGCTTCTCGCCTTCCTTCCGGTCTATGAGGTACGCCGCCAGAAGCGCAATCCCCCATGCGCCGCCTTCACTTGCCGTATCCATAACAGTCACCGGCGCCCCCACTGCCGCTGCCAGATACCTCTGCCCGACGCCCTTCGTTTTAAAGAAGCCGCCGTGCCCCATAATCCGGTCTACCTTTACCTTCTCATCCTCCATCAGGATATCCAGTCCCATCTTTACAGCACCCAAAGAGGTATACAAGTGTACCCTCATAAAGTTGGCAAGATTAAATCTGCTCTCCGCCGTCCGGAGAAATGCCAGACGTCCCTCATTGATCATCGTAATATTTTCGCCTGAGTAATATCCGTATGCAAGGAGACCGCCGCAGTCTGCATCCCCCTTCAGGGAATTGCTGTACAGCTTCTCGAACAGTTCTCCTGTATCCGCCTTACAGCCCATCAGATCGGCAAACTCGCCGAACAGTCCTACCCAGGCATTCAGATCAGATGTCCCGTTGTTTGCATGGGACATGGCGCAGGGAAATCCCGACGGTGTGGTCACCATATCAATCTCCCGGTACACCTTGCCAAGCTGCCTCTCCAGCACGATCATAGCAAAAGTACTGGTTCCTGCAGACACATTTCCTGTCCCGGGAGCTACTGAATTAGTGGCAACCATTCCGGTTCCTGCATCACCCTCCGGCGGACACAGCAAAATCCCTGCCTTCAGATTGCCGGATACGTCCAGAAATGCGGCGCCTTCCTCCGTCAGACATCCGGCATGTGCTCCGGCTGTAAGAACCCGTGGGAAGATATCCCTGATCTTCCATGAATATCCATATTTCTCAGTCAATGCGTCAAACTTCCGGATCATTTCTGCATCGTAATCCCCGGTAACCGAATCGATCGGAAACATACCGGCCGCATCGCCCACACCAATCACGCGTTCTCCTGTCAGAAGCCGATGGATATACCCGCTCAGTGTGCATACATAATCAAGCCCGGCGACATGCGCTTCTCTGTCCAGAATCCGCTGGTACAGATGCGCCACAGTCCAGCGAAGCGGAATATTAAACTCAAAAAGCTCTGTCAGTTCATCCGCAGCCTGCTGGGTATTCGTATTCCTCCAGGTCTGAAACGGTGCCGCCTGGTTTCCTTCCTTATCAAGCGCCATATACCCATGCATCATAGCGCTGACACCGATAGAACCTACTGTCTGGAGAGTGACCCCGTAATCCCGTTCTACAGCTTCCCGCAAAGAACTGTAGCATTTCTGTATACCGCTGTGAATCTCCTCCAGGCTGTATGTCCAGATATTGTCTACAAATGAATTTTCCCAGTCGTGGATTCCGACCGCAAGTACATTCCCCCGGAGGTCTATAAGCACCCCTTTGATCCTGGTTGAGCCAAGCTCAATCCCCAGTGCTGTCCTTCCGGCCAAGATTATCTCTTTCTTATCCATAGTTTTCCTCTCTTTCCGGCTGCCGCAGCCAACACACTAGAGCTGTCCGATTGCCGAGATAATTACTCCATACTGAGTCTCGATGGCATCCATAAGGCTTTCCATACGCTCGCCGGTCTCTCCGGATACATCAAGTGTCTCATACCCCCGCAGAATGTCCGTCAGTTCTACTACCGGTCCGTCCAGGCTCTTTAAAGCAAGATTCTGGCATACACCCTTGAGTGTATGCGCTGCACGGAACGCCTCCTTATAATCCTTCTGTCCCATCGTCTGCTTCAACGTCTCAAAGCTCGTATCTCTCAAAAACATCTTGGCAAACTTCTCCACTCTCGCCTCAGTGACAAAGCGTCCGGCTACCTCGCCATAATCTCCGCCCATCAAATCATAACATTCCTGAATTGTCATCTTAATCCTCCTTACCTTTTCAGCTATATTTTGCCGCCTTACATTTCTGCACCTGAAATCAGAATTGTTCCTGCATAGAATGATCATAGGTACAATATCTTCCGCGTCCGCTGTTCTTAACTACATAAAGCGCTTTATCCGCACAGCAGAACAGGTGGGCATAATCTCTTCCACACACCTCGGTCTGTGCAATCCCCATACTGAGAGAGATCTTAAACTTCTGGAACTGTCCCGTCAACGAATGGAAAATACGGTCTATAATCATTTCAAGATTATTGTCATATTCGATAAATATCAGGAATTCATCTCCGCCTATCCTCGCTGAAATATCTGTACTCCTGACACTTTTATTTAATTTCTCCGCCACATGCTTCAATACCTGGTCACCAAAATAATGCCCGTAATTATCATTCGCCTGTTTAAAATGATCCAAGTCAAAAATGACAAGAGCAAACTTGCGGTTCGGATTGCCGGAGAGAAGCTGTGTAATCAACTCTTTCGCGTGTACATGGTTCACAAGCCCCGTCATATTGTCATGCGTTGCCTTATGCTCCAGTTCAGACACCTTCTTGCGTTCCTCATGGATATCCATAATTTTCCCGATGACACCTGTAAAAGTCTCTGTCTCATCTGTCGTCCACATAGAACGGAAAATTACCCTGCACCATCTGTATTCCCCGTCAAGCGGCAGTGAACATTCATATTGCGTAACCGGCTTCTGCGGCGTCGTCTTCTTTACACACTCCGCAAAGCCCAGCATATTTTTCTTCCCAAACTGGTTCAATATCTTGGCATTCCGGAACGGAGTCATAGAAATCTCATCTATTCCCAGACTCTTTGCTCCCCAGGCCGACATATTAACCATTGACGGCTCTGCCGTGAACTCAAACTGGATCTCCTGGGACATATCTGCAAAGAACTGATATTTCGTACGCTCATACTCAAGCAATCTTAAGGTACGCTCAGAAGCCGTAAGCTCGTCACGCCGCAGCAGCTCATCTGCAACATTCCTCATCTCCTGCTTACTGTTTGTATACAGAGAATTTACCTCTAATTCCTCCTGCAAGTCACTTCCAATATCCTTCAGACATTCCAGGACAAGCGGATTAAATGTCCCGCATTCCCCATTCAGGATCATCTCCATAGCTTTCTCATGGGAAAACGCCTTCTTATACACATCCGCCATCGCCACAACTTGCGCCGAAATCGGAATCTCTTCTCCTTTCAACCCATCCGGATATCCTCTTCCGTCGTATCGCTCATGATGCCAGCGGCAGATCTCATATGCAACCTTTACAAGAGGCTCCTCCTGATAAGAGGGAAGCTCCTTAAGCATTGTTGCACCGATCATAGAATGTGTCTTCATAATCTGGAATTCTTCATCTGTAAGCCTCCCCGGCTTATTGAGTATCTCCTGGGCAATATTGATCTTGCCGATGTCATGCAGCGCCGAAGCTGTCGTAATCAGAGAAATATCCGCGTGTGTCAGCCCGTACTGCTTCGTCTTCTCCGTCAGGCGCTTTAACAGCATCTCCGTCATTACATGGATATGCAGCACATGCATTCCGCTTTCCCCGTTACGGAACTCAACAATATGGCTTAAGATCATAACCATAAGGCTGCTTGACTTCTCTTTTTCATAGATCTGGTCTGTCACCATGCCTACCAGCTTTTTCTGCTTTGCATAGAGCATAATCGTATTTACCACACGGCGGTGCACTACCATCGAATCAAAAGGCCGGTTAATATAGTCGGTGACTCCCAGCTCATATGCACGCTCTATATATGAAGAAACACTTTCTGCCGAGATCATGATAACCGGAATATACTCAATCCATTTGTATTTGTTCATAATTGCAAGGACTTCAAATCCATCCATCTCCGGCATAACAATATCGAGCAGCACCAGATCAATCTCCGCCCCATATTTTTCGAGCAGTGAAACTGCCTCCTTCCCGTTGGCGGCCTCCATAATCTTATATTCTTCCAGTATATCGGCAAGAATTGATCGATTCATCTCTGAGTCGTCCACCACCAGGATCGTCGGCTTGTTGCTTTTCATTTCACTCATGAATTATCCCTCTTCTTTCACCTAAGCTATAGCTTTTAACCTAAAATTTCAGATTATTCAAATTATACCACAAATGACCTTAAAATCATATAAAATATCAAACTTTTCCATCCAAAAACTCTGAAGAATAAGCAATGCCGGAAAACCTTGCTTCTGCAAAGCTTCCGGCACTCCATCGAACAGGGGATGAGGGAATCGAACCCCCGCCAAAGGTTTTGGAGACCCCTATCATACCACTTGACCAATCCCCTATATGTTCTGTTCGTCACACTAGATATTTATACCACAGTTTACCGTATCTTGTCAATCAAATTTCACCCTTTTCCCTACAAAAATAAGAAAAAAGAGATGAGGGAAGCTCCCCCATCCCAAAACTGCTTATTTTGCTGTCTGAACACCGGACAATCCAATATTCATCCTATGAAACACACCGATCAGCACCTTTCCCAGCGCCAAAACCAAAATAGCCGCCGCAATTGCCTCGGGAACCCCCGAAGCTGCCACAGTGCCCATAATCAGCCCCCAGACCGCCGTAACCTCAACCTCCCTGGCCTCAGCATACTGCTGAGCAAACAGCAGATATATACTTCCCATAACTGCCACGGTATTGACCATAGAACCAACAAAACCAACGACCGGGAGCGCGATCAAATGATTCACCCTGAATCTCTCAAGCAGGATCCACAGCCATCCTGCCGCAGCACCAATCAGTACCCTGCATCCTATGGAGATCCAGACAGCCTTAACTGCCCCCGGAATCCCTGTTGTACTCATAAACGGGGAAAATGCAAAAGATAAAAGTGTGGGTGCCATCGTATTGCTGATCAGGGAACAGATTCCAAATACTGCCCCAAGAATCCCTCCGGCCAGCGGTCCCAGCAGGATCGCTCCGATTATTACCGGAATGTGTACAGTTGTCGCCTTAATAATCGGAAGCTGTATCATACCGAGCGGTGTATTTGCCAGCACGATAATAATAGCTGCCATAAGTGCAACACTGACCAAAAAACGGGTGTCATGTCTGTTTGTTTTCATTATTCAATTCCTCCTTGTTATCATTCCTGTCACGCAGGATACAATACAATTACGAAGGTATTATAGCATTGCTGCACGTCCGCAACAAGTATTATTTTTACACACATTCTTGAAAGATAGAACAAAACGGGATATAGTGGTACTATTAGAATACCAGATGACGAATGAACGAAAGGATCTATTTCATATGTTAAAAGGAAAAACTATTCTCCTCGGAGTCTCCGGAGGGATTGCCGCCTACAAAAGCGCCTCTCTTGCAAGCCTGCTCGTAAAGTCCGGGGCCAGCGTCCATGTGCTGATGACTGAGCATGCAAAAAACTTTATTCATCCTATTACCTTTGAGACACTGACCGGAAACAAGTGTATTACAGACACCTTTGACCGCAATTTTGAATTCCAGGTAGAACACGTCGCTCTTGCAAAACTCTGCGATGCCGCTATCGTTGCCCCTGCAACCGCCAACATCATTGCAAAGCTGGCACACGGCCTGGCAGACGACATGCTTACTACAACCATCCTTGCCTGCAGATGCCCGAAGATCATTTCTCCTGCTATGAACACGGCCATGTATGAGAACCCCGTCACACAGGACAATCTAAAATTGCTGCGTAAATACGGCATGGAAGTCGTCACTCCTGCAAACGGGCGTCTTGCCTGCGGAGATACCGGAGCAGGAAAAATGCCGGAACCGGAAACATTATTCCAATATATCTGCAGATGCTGTGCATATCCGAAGGATATGAAAGGGATGAAAGTGCTTGTCACTGCCGGACCCACCCAGGAAGCCATCGACCCGGTACGGTATATTACAAACCACTCCTCCGGGAAAATGGGCCTCAGCATTGCCAGGATCTGTATGCTGCGGGGCGCAGAAGTCACCCTGGTAACCGGAAAGACGGTTCTTGAACCTCCTTTGTTTGTAGATACTGTACCTGTGACGTCTGCCAGAGAGATGTACGACGCTGTTATTTCACGCAGCCATGATATGGATATCATCATTAAAGCGGCAGCAGTGGCCGATTACCGTCCTGCGTCCGTCTCTGACCAAAAAATCAAAAAATCTGATGACAACCTGTCCATCCCTCTTGAACGGACAGACGACATCCTGCAATACCTGGGTGACCACAAACGAAAAGGGCAGTTCCTCTGCGGGTTTTCTATGGAAACACAAAATATGCTGGAAAATTCTCGAAAGAAACTGGAAAAGAAAAAACTGGATATGATCGTGGCCAACAATTTGAAAATGCCGGGCGCCGGATTTTCGGCGGACACGAATATTGTTACAATTATTACCCCGGACTCTGCAGCACAGCTTGAACTTATGTCTAAGGACGATGTTGCCCTGAAGCTGACGGACCGAATCCTGGAATTGATGTCTCAGAACTCACATTTTGAATAAAATACTTTTAAATACTTCAAAATTATTGTCAAGGCTAACGAATAATGCCCATTTCAAAATATTTTTTGCAAGAACCCATTGACGAAACGTCAAATTGTGGTAAAATAGTAGGAACTGAGCAATAGATTGAATGGAGGACGCGGCCGTGACACCATATAGAGACATGACAAAAGAAGAGTTACTGGAGTTAAAATCTGACCTTGATGAACAGTTTGATGCAATAAAGGCAAAGGGGCTGAACCTTGATATGTCCAGGGGAAAGCCGTCTACTGAACAGTTGAATCTTTCCATGGAAATGATGGATGTTTTAAGAAGTGATTCGGACCTTGTCTGCGAGGAAGGCGTCGACTGCCGTAATTACGGCGTCCTGGACGGAATCAGGGAAGCAAAGCAGCTTCTCGCGGACATGATGGAAGTCCCAAAGGACAATATTGTCATCTTCGGAAACTCCAGCCTGAATATCATGTACGATACCATCTCACGCTCCATGACGCAGGGTGTTATGGGAAGCACTCCGTGGTGCCGGCTTGACAAAGTAAAATTCCTGTGCCCGGTACCCGGATACGACAGGCATTTTGCAATCACCGAATATTTCGGCATAGAGATGATCAACATCCCTATGACACCTACCGGGCCTGACATGGATCTGGTGGAAGAATATGTAAGCAGTGACCCTGCAGTCAAGGGAATCTGGTGTGTACCGAAATACTCTAATCCTCAGGGGATCACCTACTCGGACGTGACGGTCCACCGTTTTGCCAAGTTAAAGCCTGCTGCCGAAGATTTCCGTATATTCTGGGACAATGCCTACGGCATCCATCACTTGTATGAGGATACTCAGGACTACCTTCTTGAGATTCTGATGGAATGTAAAAAAGAAGGCCACCCGGATATGGTATACAAATTCGCCTCCACCTCCAAGATCAGTTTTCCGGGTTCCGGGATTGGTGCAATTGCTGCCTCCGACGCGAACCTGGCTGATATAAGGAAGCAGATGCGGATCCAGACCATCGGACACGATAAGGTGAATCAGCTCAGGCATGCAAGATATTTTAAAGATATACACGGGATGGTAAAGCATATGAAACGGCACGCCAATGTGATGCGCCCCAAATTCGACATTGTGCTCCATACACTCGAAAAAGAGCTTGGCGGCCTTGGAATCGGAAACTGGCTCGCCCCCCGCGGCGGATATTTTATCTCCTTTGATTCCATGAACGGCTGTGCGAAACAGATCGTTGCAAAGGCAAAGGAAGCCGGCCTCATTATGACCGATGCAGGCGCCACCTTCCCGTACGGAAAAGATCCGGCGGACAGCAATATCCGCATCGCCCCTTCCTATCCTACCGTGGAGGAATTAAAGACGGCCGTGGAGATTTTTACTCTGAGTGTGAAGCTTGTAAGTATTGAAAAGATATTATCGGAAATGTTGGGAATTGAATAAAATATAAAATACGGGAGCTGTCCGGAACTTTTCAGAGCAGCTCCCGTATTTTCTATTGAATTTCCACAGAATTATATGCCTTTTGATTCACTGTTACATCGCTTTCCTCCACCCGCTGTCTGATATACTCCTCCAGCAGATATGTTCTATATTCCATCCCATACATAGATCGTATAGTCTGCCCTTGTTCCATATTATATATATCCCTGTTGCGGCTCACACAATATTCACGCAATTCTTCATCCGTGAATTTTAATTCCTGATTCTCCATTTTTTTCAGAAGCTCAGCTGTCAAATTGCTGAAATAATAACTCATATATGTCTCCATACTGTAGCTTCGATTCCCATATACGACCTGTCCGCCCTCTATTTTCTTTTTCCGTTCCTGGTTCTCATTCTCCATCTTTTCCTGAAGATCTTCAAAGGAACTGCTGTCTGCCGCACCCTTTTTTTCTGCGACAATCAGCAGCATTTGATCATATAGACACTGCTGCCTTGCCTTTTCTTTCAACTGTCCGGCAACTGTTAACCCCTCCTGCGTCTCCTGCTCCCAGAAGGCTTCGTCTATAGCCTCTCCGTCTTCCTGATATTCGCTGATAACCTCCGACCTGTTTTTTGAAATATAATAGCCGAATTGTTCTGCACTTATATCTGTATCTTCTATTTGAAATATATTCTCTTCCTTTGTACAGGCGGCAATATTGAGACACAGTATACAGACCATCAGCTTTGTAATCAAATCCTTTTTCCCCATAAAACCTGTCCTCGCAAATCCCTTTTTCTCCGGCCCCATAAAGGGGCCGGACATCACTGCAGTCTGCGGCCTTCTAATATACCTCTATCTCCGCAAGGCCTGCATTTTCAGTGCTCTCAGACACAGAAGTCACTACAAACCTGACACTTTTCGATTCTTTATTTACCGGAACCTCTAAAGGTCTTCCGTTATTGGGGAGTTCCCCGACTTCAACCTCCGAACCATCGTCGAACACCAGCTTGCCGCCAAGGATCTGGTCATCACTGTTCGGCCTGTCGTAGAGCAGCACCTTCGAAATCTTCTCTGTATTTTCAAATTCCAGATTGATCCATGCTCCGACTGTTTCATGGTCCGTTACCCATTCCGCATGGGGATATCTTGTGTGTCCATGCGGCAGGCCGGCTGCGTAACCGTCCCTGACGCCGTCTACAGCCTTCACCGCGCTCTGATCCAGCTTCCGGTCCGAATTCTGCTGCTGTGAGGAAGCTGTAACCGCTGCCGTCTTTGCAATACTGCTGAAATCTCTGGGCCAGAATATCTCATTGACCTTTGCAAAAGAACCAATATAACCATAATACTGTGACGTATACAGCCTCAACGCCTGATCCTTCAGATTGAAAGCAAACGGAGTCTGCCTCATGGAATAAGGTACATTCACATTCTCACGCTCATCCCACCGGAACATTGTAAGCTCCTCCAGGCCTGCGGGCATATTTAACGCCAGCAGCCCCTGGGCATCCGAGTTGACAATCGGCCAGTTATTATCCCCGGCACAGGAATGAATGATACTTTCATGCAGTGTCGGATTGTAGGAAGGATTCTGTTTCTGAATATTCTGAATAGCCTCAATAGCAAACATGCCAAGATATGTATGGTCAAAATGCATATCATAGCGGGACGGAACATAGATATCCGTCGGTTCGTACTCGCTGATGGCCGTCTGCAGGTCATTCAAAAAGTTCGCTCTTGTGTATGCGGCATGCTCCCCCCATTTTTCATAATGATAGTCCTGCTTCATGCTGCTGTTGCCATAAGTATACTCATTGTTCCAACGGCTCTTAAGTACCTCATCGTCTCCTGCAATGTACAGCTTATACAGGAAGCTGTCCGGGTAAGTCTGTGCACCTCCCAGGCCGCCGGTATCTGCATAGCCGAGGAACAGGATATTTTCTTTGCTTAAGCCGATCTTATCAAGTGCATTGACTGCCTCAACAATTCTCCCTTCGCCGGTACTCTTGCCGTTATAATCTCCATTCGTTGCCAGGAGAACTTTGACATC
The DNA here is from genome assembly GCA_947645355.1 of uncultured Dorea sp. Taxonomy (GTDB): domain Bacteria; phylum Bacillota; class Clostridia; order Lachnospirales; family Lachnospiraceae; genus Dorea_D. The sequence goes on along the minus strand of CANSCI010000079.1, from coordinate 2,363 downwards.
ATCGCCGACCTCAATTGCCCGTTTCATAATTCCGCCGGCCATCAACATCTCGTCATCCTGATGCGGCGCCAAAACTAAGATCTTTTTGTTGCCGGCATGTCCAGCGTCCATGGCGTCAAAATGTATTTCTCTGATCTCTAATCCATCCGGCGGATTTGAAAACTCAAATTTTACATATTTTGCTTCTGTCTCCTCCACGGAATTTTTCTTTCCTGCATTTTGTGCCGTGGTGCTTGATAACTCATCCCATGCTTTTCCATCCAGAGATACTAAAAACTTATATGGCACAGCATCAGATGCAAAATCAACCGTGTGGTTTCTGATCTTGTATTCCCGGTCAAGATTAACCTGCAGATATGCTGTTTCTCCAGTCTTGGCCGGTTTCCATGTTGTTTTTTCATTGTAATCAGTAGTATTTGAGGCAGCAAAGCCCTCTGCTGCTGAAGATGCCTGTACCGGCTGGCCATATGCAGTATCAAGATTGATATTCTGTCCCGGCTCCTTGGGGACAACCGGATCTTCATCCACGGCAAATGCCCTGAATTCCGGTATTACGGCCCACGCAAGCGGCCTTTCTGCCGGCTTATCCGTGATTGTTACCTTCAACGCATTACATTCCACGTCACATTCTTTACTCTGTAAAACAGAGGTCGCAGGATCTGTATAAGGTGTCTGGGAAGTGTAATCTACTACTTCCTTCCAGGTAGTTCCTCCGTCTGCAGAATACTCTATTTTATACTTCCAGTCCTCTGCCAGATTTGTTTCTCCGTCATACAGATCTTCCCATTCAATCTCCACCCTTTTTACATTGTAAGTCTTTCCCAGGTCCACTGTCCACCAATACGGAAAATCAGCGCTGTTGCCGGCAAATGTATTCACATCACCGTCCACGCCATATGAGGCGTTATTGCTTCCCCCCGACTGCGCAGTATCTTTTCCCAGCGCCACATTCGTCTCCATATTCTGTGTAAACACTTTAAACTCGGAAAATGCACACCAATAAGAGTCGCCCGGCAGCCCAGTGATGGTGACGCGCACGTAGCGGTATGCCTTTGCAGCATCAATCGTTCCTTTTTGTATCCTGGCGCTTTCACTGTTGTCCGTTTTATCTGCCAACAGGTCAAAATTCTCTCCGTCTGCGGATGCCTCGATCTTATATTTCCACGGATTGCTCTCTTCCTTTTCGAAGGCTATCTCATAATCTGAAAGTACATACAGATCCTCCAGGTCAACCTGCCACCATTTACCTGCTCCTCCTCCGTTGTTTACCCACATTGTCTGGTAATTTCCATCATTACCGTTGCCTGCAGGACGTTCACAGTCACCGGAGGCAGACACCGGTTTCCCTTCAGAAATATTGACCTTACTCATATCAGCCTCTTCCAGGATCAGGTTATCGATCTTTACATCACTGACTCCGTCCTCACACTTTATGACCAGATATACAGCCATATTGTTCAATAGAAAATCTGTCGTGTACTCCTTTTCTGTCGGCCCGATCTCGAATATTTCGGACTCTGAACCTGAGATTACATTGATTTTCGCATTTTTACTGCAGGATGCAGAAAAACCCCTGAAAATATTGCCGTAAGGAATTGCAATTTTATTCACCTGCTCATCCTTCGTCAGAGAATCTGCCCACAGCTTCACATTATCTCCTGCTTTTCCTGTATTCCAGCCCATATTTCCAAAGTCGCATTCCTCATACGCCCCAGATAAAACACGGGCAGCCTCCTCTCGATCCTCAAAATCAATCACTCTCTGGCCTGCCGCAGGTTTCCCGGCATAAACTGTTCCGGGCGCGAGGGAAAATACAGCCCCCGCCAAAGCTATAGACAGCCCTATTACCGCAGATAATCTTTTTTTCATACTATCACCCCTTTACTGTGTATCTTCATATACTTTGAATTCGGCAATCGCCGGCCAGTAATCCGCGCCCTCAAATTCAGGCGCACCGGTCAGCGTCACCCTGACATATCTCCCTTTTACCGCCTCCGGCAATACCTTTTCTTCATACCGCGAACCATCCTTTGAATCATTCTTTTGGTCTATCTCAGTGTAAGTTTTGTTGTCAGTAGACACAGATATGTTATATTTCCAAAAACCAGGGAGCTTATCCTCCTCAAAGAACAGCTCATATTTTCTAATATCATACACATCTCCCAGATCCACGGTCCACCACTGCGGGAACAGATTCGTAACTGCCTGTCCGTCTGCAACCCACAGCGTTGATGTATCTCCGTCGTTGCCGTTGCTTCCCGGACGCTCCTCGGCCGCCGATGTAGTTACCGGCTTATGAAGCGCCAGATTGCTAGATCGGAAGAGCACACGTCTGAACTCCAGTCACAGCCTCATATCTCGTA
>CANSCI010000078.1 GCA_947645355.1 uncultured Dorea sp. | reverse complement strand
GTAGATTTGCAAGCTGGAAATACCTTCCTTCCCACTGACAGGCTGTCGGCTCACCAACACCAATAAATCCTCCTCCATTATAGATAAACCTCTTCACCGCTGTTACGATCGTCTCGTCTATCCAGTTTTCTCCGCCGCTGTGCGCCGTGTAAGCATCACCTACATTAATTATTACATCAATATCATGGAGCACAGAAGGATTTTCCCTGATATCATCAAAGCTTAAAAATCTCACATCAAACGGCGCACCTGAAAGTGACTCTATAATACCAGCATAAGAATAATTCTGCTTCTGATATAAGGCGTGATGTACCATATGACACCCCCATGCTCTCATCTTTCCCCAGCTGTTCAGCACTGCCACAGTTTTCACACAATAAGGTGTCGTCCCTTTGATATTGTCATATAGTGTCCGGAATTCATCGGCTACGCTTTGTACATAATCGATAAATTCGGGAAACTGCATAGCAAGCTTCAGATATCCCCCGTATCCGATTCTGTCAATCGGTTTTCTAAGTATAGCGCGGCGTGCCGTCACCCAGTTAACTTTCGCTTCCTTCACCGGGTCGCCGCCTTCATGAAATGTGTCCGGAAAAAAGTACGGCAGGAATCTTCCTTCTGTATATTTCACATTTGGAATATCACTGATCAACCGGAGTGTACTCCCGTTACCCACACTTCCTACAACCGCATCCAGCCCGACCGACCCGAACTCCTCCATAAACGGCTCCATACCGATCCAGTGATCTCCGAGAAACATCATTGCTTCTTTGCCGAATTCATGCGTAAGATCCACCATTTCTCTGGCAAGCTTCGCAACCTCTCTCCTCTGGAATGCCTGGAAATCTTTGAATTCCTTTGTTGGAATACGATATTGGTTATTCATATATCCCTGATCAATAATATATTCCGGTCGGAATTTATATCCTGCCTCTTTCTCAAACTGGTCTAAAATATACGGACTCACTGACGCAGAATAGCCATACCAGTCCACATATTTTTCTCTTGCCAGCTCATCAAAGATCAACGTAAACTGATGAAAAAATGTTGTATAACGGATCACATCTACATGCGGATTGTTCGTAATAAACCTGCGGAGGCGCTTCATTGTAAACTCTCTTGTCTTCGGCTGGCGCACATCAAAGGTAATCTGCTTTTCTACTCCCTTCCAGTCATTCACAACCGCATTATACATATGCACCGGATCCCACATAATGTATGCAAGGAAACTCACTGTATAATCGTGAAATAGCCTGGCTTCATAAACCGTAACGTTACCCGTTTCTTCATCATAGTTCCATCTTTCCACAGGCACGGCCTCGCCCGCCGTACGGTCCATCACTTCCCACCACCGCTTAATATCATCACGGGAATTCACTTTGAGCATATCGGGATAAAGATGATCCATCAAATGAATTGACACTTCTGAAGACACAGCCGTATGGAAGGATGTCATAATATACATCTGCTGAATTTCGTCCGGATTTGCATTCGCCCACTCATTATCCTTTCTGGTCGTATAATAGGTAGAATAGACTCTTGCATCCACACTTTTCAATTCTTCCGGATAATCCGTACCGTCACAATCACGGATCGCGTCCGCTCCCCAACGCTCGACTAAATCCAGGGTTTCCTTTACAACGTCTACATCTGTCGGTATTGTCACTCTTCCTGTTTTTTTATTGCCGCTCATAACCCCGTTTCCTTTCCGATTATTATACTATACACAGTATAATGAACTTTCCGGCTATTGTCTATTTAATTGTTGCTTGGTTTATTATAAATATTGTTTTTAAAGCAAATTTCTGAAAAAAGCGGGCATCAATTCTTCACTGAACTGATACCCGTCCTTATCTTGCGGTTCTGGTTATTCTCCTGTGTCCCATTAAAATGCAACTGCTCCGGTATCGTTACCATTAATCACATAATACACAGCGCCTTCTTCTGGTTTTATGTACAAATCAATTGTCTTAATGTCACCGACCTTCTTGCCGGACTTGGTCCATGCTTTCTTTACATTTGCAATAATGTCTTTCTCATCTACCTGCTTTCCGTAATACTCAACAACTGCTTTTACTTTGACCTCTTTCTTTACTGCTGTCTTTTTGGCAGGCGCTTTTTTGGCAGGCGCTTTCTTTACCTCTTCTTTTTTCTCAGCTGCCTCTGCCTGAACCTCCGCCGGTTTCTCTGTTGTGGAAATCTTAGCCGTCTCTGCCTTTCCTGTTGCTGCCTTTCCTGCTGCTGCTTTCACAGTTCCGGTTTTCTTAGTTCCTGCTGCTACCTTTTTAGTGGCCATGATTATTCCTCCTTCATTCCTAAGACCGTCTCTTTTGTCTTAGTCCTGGATTATTATACCACATTGTACCCAAATTGCAATTCCTGCGGGCATTTTCATGGTTTTGCCAGTTTATCAGCCTTTTTCGCATAATTATTCGTTAAATTTTTAATGATTAAACCACTATCTGCCCATCCGGCTCCTGCAGAATGCTTCAAGAACGTCCACCGCCCCTGCTGTCCCAAGAAGGCTCACATTAAGGAGCATCTGATATGCCTCTATGCTTCCCCACTCAAGCCCGGTGTGTGACTCATAATAATATTTCCTCTCCCTGTCGATCCTTTTGATCTTGTCCGCCGCTTTCTTCTCTGAAAGATCATAGCGTTTGGCGATACGCCGGATTCTGTCCTCCTTGTCGGCACCTATAAATACACGGATGCAGTCCTCCTCTTTCAGGATATAGTCGGCACAGCGTCCTACAAAAATGCACGGCCCCATACCCGCCAGTTTACGGATGATCTCCGACTGCAGCTCATATACCTGCTCGTTCAGGGGCTGCGTATACTCGGCTCCGGACTGGGGAGCCGCATACTCAATCGGCGATAGCACATACCCGGACAAAAAACTGTTCAGTGTCGTCTCATCCACCGCCCTTGCAGTGGCCTCTCGAATTCCCAGCTTCTCCGCTGCCATCCTGACAAGGTTATTGTCATACAGCGGGATATCCAGACGCCCGGCCAGCAAGTTGCCGATTTCATGCCCGCCGCTTCCGAACTGACGGCCGATGGTTACAATCAGATGCTTTGACATACCGATCCCTCCTCATCTTCATAACTATTCATTTGGTTTCTGATAAAATCTTCCTGACACCTGCTCCGTCTTAATGATATTGACAAAAGCATGTGGATCAGCCTCTTTGATGGCGCGGAGCACGTGCTTGCTCTCCGCGCTGGAAACTACCGAATAAACCACCTTGCGCTCCTTGCGCTCATAGGAACCTTCCCCCTCCATGATCGTTGCACCATGGTTGCAGGTCACAGAAATCGCCTCATATACACTGGCGGCATGGTCCGTCACCACGAATATTGTGGCCTGCTGATATTTTTTATATAAGATATGGACAACCTGTGTAGAAGTGTACTGGAAAATAATGGAGTACAGCGCCTTATCCCATCCAAAAAGCACTCCGGCAATCCCGAGGATCACCACATTCAACCCCAGCACCATGTTAAACGCATCGATCCCTTTTCGGTCTGACAGGAAAATAGCAATAAAATCCGTCCCTCCGGTCGTTGCGTTCATGACAAGACACAGGCTGATACAGATACCGTTAATCAGTCCTCCGAATATACTGATCAGCAATGTATCATAGGTAATGGCATATCCCGGCAGCATATCTGTCAGTACACTGGCAAGTACAATGACTACACAGGAATACAAGGTAAATTTCTTTCCGATAAAACGAAATCCGATATAGATGGGAATGGCGTTCAATATCACATTCACCACCGTATATGGAAGCTCGACACCGAAAAACATGTCAACACTTCTCTGAATTAAAAGGGCAAGGCCCGTTGCGCCTCCCGGATACAGTCCTCCGGTCCGCACAAATGATTTGATGTTCAGCGCCATAATCACAGACGCCAGGCAGATAACTGCCAGTCTCTTGGAATCTTCTTTTGCATGAAACTTCATAACACTACGCCTCTATTAAAAATCCTTTCTCCTTAAGCGTGTCCTCTATCATATCCAGAGTAGCCTCACTGTCCGCGCTTACACTGTGATAATGATAGCCCGACGTAATATTTTTCAGAGGACTGGACTTGCCGCTTCTGATATCCTCCAGAAATTCGGAAACCTTTCTCCTGGAATTCACCTTAAGCTCTGCCTCCATCCGGCCGTATACCCTGTGATTTACAAACACAGTCTCGACACAGCCCCCCAGATCAACGATGGCGCACAACTCCTCCTCCATCTGTCCATCCGTGTGCTGTACCTTAAAGATGCGGCTTACTGCCTTCGGCGCATTCAGGATATATCCGCGATTCGTAGAAATAATATCATATCCCGCCGCGCGAATCAAGGCTATATCCTGCACGATCACCTGCCGGCTCACACTGTATAAAGAAGCCAGCTCCTTCCCGGATACCGGCAGCCTGCTTTCTTTTATTTTCTGTAGGATGTCCTCTCTTCTGTCAGAACCAGTCATAAAATAGCTTTACCTCCTGATGTAGTTTGTAATTCCATTATACTACAAAACAGGAGGCAGGCATATAAAAACTGAATTAAAAAGATTTATTTCTCCCGCTGTCAGGAAGAAAACAACCTCCAATCACGAACGCAGCAGCAGCCAGGGCGCAGTCTGCAAGATACATCACGCTAAACCCCATCCTCTCTGCAATCACGGACAATAACGGAGGAAATACCAGATTAGAAAGCCCGAACATCAACATAGAGATCACACTGTAGCAGCCTGCCGTCAGGCTGTCGTCCACGATCTGAGCCAGATACTCAAAGATCACCGTCAGAAACACCGGAAATACGACGCCATGAAGCAGATCCCCCAATATAACAACCGGCAGGATACCGGTGGCAATACAGGCAAACCTCATAAAGGAAAATACAAACACAGACAAAAGCATCCATTTTGCACGGTACTTTTTCACGATTTTACAGACAAACATAAAAAATACGAATTCCAGGAAAATCTTACTTCCCGTACCGACGCCAAAAATCTGTCCGGCAGTCACTGTGTCCCTGCATACCTGCGTCAAATACGCAGAATAGGCAAAATCACTTCCCACGTAACTTCCCATCCCGAGAAAACAGACCAGATATAATGTTTTTATGTATTTTGCACCGGCAAGCTTTCGGAAAGATACCTGCTGCCCGCCGCAACAGCACCGAGGCTCTGCAAAAGCTTTTCTTACTATCCCCAGACACAGCAGCAAAAGCAGCATTCCAAACACATGGAATGCGGTAAAGGAAAGACCCGAGATCATATATCCCCCGCAGACCGTAACCGCCCCCATCCCTACAGATCCCCATTTCCGAACCCGGGCATATCCCATCTGCTCCTGTCTGCAGACGGCCTCCAGATAGATCTCATATGTCCCGATCATTGGAATTGCCAGACAGCCATACAAAACCGCAAAGAAAAAGACCGTATCCGCCGTCACAGCCGTCATTGCCGCCAGCACCGCCAATAGTCCCAGGAAATACAGCATTATAAACCTCTTTTTCTTCCTGAGTCTGGAAAACATGCAGCCAAGCACCGGCTGAGATGCCAGTGAGAAGGCTGCCCCGAACGCCGTCACCTTCCCGATCATCCCCAGGTCAAGTCCCACCTTCCTCTGCAGAAACATATAGTAAAAGGTGGAGATAATACCTGCAGCGCCGAAATAGCAAAATGTAACAAGGATATACTGCCAAGGGACTCTCTCAGCCTGGGGCTTCATAAGATCATCTCCCAGAGCCGTCCGTCTGTAAAACCACCGCCGTTAAAAACACCTCCGGATCAGGCTTCGGCCGCTGTACCATCGTCCCGTCCACGATAACATCAAAACAATCCTTAATCCTCAGACCTTCCAGAATGATCCCCGCATTTTTACTGGCCGACCCGAGGGCTGTTTTCACCCCGTTCTTTCTGAGTCCTTCTAAAAATTCCTTTACTCCCGGAAGGATCTCCTCCTCTGTCATCTTTCCTGCATACTCCAGATACCGGGCGTTCTTTTCCGCCATCCAGGCGCTTTTTTGCTGCGGCCTGGCCTTGATATTCCCCAGGGAAAGCAGAATATCTAGCGACTCGCTGCGGCTGACTCCCTTCAGACGCTCATTGTCCGACTCCGTAAATGGAATTCCCAGTTTATCCGCCAGATTCTTCCACGCCAGATAATGGTATTTTGCCGTATTGCAGATCACACCGTCCAAATCAAAGATCACACCTCTAATCTTTTCCATCCTCAGATCACCTCCAATCCATTTCTGTCTGGAAGCTCTGGAAATGCCTGATGCGGCTCCGTCTGGTACCAGTAGGCTACCGCTGCAATATCATCCCTAAGCGGCAGGTATCTCCCTTCCCTGCGCCACCCCAGAGCCTGCATGGTCACACGGAGATCCTCATCGAAGTAAATAGGGTCAGGGATGTGGAAACGGTACATTCCAAACCGCTGGTTTGCACGGTACAGTCCGTCCGGTTTCAGCACCTGCAGTCCATGGTAGAGATTGCTGAATGCGCCGTACTCTCCCTTCGGATGCTCAAAATTCCAGGCGCCGCCGAAATAATCTTCTGTCCCGGTACCGCAGATCGTAGGGTACTCATCGTCTCCGTCCAGATAAAACTTTACCTCCCCCTCTCCCCACCATTCATTGGAATTCACCTGCCAGGATACATAAGTGCCTGCATACTGCCCCTTTCCCCGTACTCCGTCAAGAATCGTAAAGGGCTCCATATACCCCACCGGGTTCTCCCGCCGGAAAGAGGCGTGAAAATATGCTGCATCCGCTTCGATCTCTGTAAGCTGATAGTCGATCTGGAAAAAGAAGATCTTTTTTTCGTTCCCAAGATTCTCTACGGTAATCTCTGCCCTTTGGTGAAACGGCATCGGAAAATAACAATTCAGGCCTCCTGCCGGGTTGACGCAGATCGGGACAGACCTGACATTGTGCCTTACACACCACCCGTTGCAGAAGAAATCTCCAAGAGGCACCTCCACCGATGGTTTCTCCTCCCCGTCCCAGTACATCCTGAGGATAAAATCCCGGAAACAGTCCGGAAATGCCGTCATCCATATATGAGTAATCTTCCCCGGGCCATCCATCCCTGCGATCTGCTCCTCCTTTCCTGGAGGTATCTCTATATAAGGCCTTACCTTCCAGCCAGTGCCAAGCTCCCGCGCCGGGTGGGACGTATCCTCCGGGCCTGGCACAGCCATTGCCCCCTGCCCCTTTTTTCCCTCCGGATTCTCCGCAGTAATGGATCTGGAGAGGATCTTCTTCGTTCTGTAGATTTCATTCATACTGTCATGCATCAGTCTTCTTCACACTCCTTTATCTGAATATGGTCTTTTTCTACACAGACCTGATACTTTTTCCCCTTCAGGGACACCGGATAGCGGATCCTCACGATATGCTCCGGAAGCTGCGGCCTCACAAGCGGCCTTCCCGATTCATCCACCCCCAGAAGGCCGCCGAAACCACAGACACCCCCCTGCCACAGCCCTCCTGCGTTGGCAATGTGGATTCCTTCTGCCGCACCTTGATCCTCCCAGTCGAGCCTCATACTCTTCACCGCATAATCATAGCTTGCCTTTTTATCGCCCAGATCCCCATATACAAGAGAATGTACAATGTAAGACAGGGAGGAATCATGGGTTGTAATATCCTCATAGTATGCTATGCAATTTTTCTTAATTTCCCGTGAGAATCTCTCACGGAACAGATACATCAGCGCCACTGTATCCGCCTGTTTCAACGCCTTGCAGCGGTAGTTGCGCTCCTGGGAGATGCAGTTCCCAAAGGGACGGCTCCTGTCCGTCCACACCTTGTCAAAATCAATATCCTCAAAGTGTGCAAAATCCGCCGACTGCCAGATAAACTTGCGCTCCCGGTCATATGGTATATATAAATTCCTGCGGATCTCGTCAAAAAGCATACATTCCTCCGGCGTAACCCCGAATGCCGCCCTTGTCTCCTCGTCCGCTCCTTCCAACACTTCCAGAGTCCGGCAAAGAGAATCTGAAACCATGTAATTGGTATAGGCATTGTCCGCCGTGAACGGCAGATATTCATCCGGTCCCATGACTCCTGTCAGATGCCAGCCGCCTTTTCGCTTCTCTGCCCGGGATGCCCAGTATCTTGCCGTCTCAAGCAGCATTTCCAGCCCTTCCCGTCTCAGGAACTCCTCGTCGCCGGTAAGTTCACAATATTTGCACAGCCCGTAGATCACGTCGGCCGTCACATGGATCTCAAGATCCGCATACTGCCAGTTGGAACACTGCTCCTCCCCGGAGACACAGGCCTCCCACGGATAACGGGCGCCCCTATAGCCATAGCTTTTTGCATTTCTCCTGGCCCCGTCCAGCGTATGATAGCGGAAGGATACCAGCCTCTTTGCCTGCTCCGGGCAGGTGTAAATGTAAAAGGGAAGGAGATATATCTCCGTGTCCCAGAAATAATGCCCGAAGTACGCCTCCCCCGCATAGCCCTTCGCATCGACGGCCACCCTGCTGCTGTCATTGGCGATCCTGAGAAGGTGGTAGATACTGAAACGCAGGTGGAATTGCAGGCTGTCATCCCCGTCGATCTCCACATCCGACTGTCTCCATAACTGTTCCCAGATTCTGCAGTGCTCCGAAAGATCACTGTCCGGATCCCGAAGCCCCCTCACCAGATCCTGGATTCTGCCCTTCAGATCCCCTGGCTCTTCAGCCTCATCTGCATCTGTCACGACGATCCCCGCCTTTTCCACCACAGCTTCCTCCTGATTTTTCAGGTCCAGGCGGAAGGTCTCCGCGATCCTTCTCCCATGCCTTTTATATACCGCTTTCGCCTCCCCCGGAACGCGGCAGACAGATTTCATCCCCACCTGCTGCCCGCTGTCCAAAGTCAGATACATCTCAAGACCGCCGCCGCAGATACCTTCAAAGCTCTCTATATGGTCATAACCGTTTGTAGTCACACCTCCGTCCAGAAAGTTCTCCACCGTAAGCTCCATATCCTCCCGTGCACAGAAGGTTATACGCTGAAAGAGGCAGTGCTTCTCTGCCATACTCAGGTAGCGCTCCCAGCAGACCTCAAGCGGTCCTGCCAAAGTCTCCCAGGTCAGACTCCTTCTAAGAATTCCGTTTCTCATATCAAGGCTCCTCTCATAGCCGCTGTACCGGGAAAGCCTCATGTCAAACCGCTCATTATGACAGTACAGGTTGATTCCCGGAAGATACGGAAGATTCACCAGCTCCTCCCCCAGGATCGGATGCTTCCCGTAGATCCCCGGGACATATAGACCCCATTTGGAGACCGGGTTTCGGATCTTCTCCAGTGTTACGTTTGCCGGGAGCCGCCAGTATCGCTCTCCCTGCTCCTCCCCGTCAAGATCCTCCTCAAAGGACGCCCGCAGGTTCATGTATCCGTTCCCCTGGGTCATGGCTCCCTCAAAATGCTTGTTGTCCTCCGTGGAAAAATCACGATTTTCCAGCTTCCTCTCATTCCTTATCTCATTCTTCATATGCCGCTCCATTGTCCAAATATTTGATCCACTCACTCAGCAGATACGTCCCAAAGCGATTTTCAGAAAGTCCGTCCGGCTGTTCTCCCTTTCCGCCGCCTACATCCAGTGTAGAAATAATCATCCTTCCCTCACCCCGTATAAGCTCTGCCGCATACTCGCACACAAAAAATTTTCTTGCATCAAAACGCCGGATCAGGCTCTGGTAAGATCCCTCCCGGGTCTCAAGTTCTGCTTTGTCAATAGCACATTCCGGCGCCACTCCGAAATACTGGATTCCGGCAAAGCCCCGGTGCACCGTCTGTTTCATAGCCGGATGCTCCTTAATCTTCACGACCCCTTCCCGGAAAAACGGAACCTTCACCACCGGATAACAGGTATCATCCGACACAAACAGGATAACCCCCGCGCCGCGTCCGGCCGCATCCTCCACTGCCCGGCCGCAGACAACGGCAACCAGAATATCTCCCTTTTGTACCCGGCAAAGTTCTTCATACCCCCCGAGTCTCAAGACTTTGAATTGCTCCTCAATCCCGGCGAGTCTCCCCGCCGGATCCAGCACATAGACTGGTCTGTCCGTCAGATCCTTCGGATAAGCCCACACAGGCCAGGAATTCTCATACCTTCCTCCACACCACCGAAGCTCTGCCTTCAAGGTAAGACATACCGCATGTTCTACGTAAGGAATCCGAAGATCCGGCCTTGCAAGCTCTGCCGTCGCACCGCCGGCCGCACAGAATGTCTCCTCCCATACACAGCAGGTTCCCTCCTCGTCTTCCACAGAGATCCGGCAGGTTCCCTCCAGTGTATCCTGGCTTCTGTTGGAGATCACAAATCTTCCCTTCAGATGCTCCCCGGAAAAATAATGATAACGGTCTTTATTCAGGAAATGGTCGCTGCCGTTTTTCCACTGTCTTGCCAGATCCTTCTGGAAAGACACTGCCACCTCGCCGTTAATCCTCTGCATAAAAGCCGGGTCTGCCTTTCCCTCCATCTCATCGTCAAACAGTCCTGCCGTTGTAATAGGCACATCCCGGATCGTCGTAATATTATAGCCGCTAACATCCGGAAAGCTTCTCGTAGTTTCCAGGATAAATTTGCGGATCTCAAGCATCTGTCTCACACTCAGTTCTTTTAAGCCTTCTGTCTCACCTGTAGCACCATATTTCTCAAGGATCTCCCGCTGGCGATAGACCGGCTGGTCGGATCCGAATCCCTTATGTACCTTCCGAAGCGGATTCACCCGCTCATCCGGGCTCAGCCACCACTTGCCGATATTTTCCTCCACCAGCCGGAAGGTATCGGAATCACCGAACTCCCCGAATACCCACGGCTTTGTCTGCCGGTATCCGGCGGTAAATTCCCGGATCAGCGTATTCAGCTCATAAAGCTCCGCATAAAAATGATAATCATAGATATCCGACTCCGAATCTGTCACACCCTCAAAGCATTCCCCCGATCCGCTGTTGTCGCAGACCAGTACCTCCGGGGCGCGCCCCTTCAGAAGCCGGTAAAGTTCATCAAGTGTCCCGGAATCAATAGTGGCATCCAGCTCGCATCCCAGGCTTGCCAGCAGCACCGTGGGGTACGTAAGAAAATGATCCAGCATTCTCGGATACTGTCTGTGGATCCGTTCCCGCAAATATGCATTCCTGTACGGCAGCCAGAGGGGAAGCTCCTGCCATGTCACGATCCCCATCTCATCGCACAGCTCATAGTAGTACTTCGGCGGAAAGTACAGGCAGTGCTTCACAGTATTAAAACCCATTGCCCTGATTTTCTGCAGTTCGTCCTTTACTTCCTCCCGGGTGGGAGACGGAGTCATACGATCCGGATAACAGCCCCAGTGCAGAATCCCCCTCATGTAGAACGGTTCACCGCTGATCCTAAAGGTTCCTCCGTCCGCACAGATTGTCCGGAAACCTCCCGAAAAGGCCGCCTCATCCTGACAGACACCGTTCCGGCACAGGCAGACCTTCCCCCGGTACACCGCAGGCGCAGACGGACGCCACAGAGAGATCTCCCGAAACCTGCAGGAGACCTCCGGCCTCAAAGGCTGTTCAAACACCTCTGTACTGCCGTCAGGCCCATGTACCTCCGTCCGCACGGTAAGAGACCCATCCATGACTTGTTCCGCCCCATACACTCCTGTCTGCAGAACAAGTTCTTTCTCCTCTGCATGAAATCGGGGAACCATACGGGTAAAATACACCTCCCCCACGATCTTTAACCGCACATCCCTCCAGATGCCCCCGAAGGGGAGCATCACATCCGGGATAAATCCAAACAAAACTGAGCGGAAATAATAAGGGCTGTCCTTTTGGAAATCCGGTTTACGGACCTTTACCTCAATCTCGTTTTCTCCGGTTCTCAGCGCCTCTGTAATGTCCGCCTGAAAGGAATCCCAGATCCCCTCATGTTCCCGGATCACCGTTCCATTGCAGGAAATCCTGCACCAGTAACTCACGCCGTCAAATTCCACGATGTAATGACAGTTTTCCTTCTTCTCATCAATAATAAAAGTACGCTGAAAATGATAAAGGCCGTCATAATCCCGCTCCTGTGCCCTCTGTTCAATGGCACAGGGGATCTCTATATCCCCCTCTTCCTTTCCGCTGTAATGCCATGTCCCGTTTAAATCTATGATCTGCACCATATATCCTCCTTCTCTTAACTCTACCCTTTGATCCCTGAAGCCGCGTCATTGTTCAGAATCTGCTTCTGCTGAATGAAAAATGCGGCCATCGTCGGAAGCGTCATCAGTACCGTGATCGCCATAATAGACGTGTAATCCACCGTATAAGCCCCCTTAAACAGAGACAATCCGATCGGCAGCGTAAATTTATCAGAATCTGAAATATACACAAGTGGTCCAAGATAATCATTCCACACAACGATCATGTACATGATCCCCGACAGGAACAACTGGGGTCTCATAAGAGGTATGAAGATCTTCGTGAAGATCTGCCAGTGGTTCGCCCCGTCAATAATGGCCGACTCCTCAAAATCCCTTGGAATCCCCCGCAGAAACTGCACCATCAGGTAGATATAGAAAGCTCCGCCGAACCACGCAGGTATAATCAAAGGCTTAAATGTATCCAGCCAGCCAAATGCGTTGTACTGCATATAAAGCGGGATCACCAGCACGTCCCACGGAATCATCATGGTGGACAGCATCAGCATAAATAAAAATTTCTTCCCTTTGAATTCAAAACGTGCAAACCCATAAGCCACCACCGCGCTGGACAATACCATCCCGATTACGGCAAAGGCGGTCACAAACAGAGAATTCATCAGATACCTGGTAAACGGCTGCGCCGTCCATGCCTCCACAAAATTCTCAAGATGGATCTCCTTCGGAAGAATACTCATAGGGGACTGGCTGAGTTCTGCCGGATCCCGCACCGCAGTTATAAGTGCCCAGAACAGCGGGAATAAAAACCTGCTAACAAAAGTCAAGACTTTTTAGCAGGTTTTTAAATAAATATTG
>CANSCI010000077.1 GCA_947645355.1 uncultured Dorea sp. | reverse complement strand
GGAAGAAATTCCGCAGGGTGGTCAAACTTGCCAATCCCAATGCTATTATACTTGCGGAGCATTACGGAGACCCGGGGGACTGGCTTCAGGGGGATGAGTGGGATACCATTATGAATTATGATGCATTTATGGAACCCATTACCTGGTTCCTGACCGGTATGGAAAAGCACAGTGACGAGATGAGACCGGAGCTTAAAGGAAATGCTGATCATTTTACAAGTACAATGCTGCATTTTATGTCCGCTATGCTTACGCCTTCTCTCTTAGTATCTATGAACGAATTGTCAAACCACGACCATTCCAGGTTTCTGACACGGACCAATCATGTGGTGGGCCGTGTAGACAGACTCGGACCGGAGGCGGCGAATCAGTTTGTTAACCCGGCAGTTATGAGGGAGGCGGTTGTGTTTCAGATGACATGGATCGGCGCGCCCACGGTCTACTATGGAGATGAGGCCGGTGTATGCGGTTTTACAGACCCTGATAACCGTAGGACTTATCCATGGGGAAATGAAGATCAGGAGATGCTTTCCTTCCACAAAGAGATGATCCGTATACACAAAGGGTATCAGGCGCTCCGCATCGGGGCTGTTTACATCCTTCTCGGGGAAGAGGACATCCTGGCATACGGAAGGTTTAACGCAGACGAGCAGATCGTAGTGATCCTGAATAACCGGGACGATCTCACACAGATCACCGTGCCTGTCTGGCAGGCCGAAGTTCCCGCCAAAGGAAAGATGAAGCGTTTGATCTATACCTACGAAGGCGGTTACACTACAGAGTATGAAGAATATCTTGTGATCGACGGCGAGCTTGTGGTCAATATGAACCCCCACTCTGCCTTAGTATTGGAGACATTGGAATCATAAAATCATATGCAAAGATAACGGGGCGTCCGTGTGCGTACACGGATGCCCCGTTCCATTTTCGTTTACTGTGTGAGGACTTCCACGCCGGTTTCTGTAACCAGTACCATATACTCCACCTGTGCGCTCAGCCCGTCGTCTACCGTGTAGACAGTCCAGTCATCCTCCTCGTCAATAAAGAAATCCGGACTGCCTTCATTGATCATGGGCTCAATAGTAAAGATCATGCCCGGCACAAGTACCATCTCAGTGCCCTTGGGCGTTACGTAGCTGACAAAAGGCTCCTCATGGAATTCAAGTCCAATGCCGTGTCCGCCGATATCCTCCACCACACGGAATCCGTTGGCCCGGGCGTGTGAATTGATGGCGTAGGCAATATCTCCCAGATGCCCCCACGGCCTGGCGGCTTTCAGTCCAAGCTCCACGCATTCCCTGGTGACGCGGACAAGCTTTTCAGCCTCTGGTGTCAGGGGACCGATGGTAAACATCCTTGAGGCGTCGGAGTAATATCCGTCTAAAATAGTGGATACGTCAACATTGACAATATCCCCTTCCTGAAGGAACTCGTATTCGCTGGGGATGCCGTGGCAGATTACGTTGTTAACAGAAGTACATACACTTTTGGGAAAGCCTTCATAGTTTAAAGGGGCGGGTGTTCCTCCGTGCCCGGTCGTAAAGTCATACACAAGTTTGTCAATCTGTGCAGTGTTCATACCTTTTCGGATATGTGCGGCAACATGGTCAAGTACGGCGGTATTAAGAGCTGCACTTTTTTTGATGGCATCAATTTGTTTTGGTGTCTTCAAAAGAGAACGGTCAGGGACGATATGCCCCCGTGCTTCCAGTGCCAATAGTTTTAAGTCTAGCTTATTCAAGTTTCTTACCTGCTTTCTGTCTGAAAATTTGATACCATTTATATTATATCACTTTTTGAAAGGGTGGGATGCGAAAATCTTTTCTTTTCATTGTTTCATGAGTAAAAATAATGTATACTTTTAGTCGGAGGGGCAAAATATTCTTGCCCGGACATTCAGACATGTGAAATTATAATGATAGGAGGATCGGTCATATGTTAAGAATAGGAATGCTTACCAGCGGCGGAGATTGTCAGGCATTGAATGCAGCAATGCGCGGAGTTGTCAAAGGGATTTGTTCAAAACGTGATGATGTAGAGATCTACGGGTTCCAGGAGGGATATAAGGGGTTGATCTACTCTAATTTTACAATGCTTACCTCCAGAGATTTCTCCGGGATATTGACGGTGGGCGGAACCATTCTCGGTACTTCCAGACAGCCGTTCAAATTAATGCGTGTGCCGGATGAGAATGGGCTCGACAAGGTAGAGGCTATGAAGCACACATATCATAAGCTGAACCTGGACTGTCTTGTCGTGCTGGGAGGAAATGGGACGCACAAGACAGCGCACATGCTGAGCAAAGAAGGATTACATGTGATCACGCTTCCAAAGACCATTGATAATGATCTCTGGGGGACAGATATGACATTTGGTTTTCAGAGTGCGGTGGATATCGCGACGGACACGATTGACCGTATCCATACGACGGCAACTTCCCACAGCCGTGTGTTTATTATCGAGGTTATGGGCCATAAGGTGGGGTGGGTGACTCTCCATGCGGGAATTGCAGGCGGCGCGGATATTATCCTCCTTCCGGAGATTCCTTACGATACTAATGTGATTGCGGAAGCCATCAATAAGAGAAAGGCGGCCGGCAAGAGATTCACCATCATAGCTGTGGCGGAAGGGGCAATTTCCAAAAAAGATGCAAAGCTTTCAAAGAAGGAATTAAAAGAGAAGAGAGAAAAGCATCCATATCCGTCTGTGGCATATGAACTGGCTGAAAGAATACAGAAAAAGACTGACCAGGAGATTCGTATTACGGTACCCGGGCATATGCAGAGGGGAGGCTCCCCCTGCCCGTACGACAGAGTATTATCTACAAGGCTCGGCGCAGCGGCAGCAGATATGATCCTGGATGGAGACTTCGGAAATATGGTTGGTGTCAAAAATAATGAAATTGTGCGTGTGCCTCTTTCAGAGGTGGCGGGAAAACTGAAATATGTAGATCCGGAGTCCAGCATTATTAAAGAGGCTAAGATGACGGGCATCAGCTTCGGAGATGAATAATAGGCACAGATAGGATGGGGAGTGTGGCAGAATGTCATATATGGCATTATACCGGAAATTCAGACCGGATGAATTTGAAGATGTAAAGGGGCAGACCGCTATTGTCAAAACCTTAAAAAACCAGATAAAGGCAGGCCGTATCGGGCATGCGTATTTGTTTTGCGGTACTCGGGGGACAGGCAAGACGACGGTGGCTAAGATATTTGCAAAGGCGGTCAATTGTGAGCATCCTGCAGAGGGCAGCCCCTGCGGGGAGTGTGATATGTGCCGTTCCATCTCGGCAGGAACATCTATGAATGTCATTGAGATCGATGCGGCGTCCAATAATGGTGTGGACAATATCAGGGAGATCCGTGAGGAGGTAGCATACAGGCCGACGGAAGGGCGTTATAAAGTCTATATTATCGATGAGGTGCATATGCTGTCGATCGGCGCTTTTAATGCCCTGTTAAAAACGCTGGAAGAGCCGCCGGAATATGTAATCTTTATTCTGGCAACGACGGAGGCGCACAAGATTCCGATCACGATCCTGAGCCGGTGCCAGCGGTATGATTTTAAGAGAATCACTATCGACACGATCGCAGGCAGGCTCAGGGAGTTGATTGATAAAGAACAGTGGGACGTAGAGGAAAAAGCGGTGCGCTATATTGCGAGAATGGCAGACGGCTCTATGCGTGATGCATTAAGTCTGCTGGATCAGTGCGCTGCATTCTACATCGGGGAGAGGCTTACCTATGACCACGCATTAGAGGTTCTGGGGACAGTGGACACGGAGGTGTTCAGCCGCCTCCTGCGGGAACTTCTCAAAATGAATGTACATTCAGTGATCGAGACAGTCAATGAACTTACGATGCAGGGGAGGGAGCTGTCCCAGCTTGCGGCGGATTTTACCTGGTATCTGCGCAACCTTTTGTTGGTGCGCTGCTCGGATGATATGGAGGATGTACTTGATGTTTCTACAGAGAATCTGGCAAGATTAAAAGAAGAAGCCAAAATGATTGACAATGACACGTTAATCCGTTATATTAGAATCTTCTCAGACCTTACAGGGCAGTTAAAGTACGCAACGCAGAAAAGAGTGCTTCTGGAGGTTGCGTTGATTAAGCTGTGCAGGCCGGCTATGGAAGTAAGTCAGGATGCGCTCCTGGACCGGATACGTGCGGTGGAGAAGCAGTTGGAGGAAGGTATCATGGCCGCCCCGGCTCGTGAGAAGCCGGTTTATGCGGAGGCTCTGGAAGTTTCCGGGGAGCAGCGAAAGAAGCCGGAGCTGCCAAAAGCGCTGAATGAGGATGTGAAGGCGGCAGTTAAGGATTTCCGTCGGATGATACAGGATACGTCCCCCCTGATCCGGACTTATCTGAAAAAAGCAAGGCTCAGCGCCGGAGAAGGGAATCATCTTATTGTAGTCCTGCCGGATGAAGTCAGCGCCGGCGTGGTAGGAACCGAGGAGCACAGGGAAGAGATACAGAGCCTCATTGCGGAAAAGACCGGCAAAGAGATAGAACTTGAGATCCGAACGATGGAGTCGGGACACAGGTTTGAGGATCAGTTTATCGATATCGAAAATTATATTAATATGGACATTACGGTGGAGGATGAGTAACCATTTTCTGCCGGGAAGACAGGAGGACATGGATCATGGCAAAGAGAGGTGGATTTCCGGGCGGAGGAATGCCGGGAAATATGGCGAATCTTATGAAGCAGGCGCAGAAGATGCAGCGCCAGATGGAAGAACAGGCAAAGGAAATGGAGACAAAGGAATTCAGCGCTACTGCCGGCGGCGGTGCGGTGGAGGCTACAGTGTCCGGAGCTAAAAAACTGGTTCGGCTGAAACTTAATGAGGAAGTAGTTGATCCGGACGACGTTGAGATGCTGGAGGATCTGGTCGTGGCCGCAATTAACGAGGCGCTTGACAAGGCAGAGCAGGAGTCGGCAAATGCGATGTCCAAATTCACAGGTGGAATGGGCGGAGGAATGCCGGGATTATTTTAAGTCAGGGAGCATTTGATGAGATGGATTACTATAGTAACCAGATAAGCAGGTTAATCGAAGAACTTTCGTGTCTTCCAGGCATAGGGGCAAAGTCAGCGGCAAGGCTGGCTTTTCACTTGATCCACATGCCGGAGGAGGAAGTCAAAAGGCTGGCCGGTACTATGGTGGAGGCCAGACAGAAGGTAAGGTACTGTGCACAATGCTGCACACTGACGGATCAGGAGGTCTGTCCGATCTGCAGTAATCTAAGCAGAGACCATAAGACGATCATGGTAGTGGAAAATACCAGAGATCTGGCGGCCTATGAGAAGACCGGGAAATACAACGGGGTATACCATGTGCTCCACGGCGCGGTATCTCCGATGCTGGGGATTGGGCCGGAGGATATTAAGCTTAAGGAACTGATCGCCCGGCTGGAGGGTGAGGTAGACGAAGTGATTATAGCTACCAACTCAAGCCTGGAGGGTGAGACTACAGCTATGTATATCAGTAAGCTTATTAAGCCTGTCGGTGTGAAGGTGAGCCGCATAGCCAGCGGTGTCCCTGTTGGGGGAGACCTGGAATATATTGATGAAGTAACGCTCTTGCGGGCATTAGAAGGAAGGACGCAGCTGTAATTGGGGAAGAAAAAGGTAACCTCCACAGATATTGCAAGGGCGGCAGGAGTGTCGCAGTCTACAGTGTCTATGGTGCTGAATAAAAAATATAATGTATCCTTCTCAAAAGAGACGATTGAGAAGGTAGAGCACGCAGCGGAAGAATTAGGGTATGTGCCGCAGAAAAGGAAACCTCGCAGAGAGGGCAGAAAAGAAAAACTTCTGGTTGTTTTCTGTTCCAACCTTACAAACCCCTATTATGTCATGCTGCTTCAGGGGATCGAATCCAGCGCCAAGGAGCAGGGATTCGGGCTGTTTGTATGCAATACTCAGCGCGATCTTAAGATGGAAGAGCGGTATCTCAAGATGATGTGGGGGCTGAAGCCTCTCGGAATTATCTATACCTGCAATCCAAGCCGCTGCTTCATGGGACTTGTGGAGGAACTTTCCCGTGAGATTCCTGTTGCCATCATCAATAATCAGAATGAAAAGCTTGATGTGGATGCAGTGGAGCTTGACAACTCTAAGCTGGGCAGGATCATGGCTTCCCATCTTCTTGAACTGGGGCACCGGAAGGTTGCCTATATCGCGCCGCCCCTTACAACGAGGCAGAAGCAGCGCTCCAAGAGGGTGGAAGGATTTTTAAAGGAGTTTGCGGAGGCGGGGCTCAGGGACAATGTGATCATTAAGGCGGCGAAAGAAGAGATTGATTCAGATATTGCTCATATTGATTCGGAGTACAAGATCGGCTATGAGCTTACAAGGGAACTTTTGAGCGAAACGCGGGATATCACTGCTATCGTAGGACTGAACGATATGATAGCCTTTGGAATTCTGGATGCGCTTCACGAAGCAAAATTAAAAGTACCGGGCGATATTTCCGTCATGGGGTGTGATAATACTTTGTTTGCCCGTATGCACAAGGTGGCGCTTACGACAATTGAACATTTTGTGATATTTAAAGGGCGGGATGCCTGCGATATCATTATGAAAAAGATTATGTCCCGCAATATGAAGTACTCGGATATTGAGCCGATCAGCACATATCATGTGGAATATGAGCCAAAGCTTATTGTGCGCGGGACGACTTCTTACCCAAGGCAGTCAGGGAAAAAACGGACAAGTAAAAAATAAAATTAATGTATTCGTAATAATTATTATTAATAAGTACAGCCTTCTGTTGTGTGATCGGCAGAGGGGAAGAAGAAATTACCGGTGTTTATGTTTTGCGGCAGGAAGAGACACCGGTGATTTTATTTGAAATTAATTAATAAATAGAAAATATTAATGAAAAATAATTGTTGATAAAATATTGTCCTATTGACCGATGCTCCTGCAATAAGCTATAATTTTTACATACGAGAGTAATAAGACGAGAAGGGATTCACACATTTTATAAGGAGGAACAAGACAATGAAATTTTTCATCGACACAGCCAATGTTGAGGACATTAAGAAGGCAAATGACATGGGAGTGATCTGCGGTGTAACAACGAATCCGTCCCTGATTGCAAAGGAAGGAAAGGTATTTGAAGAGGTTATTGCAGAGATCGCGTCTATCGTAGACGGGCCCATCAGCGGGGAAGTGAAGGCCACGACAGTTGATGCAGAGGGTATGATCGCAGAGGGCAGAGAGATTGCAAAGATCCATCCGAACATGGTAGTAAAGATTCCGATGACAGTAGAGGGATTAAAGGCCTGCCGTCAGCTTTCTAAAGAAGGAATCAAGACGAATGTTACCCTGATCTTCACAGCAAACCAGGCGCTGCTTGCGGCAAGGGCAGGTACAACATACGTTTCTCCGTTCCTGGGACGTCTGGACGACATCTCTGTGAGGGGTACAGATCTGATCGCGGAGATCGCACAGATCTTTGAAACGGCAGGGATTGAAACCGAGATTATTGCAGCCAGTGTGCGCCATCCGGTTCATGTGACAGACTGTGCACTGGCAGGCGCTGATATTGCGACCGTGCCATATAAGGTTATTGAACAGATGACGAAGCATCCGCTGACAGATGCAGGCATCGAAAAATTCCAGGCTGACTACAGGGCAGTTTTCGGAGATTAATGAAGGAGGACGGTATGAACAAATTAGACTTAATGAAGACAGCTAATGAGATCCGAAAGGGTGTCATTACAGCGGTTCACAGTGCGAAATCAGGACATCCGGGCGGTTCCCTCTCTGCTGCTGATATCTACACATACCTCTTTTTTGAGGAGATGAATATTGATCCGGCAGATCCGAAGAAAGCAGACCGCGACCGGTTTGTATTGTCTAAGGGGCATACGGCTCCGGGATATTATTCAACACTTGCCAACAGAGGATTTTTCCCGGTGGAGGATCTAAAGACGCTCCGCAAGGTTGGATCTTACCTTCAGGGGCATCCGGATATGAAGCACATCCCGGGCGTGGATATGTCCAGCGGATCCCTGGGACAGGGGATTTCAGCGGCTGTAGGTATGGCTATATCTGCAAAATTATCCGGTGATTCCTACAGGGTATATACGCTTCTCGGAGACGGAGAGATCCAGGAGGGTCAGGTGTGGGAGGCAGCAATGCTTGCGGCTCACAGAAACCTGGACAATCTTGTTGTTATCGTGGACAATAATAACCTGCAGATTGACGGAGCGGTTGATGAAGTGAATTCACCATATCCGATTGATAAGAAGTTCGAAGCCTTTAATTTTCATGTGATTAATATTGACGGTCATGATTTTGACGCTATTGACGCGGCCTTCAAAGAGGCAAGGGAGACAAAGGGCCGGCCGACGGCAATTATTGCGAAGACGGTAAAGGGCAAGAACGTTTCCTTCATGGAGAATCAGGCTTCCTGGCACGGAGCAGCTCCGAATGACGAGCAGTTTGCGACTGCAATGGCAGATTTAGAGAAAGTAGGTGAAGCATTATGTCAGAAGTAAAGAAGATTGCAACAAGAGAGAGCTACGGTAATGCTTTGGTTGAATTGGGAAAGAAATATGAGGATGTGGTAGTGCTGGATGCGGACCTTGCAGCTGCAACCAAGACAGGTACATTTAAGAAAGTATTTCCGGAGAGGCACATTGACTGCGGGATTGCAGAATGTAATATGGTCGGCGTAGCAGCGGGACTTGCCGCTGCCGGGAAGGTGCCTTTTGCAAGTTCTTTTGCAATGTTTGCGGCGGGGCGTGCATTTGAACAGATCAGGAACTCCGTGGGATATCCAAAGTTAAATGTAAAGATCGGTGCGACCCATGCGAGTATTTCTGTAGGTGAAGACGGAGCAACCCACCAGTGCAACGAGGATATTGCCCTTATGAGGACGATCCCGGGGATGGTAGTACTGAACCCGTCAGACGACATCGAGGCTAAGGCGGCGGTTGAGGCTGCATATAAGCATGTGGGGCCTGTGTATCTCCGTTTCGGCAGAGCGGCAGTTCCGGTAATCAATGACCGTGCAGATTATAAATTTGAGATCGGCAAGGCTATTACGCTCAGGGAAGGTACGGATGTCACGATCATCGCTGCCGGCCTGACAGTGTCGGAGTCCCTTGCAGCGGCAGAGAAGCTGGCAGAGGACGGAATCAGCGCTGGGGTGATTAATATGCATACCATCAAGCCGCTGGATGAGGAAGCAGTAATCGCGGCCGCAGCCAGGACGGGAAAGATTGTGACGGCAGAGGAGCACTCGGTCATCGGAGGTCTTGGAAGCGCAGTGTGCGACGTGGTTGCAGAGAAAGCGCCTGCAAAGGTTCTCAAGATCGGTGTGAATGACACGTTCGGAGAATCAGGGCCGGCAGGGGAACTCATTAAGAAGTATGGTCTGGATGCAGACAGCATTTATAAAAAAGTAAAAGAATTCGTATAACTAGTGCACGAAATCTATAAGAGCCGCAGATGCAAATGGATAGCCGTTCGCATCTGCGGCTCTAACAGATTCGGCACGGATTTTCCGGGGCTTTTCGCTTACCATTCTGGCGTATCGTAATGTACTCCGTCGAAAATCCCGGGATTCCCCCGTAAACTTCTTGGGACAAGTCCCATGAACCGATAAAATATGCGGAAAGCCTATGCTATCATAATCAAAAATATGCAAGCAGAGGTGAGGAGTATATGGAAAAACAATTTCCAAAAAATGTCAGACAGATAGGTAATGTCTGTGATGAGCCAAAGATCTATGTGGAAGATTATGTGGACACCTATCTCAATCAATTACGGCAGAAGGCCATCGACAGTCCGGTGGGAGCGGTACTGACAGGAGAGATTCTGTCTGTGGAGGGGCAGAGTGTAGTGTACATATCAGGGGCGCTCCGGATGAAGGAGTTGGAAGTGAACGGCAATGATATTGTCATAAAGAAGGAAACCTGGGATAAGGTAGAGGAGGATCGGAAAGAATTTTTCCCGGAGCAGGAGCTGGTAGGATGGGTACTGATAGAAACCGGTCATCCCATGGGGCTTAATAAAGGGGTCAACCGAATCCACAACAAATCGTTTGCGAAAGACAATTCCGTATTTATCTGGCGTGACGCGCTGGAATCGGATGAGATTTTTTACGCCTATAAATACGGCGAATTAATGCAGATGGGGGGACATTATATTTACTATGAAAAAAATCCCTCTATGCAGAATTATATGATAAATACACGTAAAATGATTGGCGTTACACCCAGTGAAGTGGTTGAGGATCGAGCTGCAAAGAATTTTCGTAGTACAGTAAAGGAGAAGATGGAGTACAGGGAACAAAGGCAGAACTCCAGATTCGTGTATGCTATGAGCATCCTGCTTGTAGTGGTCGTACTGGCAATTGGTATCTCAACCATGAATAATTTTGATAAAATGGAAGCTGTACAGAATACTTTAGAGGCACTGTCCATGTCTATGAATGCATCTGAGGATCGCGGACAGGCTGAGACGAAAGAAAAACAGTACCAGGACGGTGCACTGAACGATGGGGAGACCGGGGAGGAAACTGCCGTAACGGCAGGGACCGTACCCGAGACATCTACCATACAGGAGGAACTGAGCGAGGATGATTTTTATGTTGTCCAAAAGGGGGACACCCTTGATACGATCAGTGTTAAGCTGTACGGAGACACCGCACACGTGGAGGCAATCTGCAAAATGAACGGTCTTTCGGACGGGAACTTAATATTTATCGGACAAAAATTATTGTTACCTTAATATAAAAATATGATATACTGTACACAAATGAAAAACAAAAAGGGGATACGAATGGCGCATCGAAAGAATAGACATTTGCATGTTGTAAGGCCTCAGGGAGACACTACGGACAAAATAGTTGAAGATTTGATGACGGAATTAAATAGCCGGAATATGTCTGAAGAAGAATTGGGAAAGCCGATAAGAGAGCAGAAATCAAAATTCAGGCGCAGGGTCATAATAGGGATTGTCTGTGTGCTGGCGGCGGCAGCTGCCGCATTTGCA
This sequence comes from uncultured Dorea sp., assembly GCA_947645355.1. Lineage (GTDB taxonomy): Bacteria > Bacillota > Clostridia > Lachnospirales > Lachnospiraceae > Dorea_D. Next base: position 2,154 of record CANSCI010000077.1, on the reverse strand, counting down.
GTCATACATTTGCAGACATATACATTGGCACAGGTTTCTGACACTTATAAGGTCAGCGGCGTGTCGGAAAACAGTTATGAAGAATTTGCCGGGGGAGTATTAAAATATAGCAGAGACGGGATTTCTTATCTGAACCAAAAAGGGGAAGAGCAATGGAACCAGCCTTGTCAGATCAAGAGCCCTTTTGTGGATGCTAATCGGGTGTCGGCTGCGGTAGCGGACAAAGGCGGCAACACTATAATGATTTTCCAGAAGGATGGGCTCAAAGGTGAGATCCAGACAACCCTTCCCATTGAAAAGCTTTCTGTATCCGAACAGGGAATTGTGAGTGTGATCCTGAAGAATGAATCTACACCCAGTATTGTTTGTTATGACATTGCGGGCAATATTCTTGTAGAGCATCAGGCATCCCTGGTTGGGACGGGCTATCCTTTGGATGTAGCTATATCAGCCGATGCAACGGTAATGCAGGTGATCTATCTGCGGGTGCAGGACGGGCAGCTGCAATCGTGGGCAGGCTATTATAATTTTGGCGAGAAGGGTGAAAACCAGACGGATCATGCGGTAGCCAGTAAGGAATACAAAAGCAGTGTGGCGGCGGCCGGTTTCTTTTTGAACCAGTCGGTTTCGGCGGTGGTAGGAGATAACTGCCTGACACTGTTCAAGGGAAAAGAAGTGCCGGAGGAAGTAACAACTGTTACGATTGAAAAGGAGATTCAGAGCATTTTCCATAATGAAAGATATATTGGGATGATCCTGAAAAATGAAGGAAAAGAAGGGCACGAACTGCGCCTTTATAATACAGCCGGGAAAAAGGTAATGTCGAAGGACTTCACGGGCAGTTACAAAAATGCCAAAATATCCGGGAGTCAGGTGATATTATATGACGGCAAGAAATGCAGTATATTTCTGAGGAGCGGGGTGAAAAAATTTGAGGGAGAGATGAATAACGAGATTTTTGAAATAGTCCCTGTGATGGGAATAAATAAATACATTGTGATGAATGCAAACGGTATGGAGTGTGTACGGCTTGTAAAGTAAGGAGAAGATATGGACTGGATCGTTTTAGCTGTAGGAGCAATTTTTCTGATTTGTGTAATTGTGGGTGTGTGTAAAGGGGCCATCAAGATAGCGGTATCGCTGGCTACGACATTATTGACGGTGGTGATCGTTTTTTTTGCGACCCCCTTTGTGGCCAAGTTGATTATTGAGAAGACGCCGATAGATACGATGATTAAGGATCAGGTCGTCTCTGCGATGGCGGATGCAGCCACCGCAAAAGTGACAGAAGGGGAGGGCCTGTCCGAGGATACCGTAAAGCAGGTGCTTGAGGCGGCCGGAGTCAGTGAGGACAAGCTTGCCGAATATGGAATTAAAATAGAGGATATCGTGAGTGGTGAGATAGACAGTGAGAAGCTTGCTGAATATGGAATCTCAAGAGAACTTCTGGCCGGATTAAGCCAAAAGCAGCAGGGAGAGACAGAAAATGATACAGAGGATGTTGTGGAAGGTGCGGACATCCCGAAGGACCTGCAGGTCAAGGCGATTGAGATGGCAGAGCTGCCGGATATATTTAAGACATTGCTCAGCGATAATAATAACAGTGAAATATATGAGAAGCTTGGAGTGGAGACTTTTCCGCAGTATGTGGGAGAATTTTTGTCCCGGCTGATTATACACATCGTAGCATTTCTGGGCACATTTCTGTTGGTTTCAATTATCATAAGGGCAATTGTATTTGCACTTGATATTGTATCGGATCTTCCGGTGCTGGGGTTCGTTAATCGTCTGGCAGGAGGAATTGCAGGGCTTGCAGGCGGGCTTGTGATTGTGTGGGTAATTTTTATCATTGTAACATTACTTTATACTACATCCATTGGGCGGGATATCTATGAGGTGATCCGGGATAACGCAATCCTGAATATGATCTATGAGTATAATCCCCTTATGAAGCTTGCTACGAATTTCTTATTATAAGAGGAGGGGACAGTATGGGGGATAAATAAAAAAAGATTCCCTCAATTTGTTTTAAAAAATTGTTCTAAAAAATTTCAAAAATTTATTGACAATATATGGATGTATGTGATATTCTATTAAAACTGTCGCGAGAGACAGCAGCAAAGAACCTTGATAATTAAATAATAGACAACAACC
>CANSCI010000076.1 GCA_947645355.1 uncultured Dorea sp. | reverse complement strand
CACATTCCACAGAAATCCCCTTCCGTTTGGCCAGCGCCTGCACCACTGTTCCGGCCACCTCTTCCCGGTCAAAGATTCCGTGCACATAAGTCCCGTAGATATTTCCCCGCGAAATACCGTCCGGCGTCCCTGCAGCCGTCCAGCCGCCAGCCATCCCATCGGTGTGCTCACTCACAACAGCGCCTTCCGTCACATCTGTATGATCACTCATGGGTGCTCCTATCGTCACGTCCGTAAGCTCGCTCATGGCAGTTCCCTCAAACACGGTCTCTCCCATATGGATCTCATATCCGTCAAATGCAAGTCCCCGAAGACCGGATAAAATACCGTCTACCTCCAGAAAACGCCCGGTTACCCTGGTTCTTCTCTTTTGGGAAACAAAATCTGTGGATACCGGAAGCAAGCCCATTCCTTTCAGTCTCCCGCCCTCCTCTTCATGTCCGTCATCCTTAAGAACCTGGCCAAGCATCTGATATCCCCCGCAGATCCCCCAGATCACCGTACCTCTTGCCGCCTCCTTTAAGACAGCCGCTTCCAGTCCATTCTGGCGCATCCACAGAAGATCGGCCATGGTATTCTTAGTACCCGGAAGGATAATCATATCCGGATTCCTCAAATCCCTCACACAGTCCACATACCTTACTGCCGCACCATCCATATGCTCAAGCAGCAAAAAATCCGTAAAATTAGATATCCTTGGCATCCGTATGACGGCAATGTCAACGGCGCCCCCCCTGCCCTGCCGGGAAAAACGCTCTGTCAGGCTGTCTTCATCCTCCAGTTCCACCTGCATATACGGCGCCACACCAACCACCGGAAGGCCGCACCGTTCCTCCAGCATAGCAACCCCCGGCAGAAGGATGCTCTTATCCCCCCGGAACTTATTGATAATCAGCCCCTTCACCAGCTGCTTTTCCTCATCCTCAAGAAGCATCCATGTACCAAAGAGCTGTGCAAACACGCCTCCTCTGTCGATATCTCCCACAAGAAGCACCGGGGACTTCGCCATTTTCGCCATCCCCATATTGACCAGGTCATCCTGCTTAAGATTGATCTCCGCAGGGCTCCCTGCGCCCTCAATGACAATTATGTCAAACCGTTTTTGAAGATTTCGGAACGCCTTTTCCACCTCCGGGATCAGCCTTTTCTTGTAGGCAAAATAATCTCTGGCGCTCATCTGTCCCAGCACCTTGCCATTTACAATCACCTGCGATCCGGTGTCATTGGTGGGCTTTAACAGGATGGGGTTCATGGCCGCCTCCGGCAGGATACCTGCCGCTTCTGCCTGTACCACCTGGGCGCGCCCCATCTCCAGTCCGTCTGCGGTGATATAGGAATTCAGCGCCATATTCTGTGCCTTAAAGGGCGCCACCCGGTATCCGTCCTGCCGCAGTATCCTGCACAGTCCCGCACAGATCAGGCTTTTCCCCGCATTGGACATGGTTCCCTGTATCATAATTGTCTTAGCCATTGCATCAACCTCTCATTCTCCTGCCTGCTGCGGACTGCAATACGGTAATACCCTTCCGAGAGCCCCCGGTAGTTTCGGCAGTCCCGGATCAGATACCCTGCACATAATGCCTTTTCGTACAGACCGGCCGGGCCTCTAAAAAACACATAATTCGCCTTTGACTCAAAAGTTTCATAGCCAAGTCCGGCAAGTTCCCGACTCAGATACTCCCGTCCTTCTTTTACAAATGCACGGGTATCCTTCAGATATTCCCCGCAGTCAATAAGAGCCGCTGCCCCGGCCTCCTGGGCCGGCACAGACACATTCCAGGGCTGCATGCAGGAGGCCATCTGCCCAAGCAGAAACTGATTCCCGCTGACGGCATATCCGACTCTCAAACCCGGCATACAGAAGATCTTCGTAAATGCCTTGATGACCAGAAGCTCCGGAAAATCCTTCCGGAACATCTGCATCTCATACCTCTCCGGCTCTTCCAGGAATTCAATGAAGCATTCATCTAATACCAGTATTATTCCATATTCGGTACATTTTTTCAGAACTCTCAGTAAAAGTTCTTTTTCCGTGACAGCCCCCGTGGGATTGTTGGGGTTGCACAGGAAAAGCATGTCAAGATCAGAATTCAGCACATCCAGGATATCCTCCTGCAGTCCGAAGCCGTTTTGTTCCTTCAGCTCATAATACCGAATGTCCGGACATGTAAGGCGAAGGGCGTTCTCATACTCTGCAAAAGTGGGAGAGAGAAGGAGCGCCTTCTTCGGCCTCACGGCCAGCACCGCCGCAAAAAACAGCTCCGCAGCCCCATTTCCGCACAAGACTTCCGATACCTCCACCCTTTCAAAACCGGCAATACCACGGCACAACTTCTCACACCTCACATCCGGATAGTGAACCATCCGCCGTGCGCTGTCCCTGACCGCCTCTACCACAGCTTCCCGGGGACCCAGGGGGTTGCTGTTTACGGAAAAATCTATCTCCACCGTATGTCTGTAAATATCTCCTCCGTGAATCTGTTCCCTCACTTTTTTGCCCCTTTCTTCCCCTCATATAGACAGCAGAATACACTGCAGGTCCGCCGGGGACACCTAATATTCCTATATAAATATCCAGAGAAACAGTCCCTTCACCCCAAGCAGCAGGATCAGCGAAATCACCGCCGACGCGTACAAAAGCCTGTGGGCTCTCCTGATATCCTCCGGCTCAATCTCCCTTAAGGGATCCCCGATAGCGGGCTTCTGATGCAGTATGCCGAAATACCAGGCATCTCCGGCAAGCTCCACACCCAGGGCTCCCGCCATCACCGACTCTGTCTGGGCGGCATTAGGGCTTTTATGTTTTCTGCGGTCCCGCAGGTAGATCCTGCAGGCATTTTTTGCATCCATTCCGGTCAGAACACTTCCCAGAAGCATACATCCCGCCGACAGCCGTGCAGGAAGATAATTGACCACGTCGTCAAGCCGGGCTGCAGCTGTCCCGAAATACCGGTATCGGTCATTCTTATATCCCACCATGGAATCCATTGTGTTTACTGCTTTATAAGCAAACCCAAGAGCCGCGCCCCCAAGCACCATGTAGAACATCGGAGCGGTCACCCCGTCCGAGGTATTCTCTGCAACTGTCTCTACCGCCGCCTTGGCAACACCCTCCTTTGTCAGGTTCCGGGTATCCCGCCCCACGATCATAGACACTGCCTTCCTTGCATCTGCAAGATTTCCCTGATCCAGTGCCTGGAAGACCTTGTCACTCTCTGTCCTTAGAGATCTGACCGCCAGGATCTGATAACACATAAAGCTTTCTACGGCAAGACCGAACGGGAACTTCCACCCATACGCCGCCCGCAAAAGTAATGCAGGAACTGCAATGCCTGCACCGAGGACAATCATCACCAGCATCACTCCGCCCAGACGTTCACCGCCCGGAGTTTTTGAAAAACATTTTCTTATAATTCGCTCGGATCCCGTAATCAGGTGTCCGATCATCCGCACCGGGTGATAGAGCCATCCGGGATCCCCCAGCATCAGATCCAGCACAAACCCGACCGCCGGAGGCAGCATCATCTGTAAGATTAAGTTCATATCCTTCCCCGCTTCCAACCTGAAAATCATAATATTCGCCCGAAGGCCTGGCGTATCGCTCCATAATACTCATGATCGTTCCGCCATGGACAATTAATGAGGCACAGCCGACTTCCATAGAACGGCACATATCCACCACCTTCTGAAAGCCCCTAAGGCACCGCCGTGAGAACTCCTCACGCCCCTCTCCTCCCGGAAAGGGCAGCGTACCTCCGCTGTCGATCCATGCCTGATACTCCGGCACCCCGGACAGTTCTTTATAATTCCGGTTCTCAAACCTTCCGAAATCACACTCGGACAGTTCCTCCACTGCCACATAGCTTTGTCCCGGATAGATCAGTTCTGCTGTCTGAAGACAACGCCTCATAGGACTTACAAATACAGCCTCCGCCTCAGGATAATGCCCGGAACGAAGCAGACGAATCCCTTCTTCGCACAGCGCTTCGTCTGTGCGGCCGATGTAACGCCTCTTCAAATTCCCGGCAGTGGCAGAATGGCGGATCAAATACAGCCTCATCCCTTGATCACCGTCCCTATCCCGCAGACCACCCGGTGCACCTGCCCGGCGTAAGATGCCAGTCTGGTACACACCCGTCCGGTCACCTCCCGGTACTCCCGGTCAAAGGCATCTGCCGGCACAATCCCGCATCCCACCTCGTCCGTCACAATGATGATCTCCGGGTTCTCCCGGCAGATAGCATCGACCAGACAAAGCAGCTCTTCCTGCATTTTTCCTTCCTTCATCCGATTCTCAATATAGGATTGGAAATGGTGGATTCCGCCGCAGGACAGTATCTCCTGCTCGGTGCATGTACGGCCGTCTGCCCAGACTGTCTCCGGGGAGATAGTTTCAGCATAATTAAGTTTTCCCTGATAGGCGCCGCCTGTCACTAAGATCATATAAGTTCTCCTTTTTAAAGGGGTATTTTCCCACTAATTATTGCAGAGTCGCAGAAATCTGCCATTATCTCAAATGATTCAGCTTAACTGCCCTATCTATCAATTTGTATTCTGTTCTGCTAATTATCGGATAATACAAATCTACATTATGTTCCTCCGCATAACTCATAATCTCATCTATATCTGCATACAATTCCATACAATCTGTATTTCTTTTCCTCATTTCAAAATTTAGCGAAATGGTTTCTTCTTGTCGACATCCGATAAATAATTCAATAGGCTCCGCAAATTTTTCTAATATAATACCTTTTTGCCCTTTATGTTCATCTGACTGCTTTATTATCCGCCATTCCCGTTCATGTTTCCATTCATCAGATTTCGTTAATGCAGATAATATGATATTTCTATCAGAATCATTTTCTCTGTATGTTACTAATTCCGAAGTATATATAACGGGCATACAATCATACCTTCTTACCAATTCTCGCAAATTGTAACCTATGCATAATCCTTTATGGTCAGCAGCATAATATCCCCACATCGGAAATGAATGATTCACCTCTGAAAAACAAGCAACAAATAAACAACTTTGTAATTCTTTGGCCTTCTTATCTTCTTCCTTCTGTCTCAAATAATCTTCCACCGCCTGCTTTCTTTGTTCTTGTGGATATTGAAGTTTGAAACCGCAATCAACCATTATAGCTGAATCATACGGATCATTAAAACCAAGAACATTACTCAGCCATAATTTCTGCTCAAACAGATTTGAAATATCACGTTTCAACCCTCTGCAATACTTATAAATCACCATTTTTTCGGGAATATTATTAATTAGGATGCTCTTTGACGCTTCAATATCACTTTTCTCAATCTGTGCAATATAATCTTTGAACCATTTGTATTCCATATAACCTCCTTCTCAAATAAGTATATTGACATTTATCCTGCTGCTGGTATAATAAAGATTGTAATTACATAAATTATTATTAGTGCTGATACAATCCGGTGTTTTTCTTCAATGCTGTGACTGTTAAGGTACTGCCAATGTATTTTAAAAGGGTTTCCTAATCGGTATCCATTTATGGACGCTTTAGTTAGGGAACTCTTTTACTGTTTACCCCACTTCAAAAAATCATATATAAGGATTAATCTTCTAACTTGAGAGCGATCTGTACTCGTTATATGCTCCAAAATATTTTTGTCTTCAAATATTGTTCGCAACACCATTTCTAACTCTTTAATATCCAATTCATCTTCTTTTAACTGAGAAATTAATCTGGTTGCCTTTTCAATTTTTTTGCCTTCATACTGCCATATCTCCGCAATAGAATGATAGACTCCAAATCCCCTGCCCTTCAATAAACTATCCGGGATAATTTCATTCAGAGTCATTCTCATGGCAAGTTTTTCACACTCTGGATATTGCCTGGATGCCAATGATAAATATTTATTAAGCGGCAACCGATTAGAATTTTGTTTTATTAATATAGGGAACGCATGCTCTAATAATTCATCCGCAGTAAACAGAAGATCCCCTAAAACCACATTGCGGTACCAGTCATTTCCTGTAATCCCACTTAAACCATGTATTCCAAGCTGCTCGGCCTTCCCTACTGCCAATACCAATTCATCATCTGAAACACGCTCATCCTCAAGAGCTGCAACTCTCATCGCAGCTGTCGGAGTATTGGTAATGACATAAGAATACAATTCCTGTTTGAACTTACGTAAAATCCGTACAGGAAGTTTTGACTGTTTTTTCCCGATTGCTTCATAAAAAGGTTTAAAATCCGACAACACAATTCTACTCATGGTCAATGGCTTACCTTCAATTATGATTGTGTGCAACGCCACCTCTGGTTCAGAAATGTCCTGTTTATACTCAACAAAAACAAATCTGCTCTCTAATATTTCTAACTGTGTATGATCAAGACATCTTATAATTGCTTCTAGAATATTTTGAATATTCGCATCACTAACAGAATAACCCAAAAAGACGATTGGATATTCTAGAAAAATTGTCATAAGTTTAGACGCCAGATAGGCACTTTTAGCATCAAATTCCTGATAGTCTGTCTCATTAATAACGATACTTTCCGGATCCTCGACAGATCCATGTATTTTATAAATTTCTGCAATCCCCTGTATAGCCGAAAACATCAACTGGCTCTGGCCAACATATTTTTTAAACTGATACAGATGATCTTCCAAAAAGCTGTCATAATTAGTTGTAATAACACCTGCAATACTTTTCTCAGATATTTCTATCAGCTTTTCTATCTCAGATTGATATACTTTATTTACATGACTATTGCATTTTATATACGAAGCAATTTCAGCTTTAAACGGAGACAATCCATTTCGAACCTGTTGCTGCACATTTTCATCTACTGTACGTTTAACTTCATTTGAAAACCATTTCTCATCATACTCACGCTGAATTAATTCTGCTATCTTAGGCAGCAGTCCAACAGGACACTCAAACTTTTTTGCCCTGTTTTCATAAATGCTATATGCAAAATCAGTTTTTTTCACCTCATAAGCAAAATGTTCTAATAAACTTTTCCAATCCGGTAAATTAAGATATCTTCTGGTCATCCCAGAACCTACAAACAAAAACGGGGTTGTATTAAATTTATTAACGACATCATATATTGTCATCTTCTTCTCCTTTCAGGTTTCTAAGCAGCATTTCCTCCGTCTTCATATAAATATTCATTAATTTACGCTAATAATATTACGAAGCCGTTTACCAAATATATACATTCTCTCTCCTTTGCTTTCAATCATCATACCATAAAAGTATTAACCATTACATATACAATATCGCATTAATCAAAACAAGTCAGGACGCCGCCCGGTTCCCTCATACAGTCACCGCCGTCCCCAAAACTGCCGCCGCTGCCGCCGTCAGTTCACACACCTGCAGGAAATACCCGGCCAGATCCCCGGTCACTCCGCCGAATTTTGTCCGGGACATCCAGGAATAATACACGAATACTCCGCCGGCAGCCAGCAGGCAGCAGATTCCTGCAAATCTTCCCACAATCACCATAACTGCACTGATCCCTGCAAGATATGCAAACAACACAGCAAGAACCGGCTTTTTCTCGGCCCCCTGTGAAAAGGAAGCTGCAAGTCCCTGCTTTCTCGCCTGCGAAAAACAAAGTACCGAGATACCACTTAAAGTCCGGGACAGCAAAAACCCCATACACACAAGCTTCACGCTCTCCTTATTCAAAGATGCATAGACTCCAAGATATAACAGGAAATACACCACGCAGGAGAGAATGGCAAATGCACCGGCATGGGAATCTTTCAGGATCTCCAGCCTCCTCTCCTTAGGCTGATAAGAACTCAGCGCATCCTGGGTATCCAAAAAGCCATCCAGATGGATCCCGCCGCTGATCACCACCGGAAGAGCCAAAAGGAGCACGGTAAAAAACAAAGGATCCAACGCCAGCCCTTGTCGGAGCGCCATCTCCTTAACCAGAAACACGCCCCATGTAGCAGCACCTATGACTGCCCCTATCCAAGGAAAAAAGCACATAGCATACGATATATTTTCTTCCGTCCATTCACTGGCAGGCACAGGAATCCTGCTGTACATAGAAAATGCAATTTTAAAACTATTCCACAATCTTTTCATCACTTTTAATCTCCACCGGAATGCCGTACACAACCTCCGTCACCTTTTGAGCGGTCCCTGCAAGTCTCTGGTTCAACCTTCCCAGAAGCTTTCGGTACTCCTCTGTCTCATCCGCATACCTCCACAGATCCGAACAAACCTCACAGGTCACAATCACAAGACAATCCGTATGCCGCTTCAGATGCCGGATTCCCTCAATAATCTTCTCTTCTGTATCGCGTATTCCTTTCTGCGTCCCATCTTTTCTGTAGCATTCATTGGCTGCCAGATTAGACATACATTCCAGAAGAATCCCGCCGTTTGGCAGAACCTCGAGATTCTCAAGATCTCTGTAACATTCCCGGGTCAGAAAGCCCTTTCCGGCCCGGAGCGCATGATGCCTTGCAATCCTGCGCCTGCCTTCCTTGCCGTAGGGCTCCATGGTCGCAATATATATACAGTCCCCGCTTCTTTTATGGGCAAGCAGCCAATCCTCAGCGTAAGCGGACTTTCCGCTGCCGCTCCCCCCGGTGATAAGATGTATCATATTATCCCTCCAGCCTCCGGTAATCCTTGTAATCTTCAATCTGATTTTCTGTAAATGTACCCATCCTCTGATACACCGCACAGGCCATGTCCAAAACTGGCAGAAATGCAACAGCCCCCGTGCCTTCTCCCAGGCACATGCCAAGGTCAAGCCCCGGCTGCAGCTTAAGCGCCTCCATCACCCGTTTGGTGCCCGGTTCCCTGGAAGTGTGGGAGCCAAGGAAATATTCTCCGGCAAGCGGACACATGCGGACAGCCAGAAGCGCCGCAACTGCTGAGATAAACCCGTCAACGACCACAGGAATCCGAAAATAAGCTCCCCCCAGATAAATCCCGCACAGCCCGGCAAGGTCGAGTCCCCCTACTTTAGAGACCACATCCAGCGGATCTGCCGGATCCGGCCGGTTTCTCTCAATAGCAGCCTGTACCGCCCGAACCTTGCGGTCAAATCCTGCCTGGTCAAGCCCTGCACCGCGCCCGGTCATCTCCCCGGCGCTCTCCGACAACAGTACGCATGCCACAGCACTGCTGGTGGTCGTATTGCCAATCCCCATTTCTCCGGTGCATAAGATCTGGCATCCCTCTTCCTTTCGCTCTTTCACAAGCTGTATCCCGTACAACACCGCCTGCAGTGCCTCTCCCCGCGACATCGCCGGCCCCTTCACAATATTGCCCGTTCCGTACCGGATCTTGCGGCCGGGCACCTTCGTGTCCGCCGCCATCCCAATATCTATCGGAAATAACCTGACCCCTGCCTTCTCACACATAATCGCAGCACTTGTGTCCCCGCTCAAGAAATTCTCCGCCACAATTGCCGTTACTTCCTGCCCTGTCTGCGTGACACCCTCCTCCACCACACCGTTGTCCGCACACATGACAATCAATCCTCGGCTCTCAAGATGCACATCCGCATTTCCGGTGATGCCCGCAATCTGCACGACGGCATCTTCCAGCCTTCCCAGGCTGTAAAGCGGCTTGGCAATAGAATTCCATCTTTTTCTTGCTGCATCCATGGCCGTACGGTCAATAGGCCTTACCGCATCTATCATGTCTTTTAATTTTCTCTCTGACATCTGTCTCTCCTTTGCTTCTCTTTTCTGCACGCCGATACAAACCCGTCCGCAACTTCCATGGCTCCCCGGTAACAGATGTGAGGATAACCTGCAAACAGCGTATCTGTACTGACCATGCACTCCCATCTTTGCTCCGACAACGGTTTCTCCGCACAGAATGCATCCCCGCATATGGAGGAATCGTAATAATGGAACTCATGCGCCGGAATCTTCCCGGCTTTTTGCCCAAACACCTGCCCTCCCGACAGTGTCACATACCCAAAACGCTTCAGCGAAGGCGTATAAAAGCTTTTCCCCTCCAAAGCACCAACCATGGGATAACTCTTTCCGGTCTGGTCTTCCATGCTCTCCTGAAGATACATAAATCCTCCACACTCTGCCATACAGGGAAGTCCGCCGGCCACTGCATCGCGGATCTCCCGGCGCAGACGCTGATTTTCACTCAGCGCTTCGGCATACAATTCGGGATATCCGCCATAGAGAAGAAGCCCGTCGATATGTTCCGGCAGATGGGTATCCTTAAGCGGCGAAAACGGAATCAGACAGACCCCCTTCTCTTCCAGAAGCTTCAGGTTATCCTCATACAGAAAGCAGAACGCTTCATCTCTCGCCAGAGCCACCCGGAGGCACGCTGAAGGCTTCTCCTTCTGTACCTTACACCTCGTTTCCACCATATTCTCCGGTTCGCCCGTATTCTCCAACCCTGCCGTATCCTGCGCCAATCGCAGGAGTCCGTCGATATCCACCGTCCGCTCTATCTGCCTGCCCAGAATCTCAAGGATCCTCCGTGACCGCGCCTCCTCATAAGGAAGTTTCAGCCCCAGGTAACGGCTTTTCAAGGTACACTCTTCCATATCCGGCACATACCCGTAGACCTTTACCGGAAGCTGTTCTTCCAACAGTTCCTTCATCCGCCTATAAAGCATCGGCGAGACACGGTTCAGGATCACACCCTTAATGTGACTGTCCTTCCTGTACTCCATCATTCCCTGGATCCACGCTGCGGCAGAAACACTGGCGCCCTTACAGTCCACCACCAGAACCACCGGTACCCCGATGCTGTCTGCCACCTCATAGGTACTTGCCCGTGTGGATATCCCTGCAAGACCGTCATAGTACCCCATAACGCCCTCAACCACGGCCAGATCCGAGTTCCTCCCGTATCTGTGAAAAACTTTCTTCACGCCTTCTCTGCCCCAGAGAAACGTATCCAGATTAAAACTTTCACACCCCAGCACCTCCCGGTGAAACATAGGATCAATATAATCCGGCCCGCATTTAAAGGCGCTCACGCGCATCCCTTTATCCTTCCATGCCTTCATAAGGCCGCAGGTGACCATCGTCTTACCTGCCCCGCTTGACATACCCGCAATCAATATTCCTGGTACCTGCATCCTTCTCATTCCTCTCCGCCTGCAAATGTAAAGCTGATAATGTAGACCGGATTCTGTCCGTTCATCAGATGGTAACTCCCCGCACGCCTGGATACTGCCGCAGACAGCTGCACAATCTCCTCATCCGTAATCCCCTGCCCGTCTATATATTCCAGCACTTCTTTCAGCGTCTCCAGCGTAATGGCATTCACTGCCACCCTGGCCGATGGGCTCTTTCCCTTCACAATGCTGAGGATTTCCTTAAGGCGCCCCTTGCTGCCGCCCACAAACACACAATCTGCAGCAGGAAGTCCCGGGAGCACTTCCGTCGCCTCACCCTCAATGATAGTGACATTATCAGCCTTGCTTCTGCGGCAGTTCTCTGCGATCAGGCCGACCGCCTCTTTTTTCCTCTCAATGGCATACACCCGGCCCCGGTCTGCCAGAAGAGCAGCCTCCACAGAGACAGAACCGGTACCTGCCCCCACGTCATAGATCACGGAATCTCTTCTTATATGCAGTTTTGACAGACTGACGCTCCGGACCTCCGCCTTTGTCATAGGCACATCCCCGCGGATAAAACAATTATCCGGAACTCCAAACACCGGCATCTGCCACCCGGCCGGATGCTCCACACAAAAAACGGCCAGATTCTCTCCGTCATAGTTTGTAAATTCCTTTGCAGTTCCCCGGATGATCCGTTCGTCTTCATAGGACAGATTGCTCCCGATCCAAACAGGAAGCTCTCCGCAGCCATATGCCGTAAGCTTTTCCATAGCTCTTCTCACCCCTCCTGCATGATCCGTGAGCACCAGCACCCTCCGGTTTTGCCGCACAGTCTGGATAAGATTTGCCTCTCTGCCATGAAGGCTTAAGAGCGCAGCGTCCTCCCAGGAGATACCAAGCCTGGCACAGAAATACGCCGCCGAAGAAATCCCCGGAATCACCTCTGACTCTATCTGGGGCTCCTCCGCAAGCAGAGCCAGAAGTCTCTTCGCTCCACTGAAAAACCCGGTGTCACCAGACAATACGACTGCAGCCTTCCCATATTCCGGATGTGCTTTTATGCAGGAAATGATTTCTTCCGGCTTAACGGCAGCAACGACTGCCTTTCCCCCCGTGTTCACTGCCTCTGTCATCCGACGGGCGCCGATGATAAGCCCTGCCTCCCGACACGCCTCCTCCGCCCGGCAAGTCAGATAGCCTGCGCCGCCCGGACCGATCCCGACAAGAGAAACGCGGCGGGAATCCGGAAATCCCAGTTCTTTTTGCAGAAATGCACACATCTCATGCAGAGGAAGTCCTTCCTCTCTCCCAGGTCTTGCAATCACTACACAAGTTGCACCAGACAACCTTGCCGCCTCACATTTTTCAAAATATCCGCCGGTCTCCCCTGATTCTTTCGTCACAAGATAAGAGATCTGATATTCCTTCAGCATAGCAAGATTCAGCTCCGTTGAAAACGGTCCCTGCATACAAATGAGATGCCTCCCGGAAATTCCCAGTTCTTCACACTTATCAAAGGACTCTTTCACAGACAGAACCCTCGCATAGATCCGTTCTTTGTAATCAGGAATGCCGGCATATACCTCAAGCTCCTTGCTCCCTGTAGTGACAAGGATATTTCCCCTTGTTCCCTTTAAATATTCTGCGGCCTCCCGGACGCTTTCCACGCAGACAGCACCTTTCGCGCCCTGCGTTCCCCTTATAAGCCTTAGATAGGAAATCTCACATTCCTGACAGGCATTCCTCAGATTTTCCGTCACCTCCCTGGCATGAGGATGGGTCGCATCCACCACATACCGGGGAGCATATTCTTGAAGAAAGCCCCGCATCTGAACACCGTCCATCCGCCGGCAGGAAACAGTAATATTTCCCGATTCCGGCAGCAGGCTCTCTCCATAGGCAGTTGCCACACAGACATGAACCGTCACTTGTTTCCCGGCCAGATATTCTGCAAGCTGCCGTCCTTCTGTTGTTCCTGCGAAAATCAGGATCTTATTGTTCTCCATAACGATATCCTCTCGGTGTGACCATCTTCCCGCCAATCTGTCTGGTTTCTCTGTTTCCTACAAAAACCGTGGTAAACATATCTGTTTCTTTATCCATAAGCTGAGCCAGGGTGAGCAACTGAAATCTTTCTCCCTC
>CANSCI010000075.1 GCA_947645355.1 uncultured Dorea sp. | reverse complement strand
TGAGCACACTGATAATCACATTGGGATCCTGTCGCTTCAAAAAGAAAAAATCTCTGCTCTTATTGTCCAGGATTACCGCTTCCCCACGATTGATCTTATGTGCATTCACCACAATATCACTTTCCTGAGCCTGACGGAATATTTTTCTGAGCATAACCACCGGAAAACAATCCGAATCTATAATATCCTTCAATACGCTCCCCGGCCCGACACTCGGAAGCTGATTTCTGTCCCCCACAAGCACCAGTCTTGTACCCGGGACGATCGCCTTAAGCAGTGCATACATCAGCGGAAGATCTACCATCGACATCTCATCAATAATAATAACATCCGCCTCCAACGGATTCTCTTCATTACGTGTAAATCCGGTATTGCCTTCTTCCTCCGGGCTGCCGTTCACCTCCAGAAGCCGGTGAATGGTAACTGCCTCACACCCGGTGGCCTCCGTCATCCGCTTCGCCGCCCTTCCAGTCGGCGCCGCCAGAAAGATATCCATACCCTCGCTCTCAAAAAAATGGATCATGGCATTGATGGTGGTGGTCTTCCCGGTTCCCGGCCCCCCGGTCAGAATTACGACTCCATTTTGTGCCGCCTCCATCACAGCCTTTTGCTGCATCTCATCCAGCGCAAGCCCTGTATTCTTCTCTATCTCACAAATACGGTGTCTAAGCACTACATCCGCCAGTTCTTCCTGCACATTCAGATCATGCAGCATCCTGGCTACATTCAGTTCCATGTAGTAATAATGGGAAGCATAGACCCTCACACCGTCTTCCCCTTCTTTTATAACGATCTTTTTTTCCATGGACAGATCCATCAGATATTTTTCCACATCTTCAATATGAACGCCCAACAACTCTCCGGAACGCCGCAGGAGAGTTTCTTTTTTCAAATATACATGGCCTTCTCCTACACTCTGCAGCAGAGTATAAAAAATGCCGCTTAAGATACGGTAATCCGAGTCTGCACGGATTCCTACTTTTGCCGCGATCTCATCTGCGGTCTTAAACCCTACGCCGGAAACATGGTCAGCGATCTGGTATGGGTTTTCTTCTATCACGTGGTAAATATTCTGCCCATAATGCTGATAAATCTTGGCGGCAAGGGTGGTGGACAGCCCATATTTCTGAAGATAAAGCATGGCGGAGCGCATTTCTTTCTTCTCTTCCACCTGAACTGCGATCTCTCTTGCCATACGCTCACTGATCCCTTTAATCTCTGCAAGCCGCTCCGGCTCCTCCTCAATAATACGGAACGTATCTTCCTTGAACTTCTTCACGATCCTTCCCGCCAGGGCTGTACCTACTCCCTTCACCGCCCCTGACCCAAGGTATCTCTCAATCGACACCAGATCCTCCGGTGCACATACTCGTGAAGATTCTACCTGAAGCTGGGAGCCATACAGCTTATGCATGGTATATTCCCCCTCAAGCTCCAGCAGCTCTCCCTCTTCAATATAATGAAACTTCCCTACACAGGTCAGTTCTCCGTCATCATTGTTCAAATGAAACACTGTGTAACCATTTTCCTCATTGCGGTACACAATATGCTCAACATAGCCTTTTATCTTTTCCATGTGATATCTTTTATTTAATATTCCTTCCGATTGCTCATAAATTCCACATACTGCCCTGTTCCGATGGCTACAACCTTCATCGGATCCTCCGCAGTTATCGTATTGATGCCCGTCCTCTCCTCAATCAATTCCTCCAGTCCGCGAAGCATTGCACCCCCGCCGGTAAGGACGATCCCCCGGTCCAGGATATCGGCGGACAACTCCGGAGGTGTCCGCTCCAACACACCAATCACAGCTTCCACGATCTGGCCCGTCGTCTCTCTTAATGCCTCCTCTGTCTCGGAGGACGTCACCGTAACTGTCTTGGGAAGCCCGGTTACCAAATTACGCCCCCGAACCTCAATCGCCTCATCCTCCATCAACTGGTATGTTGTTCCTATTTTGATCTTAATATCTTCCGCCGTGCGCTCCCCGATCAACAGATTATGCTTTTTTCTCATATAACGGACAATTGCCTCGTCAAAATCATCACCTGCAATTTTTACAGATGTATTCACCACCGTGCCGCCCAGGGATATGACTGCAATATCTGAGGTCCCTCCGCCAATATCTACGATCATATTCCCGCACGGCTTGGAAATATCAATCCCTGCACCAATAGCTGCCGCCACCGGCTCCTCGATCAGATGGACATCCCTTGCGCCTGCTGCATAGGTTGCCTCTTCTACGGCCTTTCTCTCCACCTCTGTCACTCCGCTTGGCACACAGATGCTGATTCTTGGCTTTTTGAAGGTACGCTTTCCCATTGCCTTCTGCACAAAATACTTAATCATCTTCTCTGTAACAGTATAATCAGAGATCACTCCCTGCCGTAAGGGACGGATCGCCACAATATTGCCCGGGGTCCTGCCAAGCATCAGCCTGGCCTCCTCCCCGATCGCCTTAATTCCGTTTGTATCTCTGTCAAACGCCACCACTGAAGGTTCCTTCAAAATGACGCCCTTGCCTTTTACATATACAAGTATACTGGCCGTACCCAGATCAATCCCAATATCTACCGACATGTCAAGTCTCCTTTCATCGCACTCACTGCATCTATATCCATCTATTCTCCGGCAGCAGCCCGGCCATACAGACTAAGGACTGCACTATCATTTGTCTGCTCTGGTAAACAAGAGTTTCCCGCACCTTAAGCCGCATCCGCCGACATTGTCTTCACAGCATAGAAACGCATCCGCCTTTGCGCTTGTATCATTATAATCAACTTTCCTGTAAATGGAAACCCCTTTTTCCTTAATTCTTTGTGAAGCGCAGGAGTACTTTGTCGGAAAAAGCTATTACCTGTCAATCATCATCCTGATGTACTTCCCAGTGTAAGATGCCGGATTGTCTGCAACCTCCTCCGGAGTGCCGCGGGCAATCACAGTCCCTCCTTTATCTCCTCCCTCTGGTCCCATATCAATAATATAATCCGCAGTCTTAATCACGTCCAGATTATGCTCAATGACAATAACTGTATTGCCATCGGCCGCCAGCCTCTGCAGAATCTCCGTCAACTTGTGTACATCTGCAAAATGAAGTCCCGTCGTGGGCTCGTCCAGAATATAGATTGTCTTCCCTGTGCTTCTCTTGCTGAGCTCCGTTGCCAGCTTAATTCTTTGTGCTTCTCCGCCGGACAACTGAGTGGACGGCTGTCCGAGACGAATATAGGACAATCCTACATCATACAAGGTCTCCATCTTCCTGCGGATGCTTGGAACATGCTCAAAGAAATGCAATGCCTCTTCCACTGTCATATTCAGCACATCGTAAATACTCTTGCCTTTGTATTTTACCTCCAATGTCTCTCTGTTATACCGTTTTCCATGACAAACTTCACACGGCACATACACATCGGGCAAAAAATGCATCTCTATTTTCAGGATCCCATCCCCGCTGCAGGCCTCGCAGCGTCCGCCCTTTACGTTAAAACTGAACCTCCCTTTTTTATAACCTCTCGCCTTGGCATCGGCTGTTGCAGCGAACAGGTCACGGATCAGATCAAATACTCCGGTATACGTTGCCGGATTAGAGCGCGGCGTACGGCCAATGGGCGACTGATCAATGGCTATGACTTTATCAAGCTGCTCCACTCCCTTAATATCCTTGTGTCTGCCCGGAATGGTTCTGGCACGGTTCAGATCCCTCGCAAGACGCTTGTACAGGATCTCATTGATCAGAGAACTCTTGCCTGAGCCTGATACACCAGTAATACAGGTCATAATCCCCAGCGGAATCCTGACATCAATCCCTTTCAGATTATTCTCTCCCGCTGCGAGAATCTCGAGCCAACCGGCGGGAGTTTTCCTCTCCTGCGGCACCGGAATCTTCACCTTGCCGCTTAAGTAGGCCCCGGTAATGGAGGCCTCATTTTTCATAATCTCTTCCGCCGTTCCTTCTGCCACAACCTCACCGCCGTGCTCACCGGCGCCAGGTCCGATATCTACAATATAATCTGCCTCCCGCATAGTATCCTCATCGTGCTCTACCACCAGCACGGAATTTCCCAGATCACGCAGATGTTTCAGCGTATGCAGAAGCTTATCATTATCCCTCTGATGAAGGCCGATACTCGGTTCATCCAAAATATACGCCACGCCCACCAGACCGGAACCGATCTGGGTGGCAAGCCTGATCCTCTGCGCTTCCCCGCCGGACAGGGAACCTGTCGCCCGCGCCAGCGTCAGATAATCCAGACCCACGTCAGTCAAAAACTGAATTCTGGCACGAATCTCCCTCAAGATCTGTCCTCCGATCAGCGTCTGCTGTCTGTTCAGTTTAAGATCCTTAAGGAACCTCTGCAGCTTTCCGATGGACATTTCTGTCACCTGGGCAATATTTTTTTCACCTACAGTGACAGCCAAAGCAGCCGGCTTCAAACGCTGCCCGCCGCATTCATGGCAGGGCGTAATCCTCATAAACTCCTCATACTCTGCTTTCATCGTATCAGAACCGGTCTCACGGTAACGGCGCTCTACATTGCGGATCAGTCCCTCAAACGCCACGTCATAGATCCCTTCACCCCTTTGCCCATGATAATGTACTTTTACCTCCCTGCCGCCGGTCCCATGGATGAGGACATCCTGAATCTTCTTCGGATAATCCTCAAACGGCGTGTCCAGCGAAAAGCCATAGGCCTTGCTGAGCCCGTCCAAAATCGCGTAAGTAAAACTCTTCTTGTCCGTACAGGACTGCCACCCCATCACGACAATTGCCCCCTCGGCAATGCTCAGGCTTTTGTCCGGAATCATCAGGTCAATATCAAACTCCATCTTATATCCCAGGCCAAAGCATTCCGGGCATGCACCGAACGGATTATTGAAGGAAAAGCTTCGCGGCTCAATCTCGTCAATACTGATTCCACAATCCGGACAGGAAAAACTCTGACTAAAATTGATCGGTTCCCCTCCAATGACATCTACCGTCATCAGCCCTTCTGCAAGATGCAGCACATTTTCAATCGAATCTGTCAGACGCTTCTCAATACCCGGCTTAACCACCAGGCGGTCTACAATAATCTCAACATTGTGTTTTATATTCTTATCAAGAGTAATATCCTCCGACAACTCATACAGGTTTCCGTCTACCCTGGCTCTGACATAGCCGCTTTTTTTCGCGCGCTCAAATAATTTGGCATGCGTCCCTTTCCTCCCGCGCACTACCGGAGCCAGAAGCTGAATCTTTGTTTTTTCCGGCAGTTCCAAAATCTGATCTACCATCTGGTCTACCGTCTGCTTCTTGATTTCCCTTCCGCACTTTGGACAGTGCGGAATTCCCACTCTCGCATAGAGCAGACGGAAATAATCATAGATCTCCGTCACCGTACCCACCGTAGAACGCGGATTGCGGTTGGTAGATTTCTGGTCAATGGAAATGGCCGGAGACAGACCTTCAATACTCTCCACATCAGGCTTCTCCATCTGTCCCAGAAACTGCCTCGCATAGGAGGACAGAGATTCCATATACCTTCTCTGCCCCTCTGCATAAATAGTATCAAATGCCAGAGAGGATTTGCCGGAGCCGCTAAGGCCGGTCAGCACTACCAATTCATTTCTCGGGATATTCAAATCAATATTTTTCAGGTTATGCTCGTTGGCTCCCCGAATCTTAATGTATTGTCTTTTATCTGTCTTCTTGGGCATAGGTGTCTGCCTTCCTTTCAATAATTTATCTGCCTGTTTTCGCCAGTTCTTTCATATTCTGCTGCTTTTATTCAAAATCTCACTCCTTCAGCAATCTTTTTAGCTCAACCAGCTTATCTCTCAGCTCTGCCGCCGCCTCAAAGTTAAGCTCTGCCGCTGCCTTCTTCATCTGTTTCGTCACATCTGCAATGAGCTTCTCCAACTCCTTCGGGCTCATGGATTCCGGATCCTTTTCCATCCTAAGTTCTTCTGCCGCCACCTTCCTGGAAATACTGATCAGGTCACGGACATTCTTCTGTATCGTCTGAGGCGTGATTCCGTGTGCTTTGTTGTACTCCATCTGCACCCTACGGCGGCGCTTTGTCTCCTCAATAGCATTTGCCATTGAATCTGTTATATTATCGGCATACATGATCACATGCCCTTCTGCATTACGGGCGGCTCGTCCGACGGTCTGGATCAGTGAGGTCTCGGAGCGCAGGAAGCCCTCTTTGTCGGCATCCAGGATAGCGACAAGTGTGATCTCAGGGATATCCAGCCCCTCTCTCAAAAGATTAATACCAATCAGCACATCGAACACATCCAGACGCATGTCCCGAACGATCTCCGTGCGCTCCAATGTATCGATATCCGAGTGCAGATACCTCACCCGAATGCCAAGTTCCCGCATATAATCGGTCAGATCCTCCGCCATCCTCTTTGTCAGGGTTGTAATCAATATCTTGTTCTTTTTTGCAATCTCTTGATTCACCTCTGCCACAAGGTCATCGATCTGCCCCTCCACCGGCCGCACGGAAATCTCCGGATCCAGCAGCCCTGTAGGCCGGATCACCTGCTCCACCCGCAAAAGTTCATGCTGTTCTTCATAGGAGCCCGGCGTAGCAGAAACAAATAAAGCCTGATCGATCTTCCCCTCAAATTCATCAAAACTTAACGGACGGTTGTCCTTCGCTGACGGAAGACGGAAGCCATACTCTACCAGTGTAGATTTCCTGGACTGGTCTCCATGGTACATCCCGCCGACCTGCGGTACTGTCTTATGGGACTCATCGATCATGATCATAAAGTCATCCGGAAAATAATCAATCAATGTGTGAGGCGGCTGTCCCGCCTCAAGCCCCGTCAGATGTCTGGAATAATTCTCTATCCCGGAACAAAAGCCAGTTTCCCGCATCATCTCTATATCAAAATTCGTACGCTCAGAGATCCTCTGAGCCTCCAAAAGCTTCCCTTCTCCCTTGAAATATCTGATCTGTTCCTCAAGTTCCGCCTCAATCGCACTGATCGCCCGCTCCATACTCTCTTTCGACACTACATAATGGGAAGCAGGGAAAATAGCAATATGGTTTAATTCGTTCTTGATCTCCCCGGTCAATACATCGATCTCTGTAATTCTTTCCACCTCATCACCGAAAAATTCTATCCGATATGCAATTCCCTCGCACAATGCAGGAATCACTTCCAGTACATCCCCGTGCACGCGGAAAGTTCCCCGTTTAAAATCCATCTCATTCCGATCATATTGAATCTCAATCAACTTGCGGATCACATCATCTCTGTCCTTCTCCATGCCCGGGCGCAGAGAGATCACCATATTCTGGTAATCTATCGGTGAACCCAGTCCATAGATGCAGGAAACACTGGCAACAATAATCACATCCCGGCGCTCGGACAGTGCCGCCGTGGCAGAATGGCGGAGTTTATCGATCTCGTCATTGATGGATGAATCCTTGGCAATATAAGTATCGGAAGAAGGGACATAGGCCTCCGGCTGGTAGTAGTCGTAGTAGGACACAAAATACTCCACTGCATTCTCAGGGAAAAATTCCTTGAACTCACCGTACAATTGTGCAGCAAGGGTCTTATTGTGCGCTATTACCAAAGTCGGTTTATTCAGCTTCTGGATAACATTCGCCATAGTAAATGTCTTACCGGAACCTGTAACCCCCAGTAAAGTCTGGCACTGGTTGCCTTCCTGGAAGCCTTTGACAAGGGCTTCGATAGCCTGGGGCTGGTCTCCGGTTGGCTCGTAATCGCTGTGTAATTTAAAGACACTTTGTGCATCCTGCACAAAAATCACCTCCAAAATTCATATTAAAAAAGTTCGCCTATCAGGCAGAAATTCGTCGAGGCACATCTTCCGTTTTTTGTAAAATTGCCTTTCGACGAATTTTGTTCACTGATTTCATTTTCCCGGACTGGTTATACCCAGCCGGACACCATGAATCTGATGTTCCAAAAAGTATTCTGATTATAGCATATGGTTCTTTATTTGTACAGATAAAAACGAGAAGTTTTAGAACAAACGTTCCGAAACATCCGTTCTTTCGCAAAAATAGGAGTACTCTCGTTTTTGACGAAAATACTCCCTTCACTTCAAATTGTCACCCGTCTTCGCAAATCTATACAGTCTGTTTTCCATACCGTTTTAAATAGGCAGATGCCTGTTCCAGAGACAGACCTATCCGTTCCTGCATTCTTTTCAGGAGCGTTGCATCATCAAGACCTTCTTCCTGCCCTAGCTCTATAAGCAACTGCGCTTTTCCCTGGCTTATCAACCTTTCCGATTCTGTCTCAATTACTGTTCCACCCATAATACTCACCAGCCTTTCCTCATTTTGATTTCCATTTGTAATATGTGTAATGATGGTATTTATAAATCCTTTTAAGTCGATCAGTTCATGATCGGTCAATTCCTCCGCTTCATACAAACGAACCAGTTCATTCCTGAAATATTCCAAATCCCGTACTGCGTTCTCTATACTTCCTTCGGATATCATATCCTTTTCATATCTTGCAATATAGAATGGAATATAAGGGAACAACTTCTTTTCAACAATATATTCCTTTGTGAATTCTTCCAGAATTACATTGGGGGATTCATAATTTACTTCCTGCCCGTCCGGAAACGTAAAAGTAATTTTCGTAGTCTTCGGAGTTCTCTCCGTCCGTTTGACATAGATTACGGAAAATCTCGGCATGGGAATCGTCGCATGCCCTATATCCCATGTTGCAAACTGCCTTGCAACAATGAACACATATTCTGCAATCCTGATTGCCATAGAGCCGTCATCATAGCTCTGACACTCCAGCAGGTAAACCTCACTCCCTATCTTAATCAGGAAGTCAGAAATCTGCTCTTCTATTTCCTTGCTCCCGTCTGCCGTCTCACTTTCAGTCAAATATCCCTCTGACGGTAAAACCTCCACTTTTGTATCTAACGGGTACTCTTTCCCGAAAACGTCATTAATTACGGATATGAACAATCTCTTGTGCTTGCTCTTCATAGTCTTAAACACATTATCGTAATCCGGTGTTTTTTTCTGCATATTTCTTATCCTTTCACAATATTTCCCTCATCTTAAAAGCAAAATATTCTGTCTTTATTATATCGTGGTTTCCCCATTCTGACAACAGCGAAATCAATGCTTTCGCCTTGAAACAAAACGTTTATTACCGTTCATTCACTCACAGTAACAATCTTTTTATTTATCCGGCAAATATTTTTCTGTTTCTATTACTGTATCCAATACCACATCTTTCAAATCCTGCCCGCTCCTTTTCTTTGGCATAACATCATTCATATAGGATACCAATTCCGGTATTTCTTCTGGAATAATGTTCTGATTGTCACCATACACATCTACTGTAATCAGTTCCTTTGCATGACCCATCAGCTTTGATACTGCTTTTGGATTAAAGTCACTCTTAAGCAGAAGCGTACAATATGTACTTCTTAAGTCATGCCATCTTATATCAGGTAATCCGGCGCTTTTAAGAAGATTTTTGTAATGTCTCCAATGAAAATCCTTGCTTCGCGGTTTTCCATAACTGGAACAGCAGATATAATCTGCATCTAAAAACTGCGATTTCCTACGGCTTCTGTTCTTTTCATATATCTTCCGTTCTTCCAAAACTGCCTCGAAAACATAATCCGGTATGGGAAGCACCCTCTTGCTAGACGATGATTTTAAAGGAAGCTCTCTTTTCGTCATAGTATTCTCGCCACTGGCATTGGGATTCCTGTCTAATTCTTTCCCCAGTTGGCGTTCTACTGTCAAGGTACGATTAATATAATCAACATCTGAATATTTCAATCCATTAATTTCTTGACGGCGCAATCCCATCAACACATTAAACAACACCTGCATATGGATTTGCGTCCTTTTGCTGGCTTCCAGTAAAATCTGTATCTGCTCCATTGTCAGTGTTTTCTGAATATCTATATTCCTGGTATGGTACGGTTTAGCTTCTACAATCTTTGGTAAATTAACCCCTTCTGCCGGATTCACTGAAACCAGCTTATGAGCCGTAGCATAGCGGAAAGACACATTCAGAACAGTCTTAACATGCCGCACAATATGGACTGAACACTCCGCGCGGTTCTTATACAGCCTCTGGATATCCCCTCTGCTTAGCTCCGTCAGTCTTCTTCTTCCAATATATGGAATGATATGATGCTTTACTGTTTGTGAATATACAGAATAAGTATTAAAGCTCCCGACTCTTTGTCTGATATCATATTCAAGCCAGTATTCCAAAAATTCTTTCAACCTTACATGACAGTTTACCACATAGGTGCCGTTACTTAACTCGCCTATCGTTCTCTTTTTAGCATCCTCTGCTTCCTTCTTCGTCTGGAATCCTGATTTCTGCTGTATATGTTTCGTGCCATCCTGATATTTCAGGATGACACGATAAGCATAATTATTTCGTTCAGGCAGTTTAAAGACTGACTTTACATCCCAGTCCACATAATTCTGCCTCTTTAAATCCAACACACTCTCACGCCCCTTCCGGCAGGAAACTATTATTTAAAAAACCGCGAATCTTCTCTGTCTCATCCATAACCTCGCAGTAATATTCAAACGTCGTATTCAGGCTTGAATGTCCAAGAAGCGCGGATACTTTTATCAGCGGAACTCCCTGCTCTGTCAAAATGCTTGCATACATGTGTCTCAGACTATGGACAGTCAGATGCGGAAGCCCTGCCCTTCTGCAGAGTTTCGTCAATGCCATATTAAAGGAAGATGTGGCGTGGGGCAGACCATTTTCACTGCAGGACAAATAATCTCTGTCTATGTAAGCATCACCCAGCCTGGTCTTTCTAAACGCATTCTGCCCGTTTCTTTTTACAACCTCTTCCATAACTACTGCTGGAACTCTGAGGGTTCGATAACTGTTCGGAGTTTTAGGCGGCTTTTCGATTACCTGATATTCTGATATCTTAGCCTGTCCTTTTGGAATAATTGGATTGGACGTAATCTGCCGGGAAATCGTAACAGTCTTTTTAGACAAGTCAAAATCACCGTATTTGAGCCCCGCAATCTCTCCTTTCCGCAGACCTAAAAACAAACCGAGAAGTATTTCCAAATACCAGTTATTCTCCGAAGCCTCTTTCAAGAACAACCGTATTTCTTCCTTATTAAGTACAGTAACATTTGCCTTCTTTCTTTTGTATGGCTTTGTTGCAGGTACAGGGTTATTGGAAATATAACCCTGTACTGTCGCGTCCTTTAGCGCGAGATTTAATAATTCCCGGCTTTTATTACCCGCAGATTCACATATTTTAGACGTCTTAAGAAGTAACGCATCCAAATACTCCACACTGATATAGCGAAGCTTAACCCCTCGGCTCAAATTTGGCAGAATTAAATTATACAGCACATATGACGCCAACATTCGTGTCGTATTCTCAATTCGGGGGCTGTAAATTTCCTCCAGCCAATAAATCAGATAATCTTTTAAATCAAAATCGGACGAAGCGCTCGCATGGTAACTACGGTAAGCTTTGGAAAATTCTTTCTCGGATCGACGATAACTCTTCTCCGCTTCTTCGGGCGTTGCAAAACCGCCCTTTTTTGAGTATTTTGTGGTTCCGTCTTCCTGCAGAATCTTCACGCGGTGATACCAGCTTCCCGCCTCAAAAAAGGCAACTGTTTTCTTTTTTTCCGTCATAAGTAGTGTCACCTCCTACTTGACTGCATTGAGCCACTCATCAAAAGATTGCTGGGGTACTCTTACGAGTTTACCTACTTTTATAACCCGGAAGGGCTCCTGTTTTTTATAGACTTCCTCCAAAAATTCATAGGTTTTACTACGTCCTAAAGACAGCGCCTTCTGTATATCCGAAGCAAGATAAACCTTCGTATCTTTTTCTTCCATGTTTTTATTTTTTCTCATCGTATATTCCTCCTCGCTTCTTTTTATTTAAATATCGAATATGTCTGCTTGAAAATAACTTATAAATTTTTCTTAAGCACTTGACACACCACCGGATAATTACATATCCTGTTATTTCCATTTATCCGATATTTTCCAAGCAGAACACCCTCTCCGATTTCGAGATTACACAAAATTTTTTTCCACTCTTTCCACTCTTCTCCGCTGATAAGTTTTGCGCAGAAAACAGTTTCCTTTAGTGCCACTTTGAAAAAAAGTACATATGCTGCCTGCAAAAGCAAATTCTGTTCATCCCTCTTGTAGCAACTCATAAATTGTGTTGTGAGCATTACAGATACACCAAACTTTCTGCCTTCCTGCAGAAAACCGCGCAGGGCACTCCCACTCTTCATTGATAGATGCT
The DNA here is from genome assembly GCA_947645355.1 of uncultured Dorea sp. GTDB lineage: Bacteria > Bacillota > Clostridia > Lachnospirales > Lachnospiraceae > Dorea_D. The sequence goes on along the minus strand of CANSCI010000075.1, from coordinate 1,013 downwards.
GTACCTCGTCAAGGAGAATCAGATTGTACGGAGACCATCCATTTGAAAGAACCTCTTTCCAGATAATTGTCAGAAGAAATTCCGTCAAAAACTGCCTTTGCTGCTCTGGGAAATCCGAAAGCTGAATAATTGTTACTGGAAAACGGCTCTCCCTTTCTTTCTTATTCCGCTTGCGAATATAAATTTTATCTATTTCTTCATATGGTACGAATCTGGATAGCAGCTTTTCCACATCCTTCATATCCTCCTTCTTTTCCCCGTCAGATTCCAAATACATTTCAAGCGTTTTAATTAATGCTAAAATGTTAAAAACGGAACAATTCTTTATACTTTCATCTACCGCTCTGCTTAAAAATTTTTTTTGTGGATAGCTTCGAATTTTTAAAACACTTATCAATGTGTCAACAATGTTTTTACAGAGTCTTTTTTCATTGTCTTCCGTAACGGAAAAATACCATGGCCGCTCATACGGATTCAAAGTCTGTATCTCTTTTTCTGATTCTTCCATCTGGTTCTTTACAAGTTCATAGTCGCGGTATGATCCCGAAAAATCAAAAACGATCACCCTATGTTTCCTCCATATTCTTTTCTCCAGTTCGCGGCAGCAAAAATATGTCTTCCCCTGCCCAGAACTTCCCAGTATCAGCATATGACCATTGGGCTCATCCACTAGCTGAATCCTGTTGCTTTCTTTATCTCGCAGCATCTTCTTTCTCCTTTCCAAGTGCAACAATATCTACCAAGCCTGAACTATTAAATGTATCCCGACAGAATTTGTAAGTCTCCGTTCCACCACCAATATTCAGCCGCTTTGATAGTCCTTCTGCATCCGTAAACAGCACTCTTTTCTTTTTTGCGATCAGCAGAATCTGGTTTTTCTGCCTCTCTATTGCAGTCCCCTCCAAAATCCTGTCGAAAACTTTTAGTGGAAACCAAAGATAGTCCGAATCATAAGAAATGCGATTTTTCTGTTCTTCCGGCGTACCTCTTTCAGCAAACGAAAATTCTGTTGC
>CANSCI010000074.1 GCA_947645355.1 uncultured Dorea sp. | reverse complement strand
GGGTTTTTTTGGTTGTGTGCCATAGGCGAGCCGGCAACGAAGGTGCAGGCTGCGGGATAATATTATGGACTTTCTTGTCAGGGAAATTTAGAAGATTTTTAATCAGGAGGAGATAAAAGAGATGAATGAAAAGCTTAGGAACATCAGGAATGAAGCGCTGAAGGCCATCGAACAGGCAGATACGCTGGAAAAACTCAATGAAGTGCGCGTGAGGCATCTTGGGAAAAAGGGTGAGCTTACTGCAGTGTTAAAAGGCATGAAGGATGTTGCCCCGCAGGATCGGCCGAAGGTTGGGCAGATGGTGAATGAGACCAGAGAGGCCATTGAGAAGATGCTGGAGGACAGCCGGGTAAAACTGGAACGTTCGATTCGTGAGAGGCAGATGAAAAAAGAAGTAATTGACGTAACTCTTCCGTCAAAGAAAAATATGGCAGGGCACCGTCATCCGAATACCATTGCACTGGAAGAGGTAGAAAGGATCTTTGTGGGCATGGGATATGAGGTGGTAGAGGGACCGGAGGTAGAATACGATCTCTATAATTTCGAAAAGCTGAATATCCCCGACGGACATCCGGCGAAAGATGAGCAGGATACCTTTTATGTAAATAAGGAAATCGTGCTGCGTACCCAGACATCCCCGGTTCAGGCCCGGGTGATGGAACAGGGGAAACTGCCGATCCGCATGATTGCACCGGGCAGAGTGTTTCGCTCCGATGAGGTGGATGCTACGCATTCCCCGTCTTTCCATCAGATCGAAGGGCTTGTCATTGACAGGAACGTTTCTTTTGCAGATTTAAAGGGGACGTTGGAGGTGTTTGCAAAAGAATTATTCGGGCCGGAGACAAAGACCAAGTTCCGTCCGCATCATTTTCCTTTTACCGAGCCAAGCGCAGAAGTTGATGTGACTTGCTTTAAGTGCGGCGGCAAGGGATGTCGTTTCTGTAAAGGATCTGGTTGGATCGAGATTCTTGGCTGCGGGATGGTTCATCCTCATGTTCTGGAGATGTGCGGGATTGACCCGCAGGAATATTCAGGTTTTGCATTCGGTGTGGGGTTGGAGCGTATCGCCCTGCTGAAGTATGAGATTGACGATATGCGGTTATTGTACGAAAATGATATAAGATTTTTGAAACAGTTTTAAGTTGGGTACACCCCTGAAGACGATTGGGTACACCCCAAAATGCAATTTGGGACGTAGCAAACTTAAACTTTACTACGTCCCCAACTTGAAAGGAGAAGAGAGATGAATACATCATTATCATGGATAAAATCCTATGTTCCAGGGCTTGAGGTTACGGCTCAGGAATATACAGATGCAATGACATTATCTGGTACAAAGGTAGAGGGATATGAAAAACTGGATGCAGATCTTGACAAGATCGTGGTAGGCCAGATTGACAGGATTGAGAAGCATCCGGATGCGGATAAGCTGATTATCTGTCAGGTAAATGTGGGAGATGAGACGGTTCAGATCGTGACGGGCGCTCACAATGTACATGAGGGAGACAAGGTGCCTGTCGTAAGGGACGGAGGCCGCGTGGCAGGCGGGCATGAGCCGGGAAGCCGGGTGGCAGGCGGAATTAAGATCAAGAAAGGCAAGCTTCGCGGAGTGGAGAGCTTCGGGATGATGTGTTCTATTGAAGAGCTTGGATCTACCAGGGATATGTACCCGGAGGCGCCTGAAGAGGGGATCTATATCTTCCAGGAGGATGTGCAGGTCGGTGCGGATGCAGTGGAAATCTTAGGGCTGCGTGATGTTGTATTCGAATATGAGGTCACCTCTAACAGGGTGGACTGTTTCAGCGTTGTGGGCATTGCAAGGGAGGCAGCTGCAACGTTCCGGAAAGAATTTTGTCCGCCGACAGTATCAAAGACAGGCAACAGCGAGGATGTCAATGACTATATTAAGGTCACTGTGGAGGATGCGGATCTTTGCCCGAGATATTGTGCAAGGGTGGTAAAGAACATTAAGATAGGTCCCTCTCCGAAGTGGATGCAGAGACGCCTTGCCTCTGTGGGGATCCGTCCGATTAATAATCTGGTTGATATTACCAATTATGTAATGGAGGAGTACGGACAGCCGATGCATGCCTATGACCTTGAGACCATTGCAGGAAATGAGATCATTGTCCGCAGGGCGAAGAAAGATGAGAAGTTTGTTACACTGGACGGACAGGAAAGGCAGATGGACGATACGGTACTGATGATCTGCGACGGAGAAAAATCCGTCGGAATTGCCGGTATTATGGGCGGCGAGAACTCTATGATCACAGATGACGTTCAGACAATGCTTTTTGAGGCCGCGTGCTTTGACGGTACGAATATTCGGAAATCCAGCAAAAAGGTAGGGCTTCGTACGGATGCTTCCGGTAAGTTTGAGAAAGGACTTGACCCCAATAATGCACAGGCGGCGATCGATCGTGCCTGTCAGCTGGTAGAGGAACTGGGCGCCGGGGAAGTAGTCGGGGGCATGGTGGATGTGTACGGGAAAAAGAAGGAACCGGTGAGGATTCCCTTTGATGCAGAGGAGATCAATCAGCTTCTCGGAACAGACATTTCCAAAGAAGAAATGCTCGGGTATTTTGAAATGGTCGGACTTTCCTATGATGCAAAAACCAGTGAGGTAATTGCGCCGACCTTCCGGCATGATCTGTTCCGTCTGGCTGATCTGGCAGAGGAAGTGGCAAGGTTCTACGGTTATGACAACATTCCTACTACACTGCCCCGCGGTGAGGCTACGGCCGGAAAATTGTCCTTTAAGCTGCGGGTGGAGGAGGTTGCCCGTGATATTGCTGAGTTCTGCGGCTTCAGTCAGGGCATGACATATTCTTTTGAGAGCCCGAAAGTGTTTGACAAGCTGCTGCTTCCGGCAGATTCCCCGCTAAGGGAGGCTGTAGAGATTATCAATCCGCTGGGAGAGGATTATAGTATTATGCGTACGACTTCTCTGAACGGAATGCTTGCCTCTCTGGCAACCAACTATAACAGGAGAAATAAAGATGTAAGGCTTTATGAATTAGGAAATATTTATCTTCCCAAAGCACTGCCGCTTACGGAGCTTCCAGAGGAGAGGATGCAGTTTACACTGGGCATGTATGGAGAAGGAGATTTCTTCAGCATGAAAGGCGTGGTGGAAGAATTTTTTGAGAAGGTCGGTCTGAATAAAAAGGAGACTTATGACCCGTGTTCCGGGAAACCGTATCTTCATCCAGGGCGTCAGGCCAATATCATTTATGATGGTGTGGTTGTGGGATATCTTGGAGAAATACATCCGGATGTGGCGGACACTTACGGGATCGGAACAAAAGCATATGTGGCCGTGATAGATATGCCTGAGGTTGTAGAGCGTGCAACTTTTGACCGGAAATACACGGGGATTGCCAGATTCCCTGCTGTGAACCGTGATATTAGTATGGTCATGCCGAAAGATATCCTGGCCGGACAGGTGGAAGAGATCATAGAGAAAAAGGGCGGGACGTACCTGGAGAGTTACAGACTGTTTGATCTGTATGAGGGGAAACAGATTCAGGAAGGGTACAAATCTATGGCGTATTCCATTGTATTCCGTGCCAAGGATAAGACATTGGAGGATGCAGAGGTTACAAAGGCAATGGATAAGATTCTGGGAGCATTAGAGAGCCTGGGAATTGAGCTTCGCAAGTAAGAACTTGGAGGGACGGACATGAAGAAAAAGCAGATTGTTGGTTTAATTGTTGCAGCAGCGCTGTTTATTATTATAGGTGTGGCCAGCGTACTGACCAATACATTTTCACAGAAAAAACTGGATGAGGTGGCAGGGAGTTTCCTGGCAGGAGATTTTGAATTTAATGCCCCATTCAGTGATTATATTGCAATCGTAACTGTAGAAGGGACGATCGAGCAGCAAACGACAGAGGATATGTTCAATGTACAGGAGGGGTATCATCATACAACCACCATGCAGTATCTGGATGAGCTGATGGCTGACCAGAACAATAAAGGAATCCTGCTGTACGTGGATTCCCCAGGCGGGGCGGTGTATGAGTCTGAAGAGCTGTATCAGAAGATACAGGAGTATAAAGAGGTGACCGGGCGTCCGGTGTGGGCATATATGGCGCATTATGCGGCATCCGGCGGATATATGGCATCCGTGACTGCAGACAAGATCTATGCCAACCCTAATACGGTGACGGGATCCATCGGTGTCATTATGTCAGGGTATGATATGACCGGATTGTACGAAAAGCTCGGAATCCGTTATATAAGCATTACAAGCGGAGAGAATAAAGATTCCAGTTCCCTGACGGATGAGCAGATTGCAATCTACCAGAGTCAGGTTGATGAATGTTATGCTGATTTTGTGGATAAGGTGGTAAAAGGAAGGAATATGTCTGAGGAGCAGGTGAAGGCATTGGCGGACGGCCGTACCTACACAGCGAAGCAGGCCAAAGAAAACGGATTGATTGATGAAATCTGCCTGTATGAGGATATGAAAAATGAGATGAGCCGGACGCTTGAGGTGAATGAATTCTATAGCCTTGATCGAGATGTTAATGTATTTGCGTCTCTTTTTGCGAAGGCACAGTCTATGATTCCCAAGTCAGAGGCACAGGTGCTTAAGGAAACAGCAGATGAGATGGAGAGCGGGGTGCTGATGTATTATGCAGAACAATTACAGTAATGCAGGCGCCGGCTCTGTGGACGGCCGGACTCCTGACCGTATGGGGCAGGAGATCATCTATGCGGGGTTCTGGGTTCGTCTGGCGGCTTATGCAATAGACAGCGTAATTGTATTTGCCGGGCTTTTGATTGTAAGGATAGTTCTTCTCGGAATGTCGCCGCTGACAGACGGTACGTTCCTTGGCGGAAATATTTTGTTTCATTATACACTTAAGGATATGATCCTTTACGGAGTTCAGGTGTTCTATTTTATCCTTTGCACTTACCATTCAGGTACAACGCCCGGGAAACGAGTGATGAACCTGAGGGTGGTGAGCGCAGGGGAGGAGGAAAAGCTTGGTCTTTTAAATGTAATATATCGGGAGACCGTGGGTCGTTTCCTCAGCGGGCTTGTGTTGTGTATCGGTTATATAATTATTGGGATTGATAAGGAGAAGCGAGGACTGCATGATATGCTCTGCGATACGCGGGTGATCTATGGCAGGAGGATCAAAATATATCCTATGTACCAGACACCGCCTGCATTCAGGGGAACTTCGACGCAGCCAGGAGGAGTGCCGCCGATGCAGCCAAGAGGAGGGGTACCGCCGATGCAGCCGGGCAGGTGCGTACCGCCAGTACCATCAGATACGGGAATGTCTTCTTTTAAGCAGGGGCAGGGAGTGCCGCGGATGGTGCCTCCTGTGTATTCCGGGTCAGGTACACCTCCTGTACCAAAAGTATATCCCCCCAATGTGCCTGAGACGGGAGGAGCACCCGTGCAGAAGGAGTATCCTCCAAACTTATCCGGTTCAGGAGCGAGCATCTTTGAACAGCCATTTCAGAATACTTCCATACCGGCTCCGGAAGTACCTCATATGCCGGAGGGAGGATACCGGATGATTCGTCCTGAGGAAAACGGGGAATCGAAAGTCCCACCGGTAAGGGATGATGGAAACGCAGCAGCCGATTTTGGGGAGACAACCGTCAAACCAGAAGAAGATACCGGGGAACCGTTGGCAGATGGAAGCATCCAGCCGGACGAAAACCGCCCGGAGCAGGCGGATATACAGGAAGAAAGGGATTCATAGCAGCATGAAACGACAGGATTTTTATTATGAATTGCCGGAAGAATTAATAGCCCAGGATCCTTTGGAGGATCGTTCCAGCTCCAGGCTCCTTGTTCTTGACAAGGAGTCCGGGGCTGTTTCTCACCATGTATTTAAGGATGTCATTGATTATCTTGAGTCCGGGGATTGTCTGGTCATTAATGATACGAAGGTGCTTCCGGCAAGGCTCATTGGTTCTAAAGTTGGGACAGACGCAAAGATAGAAATACTACTGTTAAAGAGAAAAGAAAATAATATATGGGAAACTCTTGTAAAGCCGGGAAAAAAGGCTAAGGTTGGAGCAAGGGTCAGCTTTGGAGACGGGCTTTTGACAGGGGAGGTTATAGATGTTGTGGAGGAGGGGAACCGCCTGATCCGGTTTTTCTATGAGGGGATCTTTGAGGAGATTCTGGACCGGCTGGGGCAGATGCCCCTTCCGCCGTATATTACTCACCAGCTTAAGGATAAAGACCGATATCAAACTGTATATGCAGAGCATACCGGTTCGGCGGCGGCTCCCACAGCAGGTCTTCATTTTACACCGGAGCTTCTTGAAAAGATTCGTGCAAAGGGTGTGGATATCGCAAAAGTTACCTTGCATGTGGGGCTTGGAACCTTCCGGCCGGTCAAGGTTGAAGAGATTACGGATCACCATATGCATTCAGAATTTTATCAGATTGGAGAGGATGCCGCATTCAAGATTAACCGGGCCAGGGAAAGTGGAAAACGGGTGATCTGTGTGGGGACTACCAGCTGCCGTACAGTAGAGTCCGCCGCCGATGGATCCGGGTATCTCAAGGCCTGCAGCGGATGGACAGAGATCTTCATATATCCGGGTTATCATTTCAAGGTGCTGGATGGGCTGATCACTAATTTTCATCTGCCGGAGTCTACTCTTGTCATGCTGGTGTCGGCATTGGCCGGGCGGGAGCATGTATTGGATGCATACAAGGAAGCGGTAGAGAAGAAGTATCGTTTCTTTTCCTTTGGGGATGCGATGCTGGTGGTATGAGTAAAAATATTGGGCGGCGAAGAGCCCGCGAAGGCGCAGGAATACTGGGGCTTCGCGGGTTCTTGAAGTTCAGCTGGAACGCTTTTTTAATTTTTGGCTGAAACTTTTCGGCAGGACGGGAGTCTATATATATAAATACGTATTTACATGCCGACAGGAAGATCCGGCGCGCCGGGCAGCAGACATTCGATGTCTGGTATGCGGTTTTCGGATATTTATCCTGACGGACATTATTTTACCGGGCATATGCCATGGAGGGATACAGATGAGAGAAAGATTTTCCAGGGTATATAAAGAATGCAGGGATCCTGTGTATGGATATCTGCTGTATATGACGAAGGATGCTTCGCTTGCAGAGGACCTCAGCCAGGAGACATTTCTTAAGATTTTCCTGGGACTTCGGAGGTTCTGCGGGGAGCGCAGTATTTTTTCCTGGAGTCAAAGATGCAGGGTGAGATGATCACGGACGAGAGGACCAAGCTCCTTCTTGAGGCTTTTGAAAAGGATCAAAAGGAGGATGACAGGATCGTAAGAGATGAAAAAGACGAGATCGCGATTCACATTTCCTATGCCCGCGGAATGAGAAGTATGGCGGCATTTGTCAATGTGAGGGAAAACTATCTGGCGACAGAGGACGGAAGTACCTTCCATTTGTCCGGGGAATTTTGCGGGTACGTGAAGGAGTATTATGATACGGGCAGCCTGATGGGAGTGCGGACGATAGAGGTTCAGGAAGGAGGAGGCACAGATGAAGGCATTTCAGATTAAAACAAAGAAGGATTGGTGTATTGCATTTTTATTTGCATTGCTGGTGGTTTACGGGATATCTACATTTTTCTCTTTTGATTTTCAGTGTCTGCTTCTCCGGTACGGCAATCCTATGCTGACCAATATGAACCAGCCGAAAAGCTATGGAAATGTGATCTTTACCATTCTGGTCATGACCGTTCTTACGGAGGTCGTATGGTGGAAGAAGAAAAGAAGTGTCCGGGCAAAGTCAGCGGGCGCTGCGGCAGGAGCAGCGCTTGCGGCTGCAGTGCTGGCAGGGTATTTTCTGAACTGCAGCCTGATTGTGTCGTCTATTGAACACGGTGACGGAGTCGTGACCAGTATTTCGCCGTGGGGCAGGGAGTCAGATGTCTCTTTTACAGAGGGACAAAGGCAGGAAATTAAGAAACTGTGCGAGGGGCTGCAGCCAGTCTCTGCCGGGGAGCAGAAGCAGCTTGAACAGGAATATCTGGAGGCCGGAGGTGATATTCCAGATTCGGCAGAGCTGATCTGGATCACATATCCTCAGAGGTATGGGCATATGTTTGATCTGATGGTGTGCGTGGACGGTGAACGGATTTTTGTAAAAAAAGGATATGATAACCGGCAAAGGCCGATAGTGACATTTTTTGAAGATAACGGGCTGTGCAGTTATTTTTCGGACAGAAACAGGGGCTGCAGAGAGGGGAACCGGATTCTGTGATAATTTTTTTGTAAAATCTGCTAAATTTTCATTGCCTTATGACAAAAGATTAGCTATGCTCTTAGTAGGCTTATTTTCTGTCCCGTCTCCGAAAGGAAGGGGCAGGGATATATTTGAAATGAAGCAGGGGGATCAGTTTATGGAACAGAAACAAACCAGCCGGATCAGACCGGCCGGTCTGGCAAAGGAGGCAGCGGTACTGACCGCGGCAATCATAATCATTGCGGCGGCAGTATATTTTTTCCTGGTGCCCAGCCAGACGACCATCAGTAGTATATCAGGTCTTGGGATTATTATCTCACATTTTGTGCCGTTGCCGCTGTCGGTGATTACAATGATCTTGAATGTGGTGCTGCTGATTATCGGATTCATAACATGCGGCAGAGAATTTGGGGCAAAGACAGTCTACACCAGTATTATGCTGCCGGTATTTATCGGCGTTTATGAGAATCTTTTTCCAGATTTTACGTCTCTGACGGGCAGTCCGGAGCTGGATGTGCTGTGCTATATCCTTGTAGTAAGCTTTGGCCTTAGCATTTTGTTCAACCGGAATGCGTCTTCCGGCGGCCTTGATATTATTGCCAAGATTATGAATAAGTATCTTCATATCGAACTTGGAAGAGCAATGTCCATTTCCGGGATGTGCGTGGCGGTGGCGTCAGTGCTGATCTATGATAAAAAAGCAGTGGTCTTAAGTATCCTGGGAACCTATTTTAACGGTATTGTGCTGGACCATTTTATCTTTGGGCAGAATATGAAACGAAGGGTCTGCGTGATTACGAAGAAGGAGGAACAGCTCAGAGATTTTATTATTCACAACCTGCACAGCGGCGCCACCTTTTATGAGGCTGTAGGGGCCTATAATATGGAAAAGCGCAATGAGATCATTACGATCGTAGATAAGAGTGAGTATCAGAAGCTGATGACATATATTGTCCACGAAGATCCGGACGCATTTGTGACTGTGTACAATGTGAATGATATGCGCTACAGGCCGAAAATGTAGGGGCAATAATTTCATGGATAGAACAGGGGGACCGAAGATGGTAGAATTAAATGACCGGGCAAAGGAGTATATGTCAAGGGCAGGATTTCAGCATGTTGTGCTGAACATCGAAAATATTACCAGCTGATGTGCGCCTCCATATAAGGAGATGTCGGTAAGCTTTACTGACGAGAGTGCAGCTGTTATGGAGAAAAAAGGTTATAAAGCCGACTGCAGTGAGCTGGGGAATGTGTATTATCCCCGGGAAGGTGTCCGCATTCCGGGCAGGATTGCAGTCAATTATGTGGAATATCCTTGGATTACCTGTTTTGAGGTGGAAGGGATAGAGATCGTAAAAGGAGGAGATGAATGAATCGGAGATTGGGAATTCTATCTATGCTGAGATATTCGAAGGATTTGTATGTACTTATGTCAGACTATACTCGAATGCCTTATGTGTATTGTGCTCCGGACACTTATGATGATGAAATATTTCTGTATTTCCGTGAGGATGATGCCAGGTTTGCGGCGAAAAAAATGGACGACAGCGGTGAGCCGGTTTATTTGTCAAGGATTACGGAAGGGGCGCGCCTGTATTTTTTTACAACACTGTATACGATGGATGTGAATGCATTGTTGGTGGACAGAGGGCTTGCGACAGAGACGTTTCTGAATCTCAGTGATCTGGTGATCAGACCTAAAACGGAGGAACTCCCTCCGGGGAAATTAAGAATTGAGAATCCTCAGCTGCATCTGACAGCCCTGTATTTTGTCCAGGAATACCGCAAAAATCCGGGCAGGAGGCTGACTGAGGAACTTTTGGAATTAAATGAGGAAATGATGGCAAATTTCCGCAAGGGAACATACCTTGTGGCGGCGCAGGGAACTCATGGACTGGCAATTGTGAGACAAAACAACGGACATATTTACCAGGTGGTATTTACGGATTATCAGGAATTCCATAAGTTTAACAGCGGCGGGGAATACCGGATGGCTGTGCTGGAGGGCAGCGAGGCTATGGATCATCTGCCGGAGGACAGCAGCGGTGTGGTTTTGAACCCCTCAGGGATCAATCTTCTGTTAGATATATCAGGAAGGAAATAGGGAACAATGCGTGATGCATTGTTCCCTATTTTGTCGGTCTAATCTCATTTTCTGTATTGCTTTTAAATATCTAAATCAAGTTGTTTTATATATATAAAAGGTACTTCTAAATTGTGATTATAGCGTTGATTAAAGTTTTGTTACGTTCACTGCCTGAGGGCCTTTAGCTCCTTCAGTTACGTCGTATTCTACTTCCTGGCCTTCTTCAAGAGACTTAAAGCCTTCCATGTTAAGCCCTGAGTAGTGTACGAATACGTCGTTTCCAGATTCGTCGGAGATGAAACCGTAGCCCTTTTGGTTGTTAAACCATTTTACTGTACCCTTCATGATGATACCTCCATAAATAATTTGATGTTGCACTGTCTGAAATGACTGCACTCAGTCACTCTAGCACATATTTATAAAAAAGTCAATGAATGTGAAAAGTTTTTCAATATTTTATACAAAAAGAGCAGCGGCCATCCGACATCAAAAGACATCATTTTCCTTGACGAAAGCGGGCTGAACGTGTAAAGTATATTCTACAGGGATCTTGTAATAAAAGGCTGCGAGTGAGGATAAAGAGTATGATTACTTTGACGGGGAAAAAGGTTTCAGAAGGGATCGCCATCGGGAAGATCTCTTTTTATAAGAGGGATATTAAGGAAATAAAACGCATCTATGTGAAGGATGTGGAAAAAGAGGTGGCCCGGTTCCAGAGAGCCAGAGAAAAAGCAATTATGGAGCTTGGTCTGCTTTACAGCAATTCCGTGCGGGAAGTAGGAGAGGCAAATGCCGCGATTTTTGAGATGCAGCAGCAGATCGCGGAGGATTCCGAGTTTGTAGATAAGATTACAGGCATCATCGTAGAGAAAAAGTTGAATGCGGAATATGCGGTGCAGGAGACGGCAGAGCATCTTGCCAAGTTTGGCTCTGAGACAGAAAAAAGTTATATTCAGGGGCACAGCTCGGATGTCTGGGATGTGTCGATCCGCGTCATACGGATTCTTTCCAGATGCTGGAAGGACAGACTTCTGACAGATGAGCCTTTTATTATGGCAGCAGCGGAGTTGTATCCAAGTGAGGCTATGCAGCTGGAAAAGACAAAGGTTTTAGGGTTTGTCACAAGATATGGTACCATCAATTCCCACACGGCAGTGCTTGCGCGGACGAAAGGGATCCCTTCGGTTATCGGCCTCGGCGAGGCTTTAAAGACAGAATATGAAGGGAAGACCATCATTGTTGACGGCTTTGAGGGGAAGGTCTATATAGAACCCGACTATACGACGATCACCCGCATGAGGCAGAAGCAGAATGCCAACCATGAGAAGACGAAAAATCTGGAGCGCCTGAAAGGTAAAGAAAATATTACACAGAGTGGACAGAAGATCGATATCTGTGCCAATATAGCCACCCGGGAGGATATAGAAAATGTGATCCGAAGTGATGCCGGCGGAGTCGGGCTTTTTAGAAGTGAATTCCTGTATATGGAAAATGGGGGGAAACTTCCGACTGAAGAGCAGCAGTTTGTTGTCTATAAGCTGGCGGCGGAATCTATGGGGATGAAAAGAGTCGTCATCCGTACAGCCGATCTCGGCGGGGATAAGATGGCCAAGTGTTTTGAGATTACCGGGGAAAAGAACCCGGCAATCGGATACCGCGGGATCCGTATCTCTCTGGAGAAGGAAGAGTTGTTCCGGACGCAGCTGCGTGCAATCCTGAGGGCATCTGCTTTTGGAAATGTTGCGATTATGTTCCCCATGATTACATCCGTGGACGAAGTCCGGACGGCCAGGATCCTGCTGGAGAGGGCCAAAAAAGAGCTTAGTATGGAGAAAACTGCATATAATAAAGAGATACAGGTGGGTATTATGATAGAGACGCCGGCGGCGGTTATGATCAGCGGGGAGCTGGCACGGGAGGTTGACTTTTTCAGTATCGGCACCAACGACCTGCTTCAGCTGACGCTCGGGATGGACAGAACGAATGATAAGATCGTAAAATATTATGATGCACACCACCCGGCACTTCTTAAGATGATCCGGATCGTCACAAACAATGCACATCTGGAGGAAAAGCCGATCAGTGTCTGCGGGGATCTTGCGGCAGACCTGTCAATGACAGAGTTCTTTCTTCAGATCGGAATTGACGAACTGTCTGTGCCGACGAACCAGGTATTGGGGCTCCGTAAAAGGATCCGTGAGATACAGTAACATAAGTGGATGAGAGACGTGAAGGAGGAAATCACATGCTGGAGAAACTTTTTAAACTAAGTGAGAACGGTACAGATGTCAAGACAGAGATACTTGCCGGTGTCACCACATTTATGACCATGGCGTATATTCTTGCCGTTAACCCGAGCATCCTTGCGGCAGCGGGGATGGATCAGGGAGGTGTATTTACGGCCACGGCGCTTGCATCTTTGTTAGGCACACTGTTTATGGCATTTTTTGCCAACTACCCGTTTGCCCTTGCCCCCGGGATGGGACTGAATGCATATTTTGCATATACAGTGGTTCTGGGGATGGGATATGAATGGCAGGTTGCGTTGACGGCAGTATTTGTGGAGGGTATTATTTTTATTGTACTTTCGCTTACCAATGTGCGTGAGGCGATCTTCAATGCGATTCCGTATAATCTGAAGGCGGCTGTCAGTGTGGGCATCGGTCTGTTTATTGCTTTTATCGGCCTGCAGAATGCTAAAATCGTTATCGGAGGCGCTACGCTGGTGGAATTATATTCGCTGGACGGTTATAATATGGCCAACGGTGTGGAGGCAACCTTCCACGATGTGGGAATAACGGTCATTCTTGCAGTTGCAGGCATTATCATTACCGGCATTCTGGTTATCAGGAATATCAAGGGAAATATTCTGTGGGGAATTCTGATTACATGGATTCTGGGCATCATCTGCCAGATGGCAGGAGTGTATGTTCCGAACCCGGAGATCGGATTTTATAATCTCCTCCCTGATTTCAGCAATGGGCTGTCTGTACCCAGTCTGGCGCCGGTTCTTGGAAA
>CANSCI010000073.1 GCA_947645355.1 uncultured Dorea sp. | reverse complement strand
TAGGTTCTAAACTATGGCTTAGCACTATTTTTTTAATTCAACTCCGAAAGACAGGTATCAGAAAGAATTTGTCAAATATATTTTTAAGTTTTTCGGATTTCTAATTCTTTTCTTCTATTCCGCAATCATTGCTTTCAGATAATAGACTGCCAGCTGTGTCCGATCCCGGAGCCCGAGCTTATCCAGGATATTACTGATATAATTCCTCACCGTACCCTCGCTCAGGCACAGTTCTTCCGCAATCTCCTTGTTGCTGAGTCCGTCTGCCACAAAAGAAATCACCTTAAGCTCTCTTTCGCTGATATCATGTGCGGCCCAGTCAAAGGTATTTTTTTCCTGCAAAAGTCCCGGAAGCTTTGAGATAATCTCCTCACCGAATACCGTCTGCCCCATCTGCACGGCCCTTAACGCAGGCAGGATACTTGTATAATCCTGTTTCAGAAGATATCCTTTCACCCCATATTTCAATGCCCTTACAATATATTCATCATCCGAAAATGTGGTCAAAAGGAGGATCCTGGCGTCCGGGTATTTCTCCAGAAGCTTTGCTGATGCCTCAAGCCCGCCCACGGTTTTCATCCGAATATCCATCAGCAGAATGTCCGGGCGGCAGGCCTCATACAAGCTGACTGCCTCACTCCCGTCCGTGCCTGTGGCCGGCACCTCGATATCCTCATTCACCTCAAGAATCGTCTTTAATGCATTTACGACCAGAAAATCATCATCAATAATCACAACCTTCATTCTGCTTTTTCTCCTTTCACTGTCCCATGATCCCCCCCGGCCGTCACAGAAGCCTCCTGTGAATTCAGGACTTCGGCACTGTCACATAAATACAGAAGCCGCCGCTCCTTCGTATCTGACACGTACCCTTCAGCGCTTTCATACGCTCCCTGATATTGGCAAGTCCCATGCCGTCGTACGCATTTCCTCTGTCTATGTCCGCCCAGGATTCCTGGGCGCCGTCAGGATCCTGGACGCCTCCGTTATCTTCCACGATTAACTGATACAGCCCCGGGTGCTCCCTTAAAATAATCTGAACTCTTGTCGCTTTGCTGTGCCGGATGACATTGCTTAAGGCCTCCTTCACGATCATAATAAAGCTATATTTTACCGCCCTCGGCACCTGATACCCCATATCATACACAAACTCCACCGGACAGAACGTAAATCCTTTCGCCAGTGCCTCCACAGTCTCCTTCAGGTTGATGGACTCATCCCTCAAGTCATGCACACTCTTCCGAATGCTGGTCATTGCCTCATTCAGCGTCTCTTCCAGATACTGCACAGACTCCGCGGGAACCTCCCCCTGCTCTTTCGTTCCTGCGGCTTTCATAGCGCCAACCATCAGGATTGCCCGGGACAGCATATGCCCCACACTGTCGTGAATCTCCCGCGCGATCCGGTTGCGCTCCCGAAGGGTGGCAGCATAGATCTCATAATCCTGTTTATCCATCAGGTTCTTGTTCTTCTCCTTGAGCTCTATATTGCGCTCCGCGCTGTCGTCCCTGAGTTTTCTGAATTCCCGGCAAAGTTCTTCATAACGGCTCGTCTGATACTGAAACACCGCGCTGATCCCGCTCCCCAGCAGGAGAAATACCGCAATCTCGGCTCCCCCGTAGAAATACGTTCCAAGACCTGCCGCCAGACACAAAAATGCCAGTAAATTATTCCGGTATTCCAGCACGCCGTATAAGATCAGCGGAAGGAACAGAATAAACTCTGTATAAACAGCACCCATTCCCACATATACAACTGTCAGGATTACCTGCCAGATTTTAGGAATCCTCAGGAGACATACAGAGCTATAGATCAGCGCCGACAGAAACGCAGCGACAAACGCTGTACCCGGCGGAACAAAAAAAACTGCCGCCAGACAATATACAAGTAAAATACATACATCCGTAATCCGTTTCATAATATACACTCACATTTATTACATTTGTCACAATTTTTTATGACACCCGACACTACCATTATAACTGCCCCTGCTTTATACTACAAGCAAGAAATAATAACAGAGGATTGTACCTTTTGTACACACAGAACCTTACAATCTTGATTATATGGAGGATACCACATGATACACATTGAAAATCTTGTAAAACGCTACGGCGATCTTGTAGCACTGGACCATTTAAACCTGGATATTAAAGAAGGAGAGATCTTCGGCCTTCTCGGACCGAACGGCAGCGGCAAGACCACTGCCATTAACTGCCTGCTGGCTCTGCTCAAATATGACAAAGGCACCGTCACCATCTTCGGCAGGCCGATGACCCCCGACAGCTACGACCTTAAAAAAGACATCGGCATCGTCATGCAGAATGTGGCTGTTTTTGACCAGATGTCCGTGATGGAGAATATTGATTATTTCTGCGGCCTCTACGTCAAAGACAAAGAAAAACGCCGCCTGGTGGAAGAAGCCATTACATTTGCCGGCCTGGAAAATTATAAGAAAATGCGCCCGAAGAAATTATCCGGCGGTCTTCTTCGGAGGCTCAATATTGCCTGCGGCATTGTACACAAGCCGAGGCTTATCATCCTGGATGAACCTACCGTTGCTGTCGATCCCCAGAGCCGCAATAAGATCTTAAGCGGCATCATGGAATTGAACCGTCAGGGTTCCACCATTATCTACACCTCCCATTACATGGAAGAAGTAGAGCAGATCTGTTCACGCATCGCAATCATCGACCATGGACAGGTGCTTGCAACCGGCACGACAGAAGAACTCAAGAAAATGATCAAGACCGGCGAGACCATCACTATTGAAGCGATCTCCCTCGCCGAACCGGAGCTTGCCGCCCTGCGTGAATTTCCTCACGTCTTTGACTTAAGCTATCAGGAGCAGGTACTGACCCTCCGGCTAAGCAGCGCCAAACACAACCTGGTGCGCATCCTGAATTTCCTTCAGGAAAAAAATATCTCTTTCGGACAGGTCTTTTCTGCACTTCCCACCTTAAATGATGTATTTCTCGAGATCACCGGAAAAGAACTGAGAGATTAGGAGGCGAACACTATGCTGCATTTATTCAAATACCGATTCATACAAGTCACTCGAGATTATGCAAATATATTCTGGACCTTATTGTTCCCCATAATCCTCGGCACCCTCTTTTATTTTTCTTTCGGAAGTTCCGGGCTTGCCGGAAGCGGTGAGACCCCCTGGGATATGGTCCGGGTGGCTGTCATCGAAGAGGACGGCACATCCGTACAGGCACAAGCTTTCCGGACATTTCTGAATGAGATGGACGGGGACGCCATCGAGATCACCGACATTACTTCCGAGGGGAAGGCGCTCCGGGCACTCAAGGAAGAGCAGATTCTCGGCATCTACTATGTGAAGGATACCCCCTCTCTTACCGTTTCCAAAAACGGGATCCAGGAGACGATCCTTACATCTCTCCTGGAAACATACCTGCAAAATGCCTCCATCATAGAAAAAATCGCCATAAACCATCCGGAAAACCTGGAGGCTGCCTTAAGTTCTATGGAGGATTACCAGGAGATGACCCAGGACACCAGTCTGGGAGGAAAAACACTGGATCCCAACGTACATTATTTCTTTGCATTGATCGCATACGCCTGCTTAAGCGGCGCATTCCTCGGCCTGCAGTCTTCCAACGACAGCCAGGCCAACCTAAGTCCCTTAGGAGCCAGGCGGAGTGTTACGCCCACCAACAAGCTGGTTTTGATCCTGATAGATTTTATCACACTTTTTATCGTCCATCTGATCTGTATCCTGATCCTCAACCTTTATATCGCAAAGGTTCTCGGAATCAGCCTTGGAGACCGCCCCGGCGTCCTTCTTCTGGTGAATCTGATGGGATGTATGATCGGAGTCTCCCTCGGGATCGTGCTTGGTTGTATTGCCAGATTCTCCATCAATATAAAAACGGGATTTGTAGTCGCGCTGACCTTATTTCCAAGCTTTCTGGCAGGGCTTATGTTCGGCAATATGAAGCATATCATCGAGCTTTACTGCCCTGTCATCAACCGGATCAACCCGGCAGCAGTCTTAAGTGATGCATTTTACTGTATCAGTGTATACAATGACAGTCAGCTTCTCATCCGGAGCCTGCTGACTCTGGCAGCCATGAGCCTGCTGTTCATTATTGCTGCATTTTATCGTATCAGGAGGGAACGCTATGACAGTATTTAGAGGATTTATGACCATTACCAGGCGTAATCTGCCCATCGCCGTCATGTATATCATTATATTTGTTGCAATTGCCATTATGGCACAGCAGTCACGGACAGAGGACGAGATCTCCGACTTTCAGGCAAACAGTCTTGACATCGCGGTCATCGACCGTGATCAAAGCACTCTGTCAAAGGGTCTGTCTGATTACCTTGCAAAATACCATAACCTGACAGAAACTCCCGATGATCCCGCAGCCATCCAGGACCGGATGTTTTACCGGGACATTCAATATCTTGTGACAATCCCGGCGGACTTTGAAAAGGTATATCTTGCGGGCCAATACAAAAAGCTTCCCGTCACCAAAATACCAGGAAGCAGCAGCGGCTTCTATGTGGATCAGCAGGTCAATACCTTTCTCAATGCCATACGCACCATGTCATCCGGAGGGTTCTCACTTGAAGAAGCCGTCAAAGAGATGACCGAAGGTACCGGAGATACCGCAGAGATCACAATGGCCGACAAGAGCGGCCACGGAGGTTCCATGCCGGATTACGCGATCCTTTATCAGTTCCTGCCGTACGTGTCGCTCTCAATTCTGTGCTATGTACTTTGTTACATTACTCTTGCATTTAACAATATAGATGTAAGAAGACGGCTTTTATGCTCCTCCGTCTCGGGCAGGCAGCAGAATTTTCAGCTTCTTCTTGGATATCTGGTCGTTGGAATTGCTGTCTGGGGACTTTTGAATCTGCTCCCGGTGATCCTGTACGGGCGCTCCTGCCTGAATGACCCTCATTTGCCGTACTACCTGTTCAACAGCTTCCTGGTCATGCTCAATTCCCTTGCACTGGCATTTCTCCTGGGTGTCTTTGTCACCCGACAGGACCTGGTAAGCGCAGTGGTAAATGTAGTAACCCTGGGAATGGCATTCACCTGCGGTGTGTTTGTAGATATGGATATTCTGGGAAAAGGCATAAAAAAGGCAGCACATTTCCTGCCGCTTTACTGGTACGAATCAAACAACAGGCTCCTTGGCTTCAATGCCGAATTCAGCCGGTCTCAGTACCGATCCTTGTACACCGGTTTCGGCATCCAGATTCTCTTTGCGGCCGCGATTTTCTGTGTTGCGCTGGTATTCGTAAAGAACAAACGAAGAACAGAGGCCTGAAATGCAGAGAATGAGGAAAACCGCCCGGAACCCTGGCAGGGTTCCGGGCGGTTTTCTGCGTTAGTGCATTGTTTCTTTTATCCTATTCTACAACTACACCCTTTTGGAGCATTACATTAGCGTATAATGCGGACTCGCTTGTTGCGATGATTGCGTACGCGGTCTTTGCCTCCTCGTAGAATGCGAAGCGCTCGATATTTCCGACTGCCTCTGCACCGCGGTCATCATGCTTTGCAATGATCTCCTTGTAGGTATCCCAGATCGGGGTCTCTACATTGTCTCCGGGCATTACCTCCATCAGGTTCACCGGCTTCTCCACATAGGTATCCAGCGGAAATACCTTCAGGATCGCATCCAGGATCTCCGGCACGCCGTGCCCGTCACAGCGGATCACGACCGCATTTTTCCCCATAGATTCTGCCGGAAAATTCCCGTCAGAGATAACCAGCCTGTCGCTATGCCCCATTTCACATAACACCTTCAATAATTCCGGTGATAAAATCTGCGGTATTCCTTTTAACATCTCTAAGTCTCCTTATTTGTACATTGGTCCGTATGCTGCGCAGGCTCTGTAATCCTGTCCCTCTTTGTCTGCTCCGAATGCGTTCCATGCTGCCGGACGGAAGATATCCTCTTCTGGTACATTGTGCATGCAGACCGGAATTCTTAAGATAGATGCCATGGTGATAAGGTCTGCTCCGATGTGTCCGTAAGAGATCGCACCATGGTTAGCTCCCCAGTTGTTCATTACATCGTATGCGGTCTTAAAGGCACCCTTTCCGGTACATCTTGGTGCAAACCATGTACATGGCCAGGTATAGTCTGTCCTCTTCCAGAGTGCATCAGATACCTCGAACGGAAGATTTACTGTCCAGCCCTCTGCAATCTGGAGAACCGGTCCTAAGCCTCTTACCAGGTTCAGACGAATCATGGTACACGGCATCTCTGCCTGTGTCAGGAAACGGGAAGAATATCCGCCGCCGCGGAAATATCCTACATCTGCCATGTTCCAGGTAGTAGCCTTAAGGATCGCATCCTGGTCTTCCTCTGTCACCTCATACCACGGCTTCATCACGCCGTTTCCGTCTGCATCCTTTGCCTCGCCGCTTGCATCAAGACAAGCTGCCCCGGAATTGATCAGGTGGATAAATCCGTCAGCTTCCTTTGCCTTTCCTTCGATCTCATATCCGGTCACTCTCTTAACAGCGTCTCCGCTCCAGTAAGTACGGACATCCGCAAAGATCTGTGCACGATTGGTCAGCAGCTTCATAAACAACATGCCAAGCCCGTTGAGAACGTCATTTTCTGTTGCAAGGATGTATGGCTCTCTTGCTCCGTTCCAGTCAAAAGAACTGTTGAGGATTGCTTCTGCAAAGTCCCCGTTCGGATAAAAGTCTGTCCACTGCCTCTGTCCCTGGAAACCTGCTGCGATGGCGTTGTGGCCGACCATTTCTTCCTCGCGTCCCTCTGGAAGGTTCTTATTTCCGCCCATAAGGTCTTTAATAATAACAGCCATCTTCACAACGAATTCAAACTGCTCTTCCTTCTCTTCGGCAGATTTCTGCAGTTCTTCCGGATTCTTGTCAAATCCGATGGTACATTTCTCTTTTGCCCAGGCAAGAGCCTTCTTAAATTCTTCCTCATCGTAGATG
Organism: uncultured Dorea sp.; assembly: GCA_947645355.1. Lineage (GTDB taxonomy): Bacteria > Bacillota > Clostridia > Lachnospirales > Lachnospiraceae > Dorea_D. The sequence continues at coordinate 6,366 of CANSCI010000073.1, read as the reverse complement.
CCCTCTGTCATACGGCGGATGATCTCCACCTCGTCCACAGACTCTACACGCATGCCAAGATATGACTCCATAAAATCAGAATCAATGATAGATCCGCCGATACCCATACAGATGGAACCGATCTGCAGGTAGGAGGTTCCCCTCATGGATGCAGCTGCAACAGCGGCGCGTCCGAACCGAAGTAATTTTTCCTTTACGTCTGCCGGAATCTCGGCATCGTCTGCATCCTGGACATCATGGCCGTAAATGCCGAATGCCGGAAGCCCTTTCTGTGCATGTGTAGCAAGAACAGAAGCAAGATATACAGCTCCCGGCCTCTCTGTTGCATTTAAGCCCCATACACCCTTGATCGTATTCGGATCCATATCCATGGTCTCTGAGCCGTAGCACCAGCACGGAGTTACCGTGAGAGTAATATCTACACCCTCTTTTCTGAATTTCTCCGCACATGCAGCTGTCTCGCCCACACGGCCGATCGTCGTGTCCGCGATCACAACCTTCACCGGATCACCGTTGGTGTACTTTAAGTTCTCCTCAAAGAGCTTCTTGGCTGCCTGAGCCATGCCCATTGTCTGATCCTCCAGGGACTCACGAACCTTCAAAGCACCCCTTCTTCCGTCAATTGTTGGACGGATGCCGATGACCGGCTGTCCTCCGATTAATCTGTTTTCTGCCATTTCATTGTCCTCCTTTTTTATTGAATAATGGTTTTGAATGTTTCATATGCAGCATCCCATTTTTCCTGATCCTTCGGGAGATACTCATATGTCTGCTCCGAAGCTGCTATAATCCGGCGGGCCTCTTTTACATCTCTGATCTCGCCCAGCGCCATCAGCTGTACTGCAATATTGCCAAGGGCAGTGGCTTCCACCGGCCCTGCCAGTACCTTGCGCCCGTTGGCACTTGCCGTCATCTGGCACAGCAGCTTGCTCTGTATCCCCCCGCCGATCATGTTGATCATGGAGAAATGCTTGCCGGTACAGGCCTCAATCTGCTCCAGGGTGTAACGATATTTTAATGCCAGACTCTGATTGATGCAGCACATAATATCGCCGACCGTCTCAGGAATCTTCTGGCCTGTCCGCTCACAAAATGCACGGATCCGTGCAGGTATATCTCCGGCTGTGTTGAATTCCGGGGAATCCGGATCAATAAAGCTCAAAAACGGCTCAGCCTTCTGCGCCAGTTCCTCAAGCTCGCCAAAGCTGTACTCCTGCCCCTCGCGAATCCATTGCCTGCGGCTTTCCTGTGCAAGCCACAGCCCGATAATATTCTTAAGGAAGGTAAATGTATCTCCATACCCGCCTTCATTGCTCACATTGAATTCAAACGATTCTTTTCCGATTACTGGTTCCTTTAACTCTGTTCCAAACAGGCTCCATGTCCCACAGCTGATAAAGATAAAATCCTCTTCCTCTGTAGGGACTGCCGCCACCGCGCTCTGGGTATCATGGCTTGCGACAGCAATCACCTTTGCCGGCCTGATGCCAAGCTCCCCGCAGATATCCGCCGAGATCTCTCCTACTACTGTACCGCTCGATACAATCTCAGGAAGGATCTCCTTTGGAATCGAAAGCGCATGCAATACCCTGTCCGACCACACCTGGTTTTTCGCATCCATCAGCTGGGTCGTCGTGGCCATCGTATACTCTGCCTTCTTCTCTCCTGTAAGGAAATAATTGAAAAGATCGGGGGTAAGCAAAAGAGTCCTTGCTCTCTCAAGCAGCCACGGTCTCTTTTTCACCAGTGAATACAGCTGAAAAACAGTATTAAAATTCTCAAACTGGTTCCCTGTCAGGTTATAAAGCTCTTCCTTGGGAATCTCTTTAAAAACTTCCTCCTGCATCCCCAGCGTCCTGTCATCCCTGTAATGCACCGCGCTCTCAAGCAGCACCCCCTGCTCGTCCAGAAGACCAAAATCCACACCCCAGGTGTCGATCCCGATACTGTCAAAACCGCCTTTTTGTTTTGCCTTAACAATGCCCTGCTTGATCTCAAAAAACTGCCTCAACGTATCCCAGTACATAGTCTTTCCAATCGTAACCGGATCATTGGAAAACCGATGTACCTCCTCCATAACGATCCTGCCGTCCTCAAGCCTCGCCAGAATAGCCCTTCCGCTGGAAGCGCCGAAGTCAAACGCCAGAACCTGTTTCTTTTCCTGTCCCACGGCTTTACCTCCTTTCAACCTCTCCTAAAAAATACCAAATATTTTCTCCCTGAAGGAGCTGTACAGCGAATCATAGTCCGCATACCCAATCTCGCTGTTTTTAAAACGATTCTTCCATTCTGCGCAGATGCTGTCTGCGATCAGTCTGCAGTCCTCATGCTCTGTTTTCAGGAGGGCAGGAAAAATATAATAGATCATATAAAGATTGATGTCCACCTGCAGGTGTGGGGGAATCTTCTTTTTCGCCCCTTTTGCAAACGTATTTTCCACTGTCTCACCGAGAACCTGCGCAACCTCGGCGGCAGCCTGTCCTTTATCCTCTGCATGCTCAACATAATCTGTCATCTCCAGGAAAAAATGATTATTTTTTTCCAGGAACTGCTTCATATTTATTTCATATGCTTTTTTCTTCAGTTTCTTCATCATTCCAGTCATATTGTCAAACATTGTCTCTGCATTTTTAAGCATATTTTTCCTCCTGCCGTCGTCCTGATTCTAAAAGGAACCGGAATGAATCCGGTTCCTTCACGCATACGATACTTCAACGTATTTACTTACTAAAGATTAGTCGTAAAGGTTTGGAGCAATATCATCAGCGTCCATATTCTCTGTGTTGTACCAATATCCTTCCATCGGGATATCTTCTACGGATTCGCCATCACAGATCTTTGCTAATGTGTAGATACATTCGTAACCCATCATTAATGGAGACTGTGTTACAGAACCGATGAACTGTCCATTGTTGATAGCTTCCTTCTGTGGTGTACCAGCGTCAAATCCTGCTCCGATGATTCCCTTTTCAGGATCTGTTGCTAATTTGTTCAGTGTCTGGTTTGCTGTGATAACACCCTCAGCTGTTGTCTGGTTAGAACCAAAGATTGCGATTGTGTCGTCCTTGGACATAATCTTCTGAGCCTCTGTAGAAGCAAGGTCTACAGTTGTCTGTGCAGGAACACCAACCTCGATGATAACCTCAGCCTCAGCCTCAGCTACTGCACCCTCTGTAGCGTTTACATAGAACTCATTACCAACGACTGCAACCTTCTTGCCGGCTCCTGTACAAAGCTCCAGCATCTTGTCGATGAAGCCCTGTCCACGCTGCTGAATGTTCAGTGCTGTAGCATCCTGGTTAACTTCGCCGATTCTAACCTGATCACTTGTTGTAGCTGCCTTAATCTTCTCCTCGATAACAGGGAACATATTCTCTGCTGCAGTTGCACCAGCTGATACGTTGTCTGTTGCTACGGTAGCGTGTACGGAACCTTCCGGAGCATTGTCAACACCTGTGTCGAAACATACTACAGGGATACCTGCTTCTAATGCTTTGGAAAGAGAGTCAAGTACAGAGTTTGTATCACAAGCTGCCAAACCGATTCCATCCGGCTTTTTCTCGATTGCGTCATCCAGCATCTGAACCTGGTCAGCAATATCAGACTCGTTAGCCGGTCCGTTGGAGTTAGCTGTTACGCCAAGCTCGCTGCAGGCCTTCTCGATTCCCTGAACAGCTGCCTGCCAGTATGTAGACTGGAAACTCTTAACGATAATCTCGAAAGAATATCCTTTGCTCTCGCCGCCTTCTGCGCTGTCTCCACCATCAGATTTCTCTGCGTCGCCGCCTTTTGCGCCACATGCTGCCATGGATAATACCATTGCTGCGGCAAGTAAAACGGCCAAAACTTTCTTTTTCATGTTTACATTCCTCCTTGTAAATTGTTTTCTATATGCAGTTCATCTTTGAACGACATACCTTATTATTTTTTCTTCTTTACCACGTCCACAAGTACCGCTACAATCAGCACGATTCCTGTGAAAATCTGCTGCCAGTTTGCCTGAAGCCCGATAAACGGCAGGCCGACCTTCATCAGACAGATTACAAGAACTCCAAGGAAAGTTCCGAAGATCGTTCCAACACCGCCGCTTGCGGAAACACCGCCTACAATTGCCCCGCCGATCGCATCAAGCTCAAACCCGGCTCCTGATCCAGGATAGATCGTCGCATAGGTAGCAGCATATGCAACGCCTGCCAATCCGGCAAAAAGACCTGAGATAATGTACGCCAGCATGTGATAGAATTTAACATTAACGCCGGCAAGCCTTGTTGCCTCTTTGTTGCTCCCGATGGCGATCGTATAGCGTCCTACCTTTGTATGATTCAGCACAAAGGACATAATAACTACCAGGACCAGGATAAAGATAATACCGATCGGCACAACCGTCCCGTCCGCAGTCACAAACTTGAAGATCTTACGGAACGCCCCTGTCTCTGATATCGCTGACGGCCAGGAAACTCCGAAACCGCCGCAAAGAGCAGGTCCAAGTCCACGGGTAATCATACAGGTACAAAGTGTTGCAAGGAACGGCGGCAGATCCATCAGTGCGATCAACGCCCCGTTAAACACACCGATCAGAACACCGATCCCGATGCATGCGATAATCCCGACTGCAACCGACGTGCCCTGATGAATGATCAGGTATCCGCCGATCAGTGCATACGATACCAGCCCGGTACCGATGGAGAGGTCTACGCCGCCTGTAATCAGCGGGAATGTAACCCCCAATGCCATAAGTGCAATATAGTACGAATTGTCCAGAACACTTACCAGCGTAGGATAGGTCCTGAAGGTTGGGCTAAGAAGGCTGAAGAGGACAACCATTACAATAATGATTCCCAGCACCATGGCCTCTCGCCCTTTTATTTTACCAAAAGCTTTTTTATTTGCCATCTTCTTATCCCTCCTCTATTCAATCTCTCTTGTCGCAAAGTTCATAATCGTTTCCTGTTTTGCCTCGGCAATATCGAGCTCACCGGTCTTCTTGCCCTCGCACATTACAATGATACGGTCACTCATACGCAGGATCTCTGTCATCTCCGAGGAAATCATGATAATGGATTTTCCTTCTGCCACCAGCTTGTTCATCAATTTGTAGATCTCATTCTTTGCGCCGACGTCGATACCTCTTGTAGGTTCGTCAAAAATAAGAATATCACTGTTGCGTGTCAGCCATTTTGCAATAACAACCTTCTGTTGGTTGCCTCCGGATAAGTTCACAACCAGCTGGTCTACATCCGGTGTCTTCGTTGCAAGTGCTTCTACATACTTTTCAGCCACTTCCTTTTCTTTCTTCTTATTAATAAAGATTCCGCTCATATAGTCTTTCATGGCAGCCATTGTCGTGTTCTCGGCTACCGTCTTCTGTACTACGATACCGTATCTCTTCCTGTCTTCGGAAAGATAACCGATTCCGCAGTTTACAGCATCCTGGGGGCTGTTGATGGTCACCTTCTGGCCCTTCACATAGATATCCCCGCTCTCCTTCGGATCTGCCCCAAACAGCGCTCTCGCCGTCTCTGTACGGCCTGCGCCCATAAGTCCTGAGAAGCCGAGGATCTCACCCTTACGAAGTTCAAAGCTTACATCCTGCACCATCCTGCCGGCATTCAGATGCTCTACTTTCAGAACCACCGGTGCATCCTTTGGAACTGCGCTCTCTGTCTTAGGATCCTCATAGATGACACGTCCTACCATCATGTTGATGATATCTTCCTTTGTGCAGTCCTCCGTGATCAGCGTTCCAACATAGGCGCCGTCACGCATAACCGTTACGCGGTCTGTGATCACCTTGATCTCATCCATACGGTGGGAAATATATACCATTGCAATATCTTTCTTCTTAAGGTCCCTGATGATCTTGAACATTTCTTCAATCTCAGACTCTGTGAGGGCTGCGGACGGCTCGTCAAAGATAATTACCTTCGCATCGAAGGAAACCGCCTTCGCGATCTCACACATCTGCTGCTTGCCTACCGTCAGATTGGACATCGTCTCTGTCGGGTCGATGTCAACATTCAGCCTGTCAAACAGCTTCTTTGCCTCTTCGTTCATCTTCCGGTCATTGATGCGGATCCCGTTTTTGAACTCCCTGCCGATAAACAGGTTCTGTGCAACCGTCAGATGTCCCAGCATGTTGAGCTCCTGATGCACGATAACGATGCCGGCGTCCTGAGCCTCTCTTGTATTCTTAAACTCTACTTCTTTTCCTTCATATGTAATCGTACCGGAATCTTTTTTATAGATTCCCGTCAGCACCTTCATCAGGGTAGACTTTCCTGCACCGTTTTCGCCCATAAGTGCAAGGACTTCACCTTTTCTCACCTCTAAATCCACATGATCCAGCGCATGTACACCAGGGAATGA
>CANSCI010000072.1 GCA_947645355.1 uncultured Dorea sp. | reverse complement strand
CCTTCCCCAGGGAGGAACCCGCTGTCTCAGTCTCCTCCTCGGCATAAACCGGAAACGCTACAAAAAACATAGCCGTCAACGCCAACAGCAGCGTCTTTACCAGCTTATGAAAGAAACTCCCTTTTTTCATCATTCACACTCTCCTGTCTTTGAATACGATCTCTAATATCGCTCCATAAAAATACTGCTTAATATACTACTACCGTTGTTCCTTTTGGGATATTATCGTAGATCCACTTTGCATTATTGATATCAAGCCTTACACATCCATGGGACAATTTCATGCCAAGCCTTCCGTCACTGATTCTCCCGCTCTTAGTGTAAAGAACACTGTGGAACAAATAATTGCCTCTGAACTGTGTATACCAATGACATCTCGCGGATCCGGAATCAAAATATCTGCCCTTGATCCCGACTTTGAACGTCCCGGCAACGGTAGGTGTTGACGGCTTTCCAGGAGAACAACTCCAGTATTTTACTCTGTTCCATGAACCTGACCATCCTGTATAAATTGCCACCTTACATGCATTTCGGTCGACCAGGATAAGATATCTGGTGCTGCTGGAATAAATCTGTGCCTTTGCATTCATCTTCATCTCTGCTGTAGAAACCATTGCTCCGCTGCTGGTAAGCTGCCAGCCGTCGATTTTTACATTGCAGGCCATCGCACACTCAGGTCCTCCATGGGAATCATTGGCCGTATAGAAATAATACCAGTCACTGTCCACAACCTTCCAGCCGGTTCTCGCCCCGCCGTCCGAACCAAGGTAATACCAGCGCCCGCCGGATTTCATCCAGCCGGTTGCCATAGATCCATTACTGTTAAAGTAATACCATAAACTGCCGATTTTCTCCCAGCCCCCGGACACCATAATACTGTCATCTGCAGGATCCATATAATACCATTTTCCTGCAATTAATCGCCAGCCGGATACAATCTGCCCCGAATTCTCGTCATAATAACGCCAGCCGTCTGCTTTTTTGATCCAGCCTGCCCACATTGCTCCTGACGCGTGAAACCCAAAGTCAGCGCCTCCGATATTCTTCTCACAGTTTGCAAGCATGAGCCCTGGATGGCTTCCATCAGACGGATCAAGATAATACCATATGTTTCCTACACGCAGCCAGCCCATTACTTTGGCTCCGCCCGGATTGGCATAATACCAGCCTTCCCCATTCCTGAAAACCCAGCCAACCTGCATCACTCCGCTTCCATTAAAAAAGTATGAGGTTCCGTTGATATCCAGCTGGCAGTCTGCCGCCATTAATCCCGGATTCGTTGTATTCTTAGAGTCTAAATAATACCATTTTCCGTAGATTTTCTGCCAGCCGACAGCCATAACTCCGTTGCTGTCCGTATAGTACCAGCCTTCCCCTCGGCGAAGGACCCAGCCGGTCTGCATCACTCCTTCTGCGTCAAAGAAATATGTAGAACCTCCCGTCTCAATCTTGCGGTCGGTTACCATTGCATACGGATACTGTGCATCGTCTTTATCAAAAAAGTACCATTTGCCGCTCCACTTAAGCCATCCGTACCCTTTATCACCCTGCTGGTTATAAAAATACCACTTCTGATTTGCCTGGTCATAATCCCATCCATATGGTTTCTTTACAGAACCAGCTGCCGGACTGCCTGCTGCATTCTCCTTCGTATCCTGCGCCGGCGGGACATTCTGTCTCCCTGTCTGCATCTGCGCATCAGATGTTGTATTTTCCGGAACCTGCCCCGGATCTGCCTGACTCTCCCCGGATTCATCCTTACCTTCTTGTTTTTGTACATCCTCAATTTTATGATTCTGATCCCCGGAATCTTCCGGAAGATCCCCTTCTGCATAAACAACAGCAGAAGACAGCAGTAATGATAATAACACTGCCGACAATACCGCAGCACTCCTCTTTTTCACGGCTTTTTCAACTCCTTTCCTTTATCTATAAATACCTTCTTACAAATACCGGTATATTTTTTAGTTAACACAACATATTTTTTATATTAACATGTTTTTATAAACTTTTCTATACTTTAGGGGAAAATTCATGTTTCCAAAAATTAGTTCTTACATATTCTCCCTCATCTTCCCCTTAATCTCCTCCACGGACCCCTCATCCGGCACTGTCACATACAGCGGTCCTCCACTGTAGGAATAGCATTTCTTCTTCCCGGTATCGTCCCCGGCAGCCGCCACTGACTCGATCTCCCAGCCCTTCAGATCCCCCAGCTGCATCCGGATCAGTGCTTTCATCTGTTTCTCCGACATGTTCGTATCTGCGTTCCCGGCCACGCTGTTAATCATGCTGTTGGCGTGAAGCAGGATCTTCGGCGACATAGTCTCCCGGATCAGCCCCGTAAGCAGGGCCTGCTGGTTCTTCCCCCTCTGGTTGTCCCCGGTAGGAAGCGCTTTTCTCTCCCTGACGAATGCAAGAGCCTCCTTCCCGTTAAAATGATTCTTCCCTTCCTTTACGTCCATAACGACTCCTGCTTCCTCCCCTGTGGTAAATGCAAGTTCAGATTCCACATCCACGCCTCCCAGCACATCCACGATCTCCTCCACAGAGGTAAAATTCACCCGCACATAGAAGGGAATATCGATCCCGTACAAGTTCTCCAGCGTAGCTATGGATGTGTCGATCCCGTAGACTCCGGCATGAGTCAGCTTATCCTTCTGATCTCCGGACACACCCGGGATCTTCACATAGTAATCCCTTGGAGTTGTGGTAAGCAGGATCTTATGTTTTTTCGGATTCACCGTAGCGATCAAGTTGACGTCACTGCGGCTCTCCTTCGTGATCTCTCCGTACACGTCAATCCCGCTGATATATACGTTAAACGGCCTGTCCGTCACTGACAGTGCATGCTCCTCCTTGTAATTACCGCTCTCCTCCCCGACTGCGATCTTATCGATCGCCGCATTTACCTTCAATGAATAAAAACCCGTCACAATCATCAGCACACTGGCGATCAGAGCCAACCCTTTCCCCGAGGATGTCTTTTTCCTGCTTCTTGCCGCTTTTTTCTGCATTCCTCTTACCAACAGCAACAGCGTTGCCAGAATGAGAAGAAGCCCGGCCATATATTTCATGGGAAGGAGCCCCAGAACAGCCATTGCGCCAAATAAAAACACAGACGCCAAAAACTGAACCTTCCACAGCAGCCTGTTCACCGGGCTGATTCTGCCCGGTCTGTGATCTTCCTGCCGGCCTTTTTTCCGTCCCTTTTCTTCGTATCTGTCCGTCTTCCCCCTCTGTCTTTTCTCTGCGCGCCGCTCTGATCTTCTTTCTGCGCGGTACTCCTGCACCCTGTCTGGTTTCCGTTTTCTGTCCGGACGCTTTTTCCCTCCGCCCGTCTGATGTGATTTGATATATTTTAACTGGTCTCTGTATTCCATATGTCTGCCTTCCCTCAATCGTATCTGCTATAAGTATCCTCAGCGGCCAAGGGACACCCCCTGCCTTCTGAAAATGTCGGCGGCTGACGCCACAAACTGATTATAGCAGGGAACTTTCGGAAAGGCAATTTATACAAGGCTTGAAAACATTAAGAATTTATGAATGCCCTTTCGCAGCTTTCCCTAGAGAAAACCGTCTGCCTCCCGCTCAAGCCCTGCATCGTCATTCACAGGCACCCCTCCGATCCGGGTACCTGGTATCACTCTCCCCTCCATCTGCTGCACTACATGTCCCAACTCATGTCCAAGATGCCGCTCCTGTCCGGGACCTAGATACACATTGTTCCCCTGTGTATAGGCAAGCGCTGCAAACCGGGCAGGCTTTTCAGAATGATAATGCACCCTGACGTCATCGAAAGAGAGGCCTGATTTCTGTTCCGCCTTTCTCTTCATGGCATCCGGGATACCTGTCCGGTTGATCTTCCTGACATTTTCCTTTTTTTGTCCCGCATCATACTGATACATACTTTTTCTCCCTTCATCACTCCCGGAAATTCACACAATATCTCCGACTGCCACGCCAAACTGTCTTTTGTCTATACAACAACCTTTGTCTGTCCTGGATTTACGACAGACAAAAGCCCCATCCCCACTGCACACATGATTTTCGAATCACTGCATACACAAGGAACGCCCCCGGCAAGAGGCATCGCCCCGGGCCAGACCCATGTGCCTGCGGGCTGGAACATACACGGCTGAGGCGTCAACACCCCAAGCGCCGCCGCGGTGGCTGCGGCCACCTGTGGATTGGCAAGGGACGTACACAAGCCAAACCCGGTAATATTTACCATCCCCACATTGTCCCGGAAGGTGGCCACAGGCCTCCCTTCTGCCAGGACCTTATACTGTGAGGTTACCATAAGCTGCCCCGGCGCGGAGCCGAACGGGCAGGTCAGAACGGCCCCTGCCGCTACTGCCAGTGCCATAATGATTTCCTCCTCTGTCCAATTTGTTTCCTGAAAGGTCTCCTTCTTACTTCCGCCTTGAGGGATCGCAGACTCTACATCCTGCGGGGTATATTTCTACAGGAATTCTTCCTCCTGCAAGACCCTCCCATACTTTAGATAGCAGTCCTTAAGTGCCTCCCGGATATGGCAGTTTGCAATGCCTCCCCCCTCGGCGGCTGCCCGGAAAGCTGCCTGCAAAAGAACCTCCCGGATCTCGCCCGCACTGATCTCAAACCGCTGTGCATATGTCTCAATCCTTAGTTTCTCTTTTCTGGGAGCCTCCGGAGGGATGGCTTTCTCCCAGAGACTCAGCCGCTCTTTCGGCCCCGGCAGGGAAAATTCCACCATCTGCCGGATCCTTCTGCGAAAAGCATCATCCATATTGTCCTTCAGGTTCGTGGTAAGGATGGCCACCCCCTCATAATCCTCCAGCTGCTGAAGCAGATGGGCCACCTCTGCGTTGGCATGCCGGTCATGGGAATCCTTCACACTGGTACGCCTTGAGAAAAATGCGTCTGCCTCGTCAAAAAGAAGAAGAATATTCATATATGCCGCCTGCTCAAACAGACAGCTGATATTTTTCTGTGTCTCACCAATATATTTGCTCATCATCCGAGAAAGATCCACCCGGTAGAGTTCAAGGCCAAGCGCACCGGCAATCACCTGGGCAGCCATCGTCTTCCCGGTACCGGACGGGCCGTAGAACAAGGCGCTTATGCCCCTCCCGTAAGGCTTCTTTTTATAGAAGCCCCAATCTCCCCCTACAACACTCTGGTAATTCACCTGGTCGCAGATTTCCTCCAGTTTTTTCCTGACCTGTTCATCCACCACCAGATCCTCCCAGGTATAGACAGCCGGGATTTTCTGGGCATATGCTCCCAGGTTCTCCTCCTGGTAACCGAAAATCGCCTGCCGGATATCCCTTTCGCACAGTGTGTCCCTCTCTTCTCCGTCCCGGTACCGCCCGGCCGAGACCAGCACCCGGACTATTTCCCCGGCATTCAGCCGATACCTGCCGGCCAATCCGCCGGCATCCACTTCCGGGGAGACCTGATATTGCCTGAGAAAATAGTCCCACAGTCTCACACGTCCCCGAAGATCCGGCTCCTGCAGCCAAACCTCTGCACAGCTGCAGAAACCGGAATCCGGCAGCGAAAGCTTTTGATCGGTAAGCACATAGCATGATATTCCCACGTCAAACAGCAGGCCAAGAAGGCTCTTAAATCGTTTCCCCCGCTGCTCTTCCTCGTCTTTTTCGTCTATCAGGCACAGCCAGTCTCCAGATGCATCCAGAAACCTTTTCAAAAGTTCCGCGGCCGGCTGCCCCAGATCTGCAAAGCAGTCATACAGAGCATCCATATACACATAGGCTACCCTTCTCCTGCACACATAAGCCAGATGTCCCATCAGGAACTTCCTTCCGCTTCCCGTCCTCCCCTTAAGCACGACAACTCCCGGAACCCCTCCCTGCTTCCGCTCCTCCATATGCAGAAGCCGCTCATATTCCTCCTCGTAGATCAACAGCCTGTCTGGCTGCTCCTTATATTCCTGCACCCACAGGATGCTTTGAATCCTCTCTTCCATCAGTTTACCCGGATCTCTGCCTTTCTGACCCGTTCCACCTTTCTGACAAATTCTGATTCCACAGGCACCGGAGACAGCCGGTAAAAAAGGGAAGGTTTATAAGCAACATTGGGAAAATTCCACAACTTGAGCTTATCCTCCGTAGACATCCCCATACACCACTGTATTCTCCCCGCACAGAATCCCTACATCTACATATACATTTCCCGGCCCAAGCCCATGTACGATCTCCTCAGAATAACAGACCTGACCCTTTTTCATCTTAATATCCAGCGGGATCTCCAGCATCCCGCCCCGTATCATAGATTCCGGCTGAACGCTGCCGCGGTCTGAATCCGCGCCTTCTTCTCCACTGTCCGGCTCCGGCTTACTGTCTGTCCGAAACCTGGGCGGATCTTTGTACCAGGAAAGATAGCCTTCCTGCTCCTCTTCCCGGCACGGAACAGAGATATAACTTCTTACATCCGCCTCATGGATGCAGCTCACACTCAAGCAGTCTTCCTTTTCTTCCAGTTCCAGAACAGCAAGGGGGATACCCCCCTGTTTTCCCGCAGCATCATCAAGACTGGCTCTTCCTGCCATCCTCTTTGCCAGCACCCTGGGACTGTCTTTCGTAAAAGTCACATGCAGCCTTGCATTCTTCCGGAAACTGCAGGTTTCTGTACCTGCCAGTGCCCTGACAGTATCGGGCTTCAGGAAGATCTCTGTCTCCCCAATGTCTTCATGATCCGGGAGGATCCAGTAATCGCGGCAATAAAAATCCCCTTTTTCCAGACAAATTTCCTGACAGCCTATATCAATCTCCTTCTCTCCGTTCTCAGTCATAAATGCCGGCAGCTGAAGAAATCCATAGAATTCAAACGGCAATTCTGCATCCGAAAGTTTCTGTATCCGGACAGAAAGCCGCACCGCTTTTCCTCTGCTGGCATATCTCGGCACACGCATGCTGACCACATAATCTTTATTCCTTACCACAGACGTCTCTGCAAAAAAGCTTCGGTCTTCTTTTTCTTCATCCATTTCCTTCCAGTCTTCCAGATAAAATTCATACGTTTCCTGAATCCGGTTTTTCTGATATTCATCCTGGCCGTCATACCGGTTAACTGCTCTTACTTCCTGCACCTCCTCCTGTGCGTAAGCCAGATACAGAATTGCTGATTTCCCCTTCAGGCCGTCAGATCCTCTGAAAGAAGAGAAAGTCTTTACACACGCTTTTTCTACAACAACCAGGTGTCCTGCACCATCTATGGCGGCACCACTGTCTACCAGAAATGAACTGTCATCCAGCCGTTTCACCGCTAACCCGCATAATATTCCAGATCCCCATGTAACAACATTCAGAAACATCTGCTTTCCGTCCACATAACTCTGTTCTGCGCAAAAATCTGCTGATGTCAGCATCTTGCCGCCGTAATATCTGTTTTTTTCAAATGGAAGCCCCGGCAGACTGCTCATCTTCTCCTCCTCCGTAATTCCTGTAATTTTTAATCTTCAGCCTTCTCTTTAGTTCTCCCGACACACGCTGTGCATAGGAGCAATAGATATCCTGTTCAAAATATAAAAGTCTGTTCTGTATATCCACCTTCTGCACCTTATCCAGATTTGCCAGGGTTGAAGCCTTCGTCCGGAAAAGCCACGGTGAAAATTCCTCATACAGGGGAGTAATATCCGCCCGGATCTTTCCTACCCCTTCTCTATACTTAATCTGACAGTAATGTGTTGACTTTAACGTCTCTATATAGTATATATCCTCCAACAATACCTTCTCCCATATATGATCCTCTTTCTGAATATAAATATATTCTGTTCTGTCTTTCACTTCTTACTCCTTTTGACTTCATTGAGAAAACACGTATGATATATAAAATTACTATATTATTTTAGATCATGGTATCCATAGTCACGCTTTGTCGAAATACGTCACACTTTGTATTATTTGGTCTAAGATGTGCACAAAAAAAGCAGCCACCCCTTACAACCGGAATAACTGCTTCTTTTTTCTTTATCACTTCTATTCTCCTAATCCATCCTCCACAGCATCTACCATTGCCTTCATGGCCTCTTCTTCATCCTCGCCTTCACAGATCAATGTGATCTTATCCCCTTTCTTAATACATGCTCCTAACACGCTCAGGACACTTTTGGCATTTGCTGTCATCGTTCCATACTGAAACATTACCTTGCATTTATAATAGCTTGCCGTATTGCAGAATATTCCAGCCGGCCTCAAATGAAGGCCTGTCGGATTCTTGATCGTCACTTCCTGCTTAACCATATTATCCACCCGCCCTATTCTCTCTATTATTTATTCATATTCTTCCAGCACTACCTTCACAAGCACTTCTTTTTCCAGTACACAATGCTCTGGAAGTGAGACCTTAACAGGAACATCATAAACCCCGGGGTCTGAGTATTTTCCCATATCAATGCTGATGCTTGAACCTATGTCTATTGCTTCAAGAGTCTCCTTAGGGCCTCTGACAGATATCTCCAATGCTTCTGCCATCTCAAAGCGCATAATCAGGCCCTCTTTCAGATTATCTACTACAATAGACCCTACCGTCACTTCAAATGACTTTGTTCCGTCTTTCTCCACCGAGATCGTTACAACGACAGACTCTCCGTTTTCTTCCACAAGCTGTATGTCCTCCGGCAGATATTTGGAGATATCTATAATCTGCTCCGTCTTCTCCTTAAGCCCTTTCATGCGCAGCACAGAGGAAGGGATCCGGATCTCGGTAATCCTCTTCAGTGCTGACTCCTCCCCGCACACCTTCACTTCCCGGGGCTCGTATGTCATTCCGGAGAATTCATAGCCTTCCCCTGCAATGATCTCTGATGTATCAAAAACAATCGGGATATTCTTGGTATTAAGAAGCTGGACACTGATGCCCACACCTTCTGTACCAAGATTATTTATTAACAACTGCTGATCAATCTTATTGCCGTCCTGATCATACAATATCAACTCAGACGGCAGGACAGTATCCTGCGAAAGTCCGGAAACGCTCACTGAAGCCTCCACCTTACTGATCTTGTCAATCACAGATTTCGGTCCCCGGATCGATACACGCTCAGGAACTGCCTGGATGTTGCCAAGTACATAACCATCCCTCACAGTGCCTGTAGTCCTCGGCACGATCGGGAATTTCTTCGTCTCCTCATCCTCCAGGTGGATCTGGAGATTTCTCGGATTAGAATATGCTTCTTTATATTCATGCCCTTTTACAGATACCTGAATAGGGATCTGCGATTCCAGGACAAGTTCTTTCATATCTGCAACTGCTATAATGTCCTCTGGACTGATCTTACTGAGCACCGAACGCTTCGCACGCACGGTAACATTTACAGTCTGGGTATTATCCACAATCTGATATGTCTTTGGTGAATCCTCCGATGCAAGAACCTCTGCGTTGATCACATTCACCGGGATATCACTGTAAGTCTGATCTATGATCGGGTTATCGATATTAACCACTATAAACCAAAGCAAGGCCGCTACAAGAAAGGCTAATATCTTAAGACCCCAATTATTCGCTAGTCTTTCTTTCATTCTTATGCCTTCCTTTCCACAAAGGTCCCCATTTTTTCTTTGCATCGGTTTTCCTGTTCTGGATATATTCCAGGCTTGCACGCAATTCCTCTCTTGAGACATTACGCTTCAGCCTTCCGCCCTGTGCGACAGACACTGCACCTGTCTCCTCAGACACTACAACGATCAGTGCGTCACTGACTTCGCTCATACCTACAGCCGCACGGTGCCGTGTCCCCAGCTCCTTGCTCAGCCCCATGTTGTCTGACAGCGGAAGATAACACGTAGCGGAGACGATCCGATCCCCGCGTATGATAATTGCGCCGTCATGAAGAGGCGTGTTGTGCTCAAATATATTGATCAATACCTGCATAGATACAATACAGTCCATGCGGATACCGGTACTCTCATACTCCGTCAGGTGAATCGCCTGCTCCACAACGATCAGTGCACCCGTCTTCACACGTCCCATACTATAAGCTGCATCTACAATGCCATCCACCGTCTCTTCGCTGAACCTGACACGGTCTCTGGACGTATCAAAAGGTACCACCGAAGCGAAAAAACTCTTCTCGCCCAGCTTCTCAAGCGCACGCCGTAGTTCCGGCTGAAATACCACGACCGCAGCCGTAGCCATAACTGTAACAGTATTCCGTACAATAAAAAGTACGGTATGCATCTGCAAAAGCATAGCAACAAAAATGAATACAGCAAGTACAGTAATCCCCTTTAGCAGCATCCACGCCTTGGTATTCTTGATCCAGATCATAATCTGATAGATTACAAATGCAATAATCAATACCTCCAAAACATCCGTAATCCGAATATTCGGGAAATACACCCCGGCCATATACTGCTGTAAAAACTGGGAAATACGCTGCTCCATTATTGTCACCTCCTTCTTTTTTCTTAATAAGTTTTACTTTTTGAGAAAAAGACAACCATACTACGGAAAATAAACCGCGCCGTCATTTTACTTAGGACCGGCTGTACTATCCTTTCAAATCCAGATCCTGCTTCAGGCCCTGTGTCAAAAGCATTTTATTTACTTCGTCAATATCATGCTTTTTCACAGAAGGCCCGCTCTGCGGTTCCGTCCTCTTTTTCGGAACTGCGCCGCCTTTGGCATTCTTTGCCTTTTTTACCTCGCGCAGTTCTCTTCCCTTAGGAACCTTTCCGCCTCTTCTGCTCTTTCGGCGAACCTCATCTGTATCAATGATTTCTGTCTCCTGCCGCTCGTTGATCCTCTTTACAGTCTTCTCCGGGGATGCAACAGACAGCTTCGGAATTGCCTTCACATAATAGTAATATTCGTCGTCCTCATACTGCAGGTTCTCACTTCTTGCATAATCCACGGAAAAGAAGAATAATTCCAGGATAAGCCCTACCACTACAGCTGCGATATTTCCTACTATAAGAGATGTGTAAGATGTATGCACACCAATTGCAACGTCCCCTGCCGCAATAATAACAACATTAATAACAGCCCCTATCACGATGGCAATCTTCCATGCATGGTCTGCCGACTGCCTCCGAATTGTATATACCAGCAGCAGGCAGATAATAAATGCGGCAATGACCACCCACATCTCTTTGTTCTGGAAGACCTGCTTCACATAAGCGGAGATCTGGGTCATAAACCCGTCCTTGCCCTTGCCCTCCAGACCGGGCGCCGCCTTTTTCACGTATTGCATCATATAATAGACGATCGTACCACAGCTCACTGCAATCAAGGATACCGGTACAGAAATCAAACCATATACAAGCGGTATCACATAAGGGATCTTAAACATAAACGCGATCGGTGTAATTAATACCACAAACGCCATCTTCGGAGTCAGGCGGAAGTAAAAAATATACATTACCAGAAATACCAGAGCCGTCACCGCCAGAACGCCTAATGACACTGCAAACATGTGTGCAAGTATCAACGCGGTCGCCGCAATGATGGTGATATTCATGGGGAAGAACGTACAGATAACTGCCAATGCCAGTGTAACCGCCGGAGAAGACGCTATCTTCATAAATCCCACATTATCATTGATTAGATAAAATGTTACGATCGCAACGATAAACTGAAGAACCTTATCGAAGATCCTGGAATGTTTTGCATATACTTCCTGCAGCTTTTCCCGAAATACGAATAAACTATCCATCTTAATTTTTCTCCTTTTCATATAACTTAAGCAGTTTTATCAGATCGTGGTTAAAAAGCTTTACCCTCTGCCGTGCATTCTGGTGTTTCTTATTGTAAACATGGCTGGTCACAATACCAAATATAATTACCGTAACAAGATACCCCGCCACCGCTCCGATCAGCAGAGTCACCAGAAGTCCCATGGACATTTTTGCCATCAGATCTTCAAGTCCGGCAAGAACAACCAGCACCCCCACGCAGACATAACCCACGGTAACCCATAAGACAGAACAGATGACATGCATCCCGATATAGTCAGATTTATAATATTCACTGATTTTAAAGTCCTCTTTTCCCTCTGTCTGCTCATACAGTGCAAGTCTGGTCATCAATTTCACTCTGTTTTCGTCTAACATAGTACACCTCAAAATATATTTTCAATATTTAAACATCATTTTTAGTATAACAAATATCAGTATCCTTGTCCAATACTTATAGTTAAAAAATAGACTTTTTCCACCCCGGCTCTTTTTAATACCTTCGCTACTTCGTCCACTGTATTTCCCGTCGTATAAATATCGTCAATCACCAGTACACTTTTTACACCCTTCAAGCGGTAGTTCAGTGCAAATGCTTCCTGCACATTCTTTTCCCTTTCTCTGTGATTCAGCTGCTTCTGAGGGCTGGTATTTTTAACTCTCACAACTAATTCATCAGCCACCGGAATCCCAAGTATCCTCCCCAGCTGTTCGGCTACAATCAAAGACTGGTTATAGCCTCTTTTTCTTCTTCTATGTATATGCAGCGGAACAGGGATGACCGCCTCCGGGCTCCATGACCGAATCAGGTTTTGATAGTGCTGTGCCATCTCCTTGGCATAATATAATCCGAACCTCCGCTGATTGTGATATTTAAACTGATAAATGGATGTGCTGACAGGTTCCTTGTGGAGCCATAGAGCGGCTCCCCTGTCATAATAATGATATGTATGTGCACAATCACGGCAATATTCCTGTTCCTCATGCCGGACTGGTTTGCCGCAGCGCATACACTTTGGATCTCTGACAAATAATTGCTCCAGCTTTTTCCTGCAGGCCGGACAGATGCCCGTGTTATGCACCTTCCTGCAAAAAGGACATACTTCCGGCCAGAATAGCTTTAAAATAGAATTTATGAAATGTTTACATCTCAAAATATGATTTCCCGGATTCGTTCAGACAGACTTGTATTGCGCGCCTGCTCATCTGCATTTCGAATCATTTCCCGAAATGTAGTATCACTCCCCACAAGGGTTACACACTTTTTGGCCCTTGTCACTGCAGTATACAGAAGATTCCTGTTATAGAGCTGCCTTGGTCCCTGCAAAAGAGGGATCACCACCGCCGGATATTCGCTTCCCTGGGACTTATGTATGGTAATTGCGTAGGCAAGCTCTAACTCTTCCAACAAACTGTAAGGGTACTTCACCTTTCGGTGTTCATCAAATTCCACGGTAACTGATTCTTCATACGTATTGACCGTTCGGATAATCCCCATATCCCCGTTAAATATACCGAGGCCTTTATCCACTGTCATCCCATATTTCGTGGAAACTTCCCATTCCAGCTGGTAATTATTCTTGATCTGCATTACCTTATCACCCTCACGGAACAAACGGTCCCCGAATTCTTTCTCTTCCTTCCCCTTTTCCGGAGGATTCAAGTATTCCTGCAGAATACGGTTCAGCCGCTCCACGCCGAGAAGGCCTTTTCTCATAGGCGTCAATACCTGAATATCATAAGAACCTGCCTCCACATATTTCGGCAGCTTCTGACGGATCAAGGTGATG
>CANSCI010000071.1 GCA_947645355.1 uncultured Dorea sp. | reverse complement strand
TAAAATTTTCAATGTTCTTTCAATTTAGCCTTGACTTTTTATTTGCAGGCTTTTTTTTCTTCCTTAACCTTTTCTTTACCTCCGCAGCCCGTAAGAGCCATGCCCAGACTCAAAGCCATAACCAGTAGTATACTCGCAAATCTTCTTCTCATTATCTTTCCTCCTGTGTATAATAATATCATTTGTTCTTATTATCATATCATTATTGGTTTGCTTTATCATCGTGAGCAATTCTCAATTTCCTTCTTTTTTTTGTATGCTGTGCACACCGGTGACAACATACAAATATAAGTGTGCCTTTCAATCCCGTTATCCCAATGCCTTCAGCAGCATGGCACCAAACACTCTCCCTGAGAACTCCTCATTCCCAAGATCCTCCCCTAACAGCTCCTGAATCTGTGAAATACGGTGAAGCAGTGTATTACGATGTATTTCCAGAATCTTTGCAGTCTGTGTCGTATTCTTTCCGTTTCGAAGATATTGGAACAGGGTCTCATACAGGTGTGTACCTTTCTCCTGATCTTCCTTCAAAAGCACCTCTGCTTCGTGGATCCTCCAGCCTTCCTTCCCTAGGATCTGCGCAGCATAGTAGCATCCCATCTCCATATAATAGTCCTCTATGAGATACACACTTTTTTGGACATCAATCTTCCTGGCTGCCGCAAGGAAATGACGGACGATTTCTGTCTCACGCTCATAGTCGTCCATGTCATCAAACAAATTACCTATACCGACTTTATATTTCGAACAATAATCCCGAACATACGCAAAAACCTCCTTTCTCGCCTCGTCTCCCTTTAGTTTTTCCAGAAGGCATGCGCAGCCGCCCGGAAGGGATTTCCACCTGCTGACTGAAAAATGTTTTCCAAAGCCTTCCTCTACAAATCTCCTCATTTCTTTCTCTGAACAGGAAAATGCAAGACACAGAAAGTCCGGTTCTTCCTTATCCAGATGCTGCCCTTTTACCTCCGGTTCCTTCATCATAAAATAAATCTGGCTTAAAAGCTCCAGTATCTGCTCCAGTATCTCTCTATGGTGGCCGCCTTCCAAAACACCGAATACCACACTGCCTCCGTCTATCTCTCCGGTCAGATACCCACACACGTTATGCCCCTGTATCGGGCCAAAAATCTGGCGGCTGCCCTGGTCGTCCCAGAACATAGGAATCTTTGTATACTGATACAATTCTTCCATCACAGACCCTATACTTTTTCGCTTCGTAACCGCCTGAAACGCAAGCTGATAACAATAATCCATATCTAGTCTTTTTCCCAGGCTCCCATCTGTGTCAAATATCATTTCGATAAATGCCCCGATCCTTGTATTCAGCTGCCCATAATCGGCAGCTGAATACGCCGTATCAATCATCAAATAGGGGATGTGCTTCTCCTCATTCACAAATCGTTTCATGCTGAAAGATTCTATCCCTGCAGAATGACACCCGGACAAAACCATCTCAACAATCCCCTGTACATGGAATTCCTCAACCAGCCGGTCAATCAACTCGATCCTGCAGTCATTGGGAGTCATAATCGCACAGCCAATATTCAGATACCTCCTGGCGATTGCCTCGTAGGGATCCGGATCATCCTCGTCAATCAACCGATCCATAGACTTTGCTCCGCTGCAGCTTTCAAACGCAACCACCACGCCTCCATTGCCCTCAATTGCCTGGATCACCTTTTCCGTGTCCCCTCCAATGGGGCAGCCTGTGACCAGAATCCGAATCCCTTCTTTTTTTTATTTTTCCTGCATAATATTCCGTTAAAATCTGATCCGTGATCGCATCTACCACAGCAGGTGTATTGCGAAAATCAAACCGGTACTTGCTTCCCATCAAGACCTTGTGCAGATCCATCCCACTAATAGGCGCCGGCTGCAGCTTCATTACGCTGTAAAGCTTTTTAAGCGCCCTTCGTATAGAATTGTTAAGCCTGATCGCCTCCCGAATTTTCTCATCCGTGATTCCTTTTTGAAAATATTCCTCCAGATACTCCTTAGTCCTGATAATCTCCTGTTTCCAATACCGCAGGCTTTCTTCCGTCTGAGAATGAGGAAGCTGCATGACATGTACTTATTTAAACTCTGCCATCAACTCATACATTTTTTTCTTTCCGTCACAGGTAGTCTCACCTACGATCACATCCGCAAAATAAAAAAACGGACATTTGTCCTCCACCGCAAATCCATAACTGGATTTCACAAGCGGGCATACGGTCCTTGGCATCACCCGCTCCGCCGCAGGTATTGTCTCTTCATAGAAGGAGCAAAGCCCCACTGGTATTGCGCCAATGGCAAATGCCAGTTCCGCCGGAAAATATGCACAATACATTCCAATGACCGGTATATTCTGTTCCTTATATTTCTTGATCTCTAAAAATGATTTCTTTCTTTGTTCCCCGAACTCCTCAAAGATGGACGGAAGATCCTTCTTTATCTTCATGATATTTCCTTTTCCCCTATTTTTCCAATGTGTTTTCCTGATAGATTTCATAGATCATTAATTCTGCCAAAAGTGCCCGGCTTGTCTTCACATCATTAATGTTAAGCTGCAGAACCTCCTGTATCTTCATCAGCCGGTAAACTAATGTATTCCTGTGGATATTCAGCGCCGCCGCTGTTTTCTTCAATTGATTCCCTGATTGCAAGAATGTCTTTAACGTCCATCGCTCCTCATCCTTCAGTCGGTACATCCGAAAATTCTTATAAATGTCCTTGCCCAAAATATCTGCAGCACAGGAATAGATGACCCTGGCATAGTATTCTTTCTCCGTCAGCATCCCGCCTTCCCCGACGGTAAACATCCTTTTCAGAATCTCTTTCTTGGCCGCACAGATATCAATAGCGGTAAAATATTCACTGAACGCCACACGTCCTTTTTCCCCTGACACCCTTTTCACCTCACAGGCCAATGTCTCTTCCGCCTGCCTTTTCACTCCCCAGAAGAGAAGATACAGATAGCCGTCCTCCGCCCACACAAGAGGATCTGACCTCCATTCCCGAATTTCCTTATAAGCCTTCTGCATCTCCCTGACATCCAACTCTTCCAGCAGGCACAGATAATATCCAGGGGGCAGCATTTCCTCCAGGCCGGCATCCACATAATCCCCGTCTTCAAACACCATCCTGGCATAGAGCAGTTCCTCCATTGTCTTCCCATAATAAACAATGACGCCTCTTTCACTCCATTCAACCTCTGCTGCCTGTGCCAGAATCTTATTCAGCACCAAGAACTCCTCTGCTTTTTCTCTCTGATAAAAAAGCATAACTGTATATCCTATGATCCCGCCCTTTCGCATAATCGGTTCATTTATAATGTATACTCCTTCATCCACAAGGATCTCTGGATTATCCTCACATTCCCTTCTTTGCTTTTTCAGGTCAGATACCAAAATACTGTCACCGGTTTTGTATTCCCGGTCTCTGTCTACCTTTAGTTCCTCTGTGACCGAAGAGGCGACGATCTTCCCCGAAAAATCCAAAACTAAAATCGAAACATGGAAATTCAAATATAATTGTTCTACAAAGTGCTGAATCCCTTTCTTCTCAGAAAGGGATTCAAAAATAATCTTATACCATTTACTGTTACTCATAGAAAATCCCTTCTTTACTAAATCAAATATTAATAAAAAAGAACTTTCTTGTCTAATTCAAATTCTTAATCAAATTCTCTGTTTATAGATTTTTTCTATAGTTTCGGCTTCTATACGCCGCAGGTTAAAACTGCTCTTTATTTCAGATTCTCCCGAAAGAACTCCGCCATCTTATCAAATGGGATCACATCCGTCCGGTCATACAAGTCTGTGTGAACTGCCCCTGGTATGAGCATCAACTCTTTATTGTCCCCCTTCAGGTTCTGGAATGCATCCTTGCTGAAATAACAGGAATGAGCCCTCTCCCCATGAATGATGAGCACCGCGCTGCGGATCTCGCTGCTGTACTGCAGAATCGGCATATTCAGGAAAGACAGCGAAGATGTCATATTCCAACCGCTGTTAGAATTCAGAGATCGTTTATGATATCCGCGTCCGGTCTTATAATAATCATAATAATCCTTTACAAAAAACGGAGCATCCTCAGGAAGCGGATCTGCCACACCCCCTGCCGGCTTATAAGTCCCATTTTTATAATCCTTGGTCCTCTGTGCATTTAATGCCCTGCGCTTTTCATAGCGCGCTTCTTCGCTGTCCTCAGAATCGAAATATCCTTTTGCGTTGACACGGGTCATATCATACATCGTGGATGCCACCGCAGCTTTGATCCTTGTATCAATCGCCGCTGCATTGAGGGCCATGCCGCCCCACCCGCAGATTCCGATCACACCGATCTTCTCCGTATCGACATTGTCCTTTACAGACAGAAAATCCACCGCCGCCTGAAAATCCTCTGTATTGATGTCCGGGGAAGCTACATATCTCGGGCTCCCGCCGCTCTCACCGGTAAAAGAAGGGTCGAAAGCAATTGCCGCAAATCCTTTTTCAGCCATTGTCTGGGCATACAATCCGGAGGACTGCTCCTTTACCGCACCAAACGGACCGCACACAGCAATCGCCGGAAGTCTCCCCGTCATCCCTGCCGGTTCATACAGATCTGCGGCCAGCGTAATCCCATAACGGTTGTGAAAGGTCACTTTGCTGTGGTTTACCTTCTCACTTTTCGGAAATGTCTTATCCCACTCCTGTACCAGACACAGTTTTTCTTCCATATTACATTCCTCCTGCCTCAACTATTTCTCTTTGTTCTCTGCTGTGCTGCCATCACAGCCTGCATTCAGAGGACTTCAAATGTATTTGTTGCTTCTGCCATTTCATCACCTCTGATGAGACCATTGTAAACCAGCCTCAAGAAATAATCCAATACCTGCTTTTTATATCCTGTTATTCTATTTGCAAATAACTAAAAACACTGTTATAAAGCACAAAGCCGCAAATGTATATGGCAATCCATTTACATCTGCAGCTCTGTACCAAGTCACGTAATTCGTGCAATAACCTTATTTATTCCTGATGTTCATCATACTGCTTTACTTCCACTGTCTTTTCTTCAAAATCCAAAAACAGCTGGAACGCATACCCTTCTTCACTGGTGTCCCAGATCTCCACGTATTTCGGGGACACCTCCACAAGAATCTCTGTATCTTCATGACTGTATTTGTTGTAACTCTGCCACAGGTATTTCTTATAGCCCTCCTCGAACCTGCGCCCCGGCTCATCCACTACCAGCCCTTTATTCTCTGCATAGCCCTCTACCTGAATGCCGCTCCAGCACAGAGCTACATTCGGATTCGCAAGAAGCTGCTTCGTCTTACGAAAATTCCGATCTGTCTTAAAATAAATCTTTTCATCATAAAACAGGCAGCTTACATTCCGCACCATCACATAATCATCTTTGCTGGATGCCAGCGCCATGATCTTATCTGTACCGAGCATCTCAAACATCCGCTCCACCGCCGCCTCATATGTAATTGCTTTGTCCAGTGTAAACTTCATCTCTTCTGCCTCCTCTATCTCTCAACAATCCCTTTAATAAGTCTGCTCAGTTTCTTATATACAAGAAATGTCACGACTGAGGTTGCCCCGTATTTGATCAGGTTGAACGGTACAATCCCGAATACAGCCATTGTCAGTGTATCCTTCATCATCGGATTGACAGCGGTACACATCGCAACAAAATCCTCCATCCGCTGTCCCATCAGATTTGCATAAAACGGGATGATCATATACAAGTTTGTAAATACCGCCACAACCGATACAAGCACCGTGCTCACCGCCATACCGGCAGCCGCCCTTTTCTTCGTCTTTCCCCTGTAATACAGCAATACGGCCGGCAGCACATAGCAGCTGCTCAAGATCAGGTTCTGAATCTCCCCTGTTCCCAGGGAAAAACTCCCCTGTATCACAAGCTGAAGCAAAATCTTCACCAATATAATACAAAATGCCGCCCCCGGGCCGAACATAAAGCCTCCCAGCATCTCCATCACACCGGAAAGGTCAAAGGACATAAACGGCGGCATAAATGGAATCGGGAACCGAAGCAGCATCAATACCGCGCTCAAGGCCCCCATAAGACCTACAAATGCGATGGTCTTTACCCGCACATTTGGTTTCCTGCCTGCCGCTGCACCTCGTTTTAAAGTTTCATTTCTCTGGTTCATCTCACCAATCCTCCTCGAATATCATTATTTTCCATCATACGCAGAGCAAAACTTTGTCCGTTTCTTTCCCGGAACACACGGCCCCCTATATGATAAAAACCCGGAACGAACACGTCCCGGGCAAATATTTGCAGAAAATGTCTTTTCTCATCCGGACTATACCGTCGGTTCTGGAATTCCTCCTGAGAGGTCACCAGATCAGCCGCCTTAGCGGGTCATGGACTATACCATCGGTAGGGAATTGCACCCTGCCACAAAGACTTCCATATTCTATTGTCAGAATTCGGTGATTGCAGTAACATCATCTGCAAATGCTATTATATACCCTTATGTGTGATTTGTAAATGAATATATAAAAATATCTAAAAACCCCCTTGTTCTTGAAAAGAAGCACTCGATATGTTACTCTCAAAATACACTGGCCAGGATATCGTTGTACCATGTCCGGATCAACAGATAGAAATAACCAAAAGGAGCTGCTTCATGGAGATCAGAGTTTTACGAAATTTTCTGGAAATAGCAAGAGAAGAGAATATGACAAGGGCAGCCGAACGGCTTCACGTCTCCCAGCCCTCACTGTCAAAGCAGATGAAAGAGCTTGAGGCCGAGCTTGGGAAAAAACTATTTGTCCGCAGCAGCTACAGTATCCGTCTCACGGACGAAGGAATACTGTTGCGCAAGCGTGCGGAAGACCTGCTGTCCATGGCAGACAAGATCACCAATGAATTCCGGACTATGGATGACATCACTGGAGGAGACGTATTTATCGGCTGTGCAGAGTCCCACCTGATTAAATATCTGGCCCAGGCAGTAAAACGGCTGAACCGCCGCTACCCAGGAATCCACTATCATATTACCAGCGGCGATACTGAACAAGTGACCGAGCGGCTCAACCGCGGACTGTTCGACATGGCTTTTATCGTGGAGCCGCCGGACCTGTCGAAATATATGTATCTGGAAGTGCCGGAAGCCGACACCTGGGGCGCACTGATGAGAAAAGACTGCCCCCTGGCAGAGAAAGAATATGTCAGCATAGATGACCTGCTGCCATATCCAGTCTTCTGTTCGGAACAGTCCGCAAAAGTTGACCTTCCAAGATGGTGCGGCGAAAAAGTCGACCAGCTGAATATCCTGGCCACCTTCAACCTCTCAAATAACGGCGCCGTATTTGTCCGGGAAGGCCTCGGCATCTGCCTGACCTTCGACCGCCTCATCGAAACCACGAAAGACAGTGACCTGTGTTTCCGCCCTATTACACCAAAGCTTCACACCAAAATGTATGTAATCTGGAAGAAATACCAGGTCTTCACACCCGTCTCACATCTTCTGCTGGACGAGTTGAAAATAGTTCTGTCCGATGTTTCAGATCCAGAGCCTGGACATAATCAGTAGGTGGCGCTCCGGCTATTTGATGCCAATGTTCTGCGCCTCCTGCAAAATTCAGATCTAACACATTTACTTTCCCATTCTGCCCTCCCGGTCTTTTTCTTCATCCTCTAAAAGAAAATCCGGCGAATATCATTATACATTACAAACACCATCAAAAGCATCAGCATGGCCAATCCCACCATGTGCACATATCCTTCCTTCTCCGGCGGGATCCGCTTCTTTCTCACAGCCTCAATAAACAGGAACACCAGTCTCCCCCCGTCCAGTGCCGGAATCGGAAGCAGGTTCATAACTCCCAGGTTCGCCGAGATCAGGATGCCAAGGTACAAAAGCTGCGCGAACACCGCAAATCCGCCATAAGGCTTACTCTGCTGGTAAGAATCATCCACCACATCCACGATGCCCACAGGCCCCGACAGCTGGTTCAGCCCCACCTTCCCGGTCACCAGCATTTTCAGGCTGTCAAGGGTAGTACAGATCCAGTATTTCACCTCATAGACGCCATACTTCAGACTCTCCAGAAGATTCGCCTTCTGGTTGCCGCCTCCGCCGATGCCGAACCGGTAATAGTTCAATTTCTCATCAAACTGCGGCTTCAGCGTAACTGTTGTCTCCTTTCCGTCACGCAGATAAGTAACCTCCGTCTCTTCCCCCTGATGAAACTGATTATAAGAGGTAATTTCCCGGAAGATATTGATCTTCTTGCCATTCATGCGAGTAATCGTATCCCCCTCCCGGATCCCGGCCTCTGCCGCCGGATACCCTTGTGTCACTCCTGCGACCACCGGCTTATCATATCCGATCATCAGAATCAGCACAACTGCCATCAAAAATGCAAGGATAAAATTAAAAACCGGACCGGCTGCGATCACACTGATCCTCGCCCACACGGACTTATTATTAAAATTCCCCGGGGCATCGGTGACCTCCTCATCCTCCCCCATCATACATAATCCGCCGATGGGAAAAAGCTTTAAACAATATTTTGTCCCCTTATACTCCTTTGAGAGCAGATTCGGCCCCATACCAAGGGCAAATTCTTCCACATCAATCCCATTCTTCTTTGCCAAGGTAAAATGCCCCAGTTCATGGAAAAACACGATAAAACTGAAAATCAGTATTGCAAATATAATACCCAACTATCTGTTACCTCCTGCTTTCAATCCGCTCATAGGTCGCCGCCTCCGTCTCAAGAACCTCCTCAAGGGTAGGATTCTCGATAACCTTATGAGCCCTCATACAATCCTCTATGATCTCCATGATCTCAAGATATTTGATCTCACGGTGCAAAAACTTGCTGACCGCCATCTCGTTTGCCGCATTAAATACCGTCGGAAGGCTTCCGCCGCGCTTTCCCGCCTCATAGGCAAGCTTCAGGCCATAGAAAGTCTCCATATCCGGTCTCTCAAAATCAATCTTCCCAAGACTCCAGAAATCAAGCCGCTCTCCCGGAAGATATCTGCGCTCCGGGTAATACAGGGCATACTGGATGGGAAGCTTCATATCCGGGGTCCCAAGCTCAGCCATAATAGCACCGTCCACATACTCTACCATAGAATGGATAATACTCTGAGGCTGCACCACTACCTGGATCTGCTCTGTATCTACCCCAAAGAGCCATTTGGCCTCTATGACTTCCAGACCCTTATTGACCATCGTAGAAGAATCAATCGTAATCTTCTGCCCCATGGTCCAGTTGGGATGCTTCAACGCATCCTCCACCCGGATCTCCAGTAATTCTTCCTGCTTCCTTCCCCGAAACGGGCCGCCGGAAGCTGTAAGGAGGATCTTGTGGATTGCTTTATGTTCATTCCCATGCAGAGACTGGAAGACAGCACTGTGTTCACTGTCCACCGGAAGGATGGGCACCTTCCGCTCCCTTGCAAGGGGCATAATAAGGTGTCCTGCCGTCACCAGTGTCTCCTTATTGGCAAGGGCAATGGCCTTTCCTGCCTGAATGGCCTCTATGGTAGGCCGTATTCCGATCATCCCCACAATTGCAGTCACCAGTATCTCCACATCCGCCAGCACTGATACGGCAATCAGGCCGTCCATCCCTGACAGAACCTTCGTACCTGTATCCGCCGCACGCGTCCGCAGCTCCTGTGCGTCTTCCTCCGTCCATACTGCGGCAAGAACCGGATGAAATTCCCGAATCTGCTGTTCCAGAAGTTCTATATTCCTCCCGGCCGCAAGACCAAGAACTTCAATATCCCCATTCTTCCTCACAACCTCCAGCGTCTGCGTCCCGATGGAGCCTGTCGATCCCAGAATTGCTATCTTTTTCATATAATTTCACTCCTACTATACTACAGATTCCCCGCAAGCAATGCTGCCAGATAATATATCACCGGCGCCGTAAAGATCACACTGTCAAACCGGTCGAGGATCCCTCCGTGCCCCGGAATCAATTTCCCGTAATCCTTAATGTCATGGTTCCTCTTAATTCCGGACGCCGCCAGATCTCCGATCTGAGAAATCACACCGCCTGCCCCGCAGATCAGGGCATATTGGAGCGGATCCACGTTCTGCCCGCCCCACTGATTCACAGCCAGGGCAAACAGTACTCCAAGCAGCGCAGCGCCCGCAACTCCGCCGATACCGCCCTCCACAGACTTCTTCGGACTCAGCTTCGGAGCCATCTTATGCTTCCCGAACAGTACCCCTACACAGTAAGCACACGTATCACACCCCCAGGAGCTTAAAAAGATCAGCCAGACAATGATACCGCCCTCCGGCAGCATTCTCGTCTGATACACATAGGACAGCATGACTGCCACATAAAAGAAACCGAAAAACACCGTCATAATCTGTCCGGCAACATACCCAGGATATGAAAATACATAAACCGCCATCAAAAGCACCAGAAACAAAATGGCCAGCATTGTCACAAACTCTCTCTGTTCAAACAACAAAAGCGCATAATAACCGACTGCCGCCGCATAGCCCACGATTCCCGGAATTCTTCTCTGCACCTGTGAGATCTTATAGAGCTCGGACATTCCGATAAGACTTATGATTCCCACAACCGCAAACAGAACATTTCCTCCATAGCCTACGGTCGCGATCAATAGGATCACCATTACAATACCGCTTATAAGTCTCTCCTTAAACATCTTCCCCGGCCTCCTTCACTCCTCCGTAACGTCTGTCTCTATTATTATACTGCTCAATGGCCTTTATTAATTCCTCTTTCGTAAAATCAGGCCACGGGACATCCGTAAAATAAAACTCCGTATAGGCAAGCTGCCACAGCAGATAGTTTGACAGACGAAGTTCCCCGCTGGTCCGGATCAGAAGATCCGGATCCGGGATATCATGAGTGTCCAGATAACTCTCAAAAATCCCTTCGTCAATCTTCTCCGCCTTCTGCAGGCCCTTCTCACAGTCTGCGGCAAGCCTTCTCACTGCACGCAGGATCTCGTCCCTGCTCCCATAAT
The DNA here is from genome assembly GCA_947645355.1 of uncultured Dorea sp. Lineage (GTDB taxonomy): Bacteria > Bacillota > Clostridia > Lachnospirales > Lachnospiraceae > Dorea_D. The sequence continues at coordinate 2,723 of CANSCI010000071.1, read as the reverse complement.
TAAGGGCGATCTGGAAATTCAGTCCGCCGTTTTCCTTCGTTGCCTCCTGAAGTTCCAGGATCCTGCCTCTGATATCCTCATCAAGCCCGGCGAGATCTCCGATGACCCTGACCTTCATATCATTCTTCTTCGCTGTCTTTAAACAAGTCTTCATATAATTGCGGAGAAGCTTCATCAGCGCATCTACTTCGTCCTTGGGCCTGCTCCAGTTTTCCGTGGAAAACGCATATACAGTCAGATATTTCACCCCCATGCGGTACGCATCCTCACAGATCCTCTCCACGTTCTTGCTTCCCTGGGCATGACCGTAATTTCTCGGCATTCCTTTCGCCTTCGCCCACCGGCCGTTGCCATCTAATATAATCGCAATATGCTGCGGAATTTTCATCACCATTCTCCTTACACAAACGACAGACCCTTCCTCTGTCAGGGTCTGTCTCATAACCTCTTTCTATACTGTCATTACCTCTTTGGATTTTACTTCCACAGCCTTATCGACTTCCTTGATATACTTATCCGTCATCTTCTGAAGCTCACTTTCCAGATCCTTGATCCCGTCCTCAGAGATGTCCGTTCCCTTTAACTTCTTAAAGGCGTCATTGCCGTCACGGCGGATGTTGCGGATCGCAACTTTCGCACCCTCACCCTTTTTCTTAACATCCTTCACCAGTTCTTTTCTGCGCTCCTCCGTAAGCTCCGGGAACACAAGGCGGATCATGGAGCCGTCATTGGTCGGATTGATCCCCAGGTCAGAGACCTGAATTGCCTTCTCGATCACCTTCAGCATATTCTTTTCCCATGGCTGGATCTGAATCATCCGCGGCTCCGGAACAGATATATTCCCTACCTGCTGAAGCGGCGTCGGCGTCCCATAATAATCCACCATGATCTTGTTCAGCACGTTCGGGTTTGCACGTCCTGCACGGATCGTACCCAGTTCCCCGTCAAGGTTGGACATTGTCTTCTTCATTTTGTCCTCATAGACTTTTAATTTCTCATCCATAGTATTTCCTCCCTTATTTATGATACAGTCACTTTCGTTCCTGTAAATGTCCCTGTCATAGTCTCTACAATACTGTTCTCCTCATTCAACCCGAATACCAGCATCGGCATCCTGTTCTCCAGGCACATAATCGATGCAGTGAGATCCACAGCCATCAACTTCCTGTCAATGATCTCCTGGATCGAGATCTCGTCATATTTCCTGGCCTGCGGGTTCACCTTCGGGTCACTGTCATAGATCCCGTCGATTGCTTTCGCAAGCAGCATGGCGTCTGCCTCAATCTCAATTGCCCTAAGCACAGCACCGGTATCCGTGGAAAAATACGGATGTCCGGTTCCCCCTGCAAAAAAAATCACCTTTCCCGCTTCAAGAGCTTCCACTGCTGCATCCTTGGAAAACAAAGAGGTGAACGCCCCACATACAAAAGGAGTAAATACCTCCGTCTTCATCCCTGCATAACGGAAAATATCTGAGACATAAATACAATTCATCACCGTTGCAAGCATTCCGATCTGGTCCGCCTTCACACGTTCGATAGTCTCGCTGGTCCTTCCTCTCCAGAAATTCCCTCCGCCGGTCACGACCGCAACCTGTATCCCGTCATCTACAAGCTTTTTTACCTGCTCTGCGACACCCATGCAGGTCTCTTCATCAAATCCGGTCTTCTTATCACCGGCAAGAGCCTCCCCGCTGAGCTTCAACAATACCCTCTTCATATATTCTGCGCTCCTTATATCTTTTTATCATACCCTCAGCGGACAAAAGTCCAAATACTTGTTACAGCCTGAAGGCAAGGTATCTGTAATGAATTATAACATAGGAATTCAGAAAATGGAATAGATTAGTTTGCGCCATATTCTCAAAAGAAATCCATACCGCACCAAACTAAAAAACAGGGCGGGAATACGGCAATGGCATTACCATATCCTTCCCTGCTGTCTTTTAAATATATACAACTGTACGTCCCTTTTTGCCTCCTGGGGAAGCTCTATAATCTGACATCCGTATCCATAACGCCCGTCCCGGAAATCCTCCTCCCTCAAAATCGAGGCTCTCAGCCGATACTCTTTTTCCACAAATGTATAACAAAACTCGATCGTATCATCCCCTTTGAGCCTTGTTCTTGTAATAAAATACAGCCCGTCTACACTGATATTCTGAATATCCCCTTCGAACTCTCCCTGCTGAAGGGATGTAAGCACCATTAAATTGCCTACCTTCGCCCGGAGATTCCGCCGGGACTGAGCGATCTCGACAACCTCCAGGATCTCACAGTCCGCAATCCACGGCTCCTGCATAGACAAATCGTTGTTCCTCCGTACGATAAGCTCACAATCTGCCTTAATACAGCCGATCTGCTCATCGAAAAAATCTATCCTTACTTTCTCCGAACCCGACACTTCGTTTTCTCTTTTCAAATATAATACAATCCTCTCTCCGATACATTGTACCCGTATCCTTTTGGGAACTGACCCATCTGTTTCACAGACAGAACATACCGTACAATTGTTTAAAACCATAATTTCCCCTTTCCAAAACCGGGGCTTCTTTTAAGACAAGAAGCCCCGATCACTAATTACTGCAAATATTCTCTTAAAATCTGCATCAGCCGTCCGATATCTATTGGTTTTGCTATATGTTCGTTCATGCCGGAATCCAAGCTGTGCTGGATATCCTCAGAAAATGCATCCGCCGACATAGCTATAATCGGCAGGTTATT
>CANSCI010000070.1 GCA_947645355.1 uncultured Dorea sp. | reverse complement strand
CACTCCATGTAGTGCTGATCGTATATTTTACGGTAAAATTCATTGCAAAGCTTCAGATGCCGAAGGTTTTTGCCAGCTATTATATTGTATATGTGGGAATTGCTGTCGCAGCGGTTACGGCGCCGGCTTATGAGAAACTGTCGATCGGCAGCGCGGCGTTCTGGTTTGGGTTTGTGTCCCTGATTGTACTGCTGATATTGGTAACTGTCCGTTATGTAAAATATAAAGAGGTTCCGGACCCGGCCAAGCCGCTGATCTGCATCTATGCCGCTCCTGCAAGTCTGTGTATTGCCGGATATGTACAGTCTGTAATGCCCAAATCTTACGGGATGCTGATGGGGATGTTTGCAGCGGCATGTATTTTGTATGTGTTTGCCCTTGTAAAGGCAATCGGGTACTTGCGGCTTCCGTTTTTTCCGAGTTACGCGTCGTTTACATTTACGTTTGTAATAAGTGCCATTGCATCAAAACAGACGATGGCATGTGTGATGAATATGGGTCGCCCGATGCCGGCGCTTCAGTATGTGGTGCTTGTTGAGACGATCATAGCGGTTGTGCTGGTAGCGTACACACTGGTGAGGTTCCTGGATTTTATATTTGTGAAAAAGTAAGAAACCATGCAATAATAAAAAGGGGGCTGTCCCGAAACAATTTGTTTTGTTCGGGACAGCCCCCTTTTCATGATCTGAATCTATAATACGTCTCCGCGCTTGATATATCCCGGGCGTTCCGGCTCGGCGATCACTTCCTTGGCGTGGGAGATCTTTGCGTTGCGGTCGATGACCAGGTTCTCCACATGCACATCCTTGCCGATGGCAACATCGGAGAGGATCACGCAGTTTTTAACGGTTGCTCCCTCGCTGATCACACAGCCGCGGCCCAACACCGAGTTTTCCAGGGAACCTTTAATCAGGCAGCCGTTGGATACTACTGAATTCTTGACCTCAGATGACTCAAAATACTGCGTCGGACAGGAATCATTTGTCCGGGTGTAGATCGGCCAGTCATCATGGAACAGACCGGAGGCAGTCTTAAAGTCAATCAATGAAATATTAGCGTCGTAGTAGCTCTTAAAATCGCTGGCGGCCGCAAAGAATCCCTTGTGGGATACGCCGCGGACATCGAGTTCTTCGCAGGAACGGCTTATGATGTCGGCCAGTGTGTACATAGAGGAAATCTTCTTGGCTTTTTTTACAAGCTCCATAAAGAGTTCTTTTTTCATTACATAAGTTTCCATGGAAATATTTTTGTTTTTGGCGCTTCCATGGTTTGTCTCAAGGTTAAGCACACCTTTTTGCTTATTGAGGTTCACCGTGTTGCAGTTCAGGAAGTATTCCTTCGCGTTGTCCACAGAGTGATACAGCAGTGTAATATCCGCGCCTGATTCAATGTGTGTGTCAAGCAGAGCGCTGTAGTCTTCCGTGTAGATCATATAACTCGGGGCAATAACTACATAAGGCTGATGTACATTTTCGATGCATTCCATATTAGTGAGGTATGCAGCTATATCCGTGTTGTACATGTCCTGTCCCAGACTGTTTTCTGTAAAAAGAAGATGAAGCTTGCCGCGTTTTGAGTTGATATTGTAGTGACGCCCGCTGCCGAGATGTTCGGTGAGGGAGCGGGGCTGCCTGCGCATATATACTTGTACATGGTCAATGTTGCTGTTGCTCATATTAGAAATCGGGAAATCAATGATGCGGTATCTTCCCAGGAAGGAGAATGCCCCGGCCGGGCGGTATGCCCTCAGGCCGTCCACACGGACATGATTTCCGGCAAAACTTACAATTCCGAATGCTTTAGCCATTTTACTCTACCCCCTTAACACGTTTTGCAATAAGTTCTATGTGTTCGCTTTTAGCATCTCCTGCGACAGCGTCCTTACCGATCTTAACGCCGTCTGCAACAAGTGCCCGGGTAACAACTGCGCCTTCCTCGACCTCTGCTCCCGGCATAAGTACACTGTCGATGACTTTGGCGCCCACGCCTACCTTAACACCTGTAAACAGGACGGAATTTTTAACTTCTCCCTCAATGCGGCATCCCTGGGTGATAAAGGCACGTTTAATATTGGCATCGGGACCTACATAGTGCGGAAGTGTTGTGACATCCTCTGTATAGATCTTCCAGGTGGGGTCGCTTAAGTCAAGCTCATTGTTGGAATCCAGCAGATCCATGTTCGCTTCCCAGAGGGAATCAATCGTTCCCACATCCTTCCAGTAGCCTTCGAATTTGTATGCATATAAAGACTTTCCGTCATTCAGAAGATTCGGGATAATATCTTTGCCGAAATCATGGCTGGAATCAGGATCCTTCATATCTGCAACCAGCATTCTGCGCAGCAGCTTCCGGTTAAAGATGTAGATACCCATGGAGGCGAGGTTGCTCTTTGGATGCTCAGGCTTTTCTTCAAATTCTACAATGCGGCCGTCCTCGTCAGTGTTCATAATTCCGAAGCGGCTGGCTTCCTTTATAGGTACCGGAATAACGGCAATGGTTGCGTCGGCATTATTTTCCTTATGCGCCCTTAACATTTTGTCGTAATTCATTTTATAGATGTGGTCTCCGGACAGGATCAGGATATATTCCGGGGAATATGTATCGATAAAATCAATATTCTGTGAGATCGCATCGGCAGTTCCGCGGTAAACGTCCAGGTTGGAGTCGGCAGTTTCGCGCGGGGGGAGTACATACACACCGCTGTCTTTTGCGTCCAGCCCCCAGCGGCGTCCGGCGGCCACATAGCTGTTCAGCAGGATTGACTCGTACTGCGTCAATACACCTACAACGTCAATGCCGCTGTTTGCACAGTTGCTGAGTGGGAAATCAACGATGCGGTACTTTCCGCCATATGATACGGCAGGTTTTGCCACTTTGTTGGTCAGCTCATGCAGACGAGACCCTCTACCGCCAGCTAAAATCATTGCTAACATATTATTTTGCTTCATAGTGAGCCCTCTCTTTCATATCTTATGAGCAATATTATACAATTTTTTTGCGGGATATGCAATTATTTATGCAATTTTGTACAAAAAAATATTGTGTGGGAATTCTGTGAATTATGACGGGGCTAATTTGTCTATAAAACCCTTGATTTTGCGCGTGTTTTGTGGTATGCTGTTCTGGCGAATGGAAGTAGGTCTTTTTTTTATGCCTAAAAATCAGGCAGTCTCGCAAACTGTCGAGCAACATGTTAACTTAAGAAATATAAAGCGAGGTGGAAGTTGTGCGTACAAGAATCACATTGGAATGTACAGAGTGCAAGCAGCGTAACTACAACATGACCAAGGATAAGAAAACTCATCCGGAACGCATGGAGACAAAGAAGTACTGCAAGTTCTGTAGATCACACACAATGCACAAGGAAACGAAATAATCGCCGCAAAGGAGTGAAGGTCATGAGTGAGAAGGCTCAGAAGAAAAGCTGGTTCAAAAGTCTTAAGGCTGAATTCAACAAAATTATTTGGCCGGAGAGAACGACACTTGTGAAACACACGGTGGCAGTTGTATCCGTATCCGTAGTGTTAGGGGCAATCATTGCACTGGTTGATTTCCTGGCCCAGTATGGGGTTAATATCCTGACGACTGTGGGCTGATTAACTGACGAGCAGGAAAGGTGAGTTTATGTCAGAGGCAAAATGGTATGTAGTCCATACCTATTCAGGGTATGAGAACAAAGTAAAAGCCAACATTGATAAAACAATTGAAAACAGGCATCTAGAAGATCAGATCCTGGAGGTCCGTGTTCCGATGCAGGATGTAGTGGAACTTAAGAACGGGGTGCAGAAGGCTACCCAGAAGAAGATGTTTCCAGGCTATGTTCTCATTCATATGATCATGAATGACGATACATGGTATGTCGTGCGTAATACAAGGGGTGTTACAGGGTTTGTCGGCCCGGGGTCAAAACCGGTTCCGCTCACAGATGCAGAGATGGCTCCGCTTGGAATTAAAAGGGATAATATTGTTGTGGACTTTGAAGAAGGCGATACCGTCCAGGTAATTGCCGGGGCATGGGCAGACACCGTCGGGGTGGTTCAGTCCATGAACACACAGAAACAGAGTCTTACCATCAATGTTGAACTGTTCGGCCGCGAAACGCCGGTTGAAATTAGTTTCGCAGAGGTTAAAAAGGTGTAACTGCTGCAGGCAATGTCAGTAAAACTGCGTTGCACAGAGAACACAAAAAAAGAAGCGTGGGAGGATCCGTAAGAGTTCCGCGATCACCACAAGGAGGTAATTAAAATGGCAAAAAAAGTACAAGGTTACATTAAGTTACAGATTCCTGCCGGAAAAGCAACACCGGCACCACCGGTTGGTCCTGCACTTGGACAGCACGGTGTAAACATTGTTGAATTTACAAAACAGTTCAATGCAAGGACGGCAGATCAGGGTGATCTGATCATTCCTGTAGTAATTACTGTTTACAGTGACAGAAGCTTCAGCTTTATTACAAAGACACCGCCTGCGCCGGTTCTTATCAAGAAAGCATGTAAACTGAAATCAGGTTCAGGCGTTCCGAATAAGAAAAAGGTTGCTGTGATCACGAAAGCACAGCTTCAGGAGATCGCAGAATTGAAGATGCCGGATCTGAATGCTGCATCTGTAGAGGCGGCTATGAGCATGGTGGCAGGAACCTGCCGAAGCATGGGTGTAACAGTTGAAGAATAAGTGGGAGGGTTATCCCGATATTACCACAAGGAGGTTTATTTAAATGAAAAGAGGAAAGAAATATGTTGAGGCTGCAAAAGCAATCGACAGAGGCACGCTCTACGATGTGGCAGACGCAGTATCATTAGTTAAAAAGACTGCAGTAGCAAAATTTGATGAGACAGTTGAAGCTCATATCAGAACCGGCTGTGACGGACGTCATGCGGACCAGCAGATCCGCGGTGCGGTTGTACTGCCGCATGGAACCGGCAAAAAGGTTCGTATCCTGGTATTTGCCAAGGATGCAAAAGCTGAGGAGGCAAAAGCAGCAGGTGCAGATTATGTCGGCGCTGACGAATTGATTCCGAAGATCCAGAATGAAAACTGGTTTGAGTATGACGTAGTAGTTGCTACACCGGATATGATGGGCGTTGTCGGACGCCTTGGCCGTGTACTTGGACCTAAGGGGCTTATGCCGAACCCGAAGGCAGGTACCGTAACTATGGATGTCACAAAAGCCATCCAGGACATCAAAGCCGGTAAGATTGAGTACAGACTTGACAAAACAAACATTATCCATGTGCCGTTAGGTAAAGCTTCATTTACCGAAGAACAACTTACGGACAACTTCCAGACGCTTATCGATGCAATTATTAAAGCAAGGCCGGCAGCAGTGAAGGGGCAGTTCTTAAAGAGCGTAGTCCTTACTTCTACCATGGGTCCCGGTGTTAAGGTTAACCCGATGAAGCTGGTTTAGGCTTTTAGTGTTGACATTGAGAATATATAATGCTATAATAGCGAAGCAATGACTGCCGAAGACAGCAGGTGCGTAAGCGTAAGTAGACAAACGCCTGCCGAGGAAAGTTGAATTTCATTTTATGAATTACAATGCCTCTGTGTCTTTGGACGCAGGGGCTTTTTATATTTCCTTATGCAGTCAGACAAATACTATAAGGAGGTGCAACATTCGTGGCAAAAGTTGAATTAAAGCAACCAATCGTACAGGCTATTGCAGAAGACGTTAAAGGTGCAGCAAGCGTTGTGTTAGTTGACTACCGCGGCCTTACCGTGGCTCAGGATACAGAGCTTCGTAAGCAGCTGAGGGAAGCAGGGATCCTCTACAAGGTCTGCAAAAACACAATGATGAAGAGAGCTTTCGAGGGAACAGAGTTTGCCGGCCTGGATGAACATCTGGAAGGTCCGAGCGCTCTCGCGATCTCGAAGGACGATGCGACGGCTCCGGCAAGGATCCTGTGCAAATTTGCGAAAGACGCAAAGGCTCTTGAATTAAAGGCCGGCGTTGTTGAGGGCGAAGTGTATGACGCAGCAGCCCTGACAGAGTTGTCCAAGATTCCGTCAAGAGAAGAATTGCTGTCCAAGCTGCTTGGAAGCCTGCAGTCACCGATCACCAATCTTGCCCGTGTTCTTAATCAGATCGCAGAGCAGGGCGGTGCAGAGAACTGCGAGGCGGCTGCCCCGGCAGAGGGAGCAGCAGAGGCTCCGGCAGAAGAAGCAGTAGCAGCAGAGGCTCCGGCTGAAGCAGCAGAGGAATAAAAGATAGTTTCAACAAAAAAATATTTTAATGGAGGAAAATAAAATGGCAAAATTAACAACAGCTGAATTTATTGATGCAATCAAAGAATTATCAGTATTAGAATTGAATGATTTAGTAAAAGCTTGTGAAGAAGAATTTGGTGTTTCTGCGGCAGCAGGCGTAGTAGTTGCAGCAGCAGCCGGAGACGGTGCGGCAGCTGAGGAAGAGAAGGACGAGTTTGATGTAGAATTAGTATCTGCAGGTGCTTCCAAGGTTAAGGTAATTAAGGTTGTACGTGAGATCACAGGACTTGGTCTGAAAGAGGCTAAGGCAGTCGTTGACGGCGCACCGAAGGTAGTGAAAGAAGGCGCTTCCAAGGCTGAGGCTGAGGAGATCAAGGCTAAGCTTGAGGCTGAGGGTGCAGAGGTCAACCTCAAATAATTCAAGAATAATGCAAATAACATAAACGAAAGACGCCGCATGGATAATTCCGTGCGGCGCTTTTCGTTTGTGTGGAACTGTGCTTTAGCGGGTTTGAGGCTTTTGAACTGTACAGATCCACGCGTGGTATAAAGAAAATTATAAAATTTTATAACTTTGTGCTCTAAAAATTTCGAGGTATGGTATAATAGTAAACACTTGATATGAGAGGACAGGAAAGTATGAAGGTCAATATTCGTAAAATCAGTGAAGAAACAGGGTTTTCCATGTCTACGGTCTCCAATGCGCTGAACCGCAAAAAAGGAGTCAATAGGGAGACGGCAGAAAAGATATTAACGGCAGCGCAGGAACTGGGTTATCGTGCGGAAGAGGATATTACAAAGATCCGGTTTGTGATATTCCGCAGAAATGGGCTGATTATTGATGACAGTTCGTTTCATCCGGCCATGATTGAGGGTGTGGAGCATCAGGCAAAGCTCCTGGGATATGAGACGATATTCTGCTATGTAGATATCGGTGATCCCAATTATAAGGAGCAGCTGCTTGATATCCTGACAGATATGCAGAGCGGGGTGGTGCTCCTGGGGACGGAGATGCTTGAGGAGGATTATGAGCCCTATACCCATGCTAAGAACCGATTAATTCTGCTGGATGGGCGCAGTGACAGCTATGCATTTGACAGTGTGCTGATTAATGATGTGGATGCGGCTGCGGGCGCTGTGGAATACCTGGTGGAAAAAGGGCATCAAAGAATCGGATATCTGAGAGGAGAATTCCGGATACAGGCCTTTAGATCAAGGGAGATGGGATATTATCAGGTGATGAATAAATACGGCTTTGCTGTAAAGCCGGAATACATTGCGACAATCGGGACCAGGATAGAAACTGCGTATCAGGGAATGAAGGAATATCTGGCAGAGGCCGGGGAACTGCCCACAGCTTTTTTTGCGGACAATGATGTGATTGCCATCGGCAGTATGCAGGCTATGAAAGAGTGCGGTTACAATGTTCCGGGGGATATATCGGTCATAGGTTTTGATAATGTGGCCTACGGGATGGTTTCGGATCCTCCGTTGTCTACGGTACATGTGTATAAGCAGGAACTGGGAGCGCGGGCTGTTCGCGAACTGGTGTCGATGGAGGACCGGGACAGAAGAGCGAAGGTGAAGATACAGGTTTGTGCCGAATTTGTTGAGCGTGGAAGCGTAAAAGAAATCAGGTGAATATGCAGGCAAGGGTCTAAGGAGCCCGGGGCGTAAGCGGATATCCGCTTATGCCCCGGGCTTTGTTGGTTTTGTGTGAGGAATTTCTTTTCTTTCTTTTTGAAAAAATGTAAAATTATGTATAAAAAATTTATATGCAAATAAACGATGCGTAATTTAGAATTCGGTTGTTGGAATTTAGAACGGAGTTTTTGTTGTTGAATATACACAAAAAATAGATTCGAATATTGTACATAATAAATGAAATATAAATATAAAGAAAAAATATTATAAAAATATATTGAAAATTTTATATAAAAGTTTATAATAAGCACAAGAACGGAAAAGGAGATGTGAAACTATGGGAAAGATAGGAGTGGTCGGGAGTATCAATATGGATATGACCGTGAAAGCCGAGAGGATCCCGCTTAAGGGAGAGACTCTCAAAGGTGAAGACCTGAAGTACATTCCGGGCGGAAAAGGAGCGAACCAGGCAGTTGCAATGGCGAGGCTTGGGGCAGAAGTGGAGATGTTCGGGTGTGTGGGAGATGACGCAGCGGGGATAAGCCTTGTAAAAAACCTGCAGCAGGCGGGTGTCGGGACAAAGCATATTAAGACGATTCCTGATGTGCCTACGGGCCTGGCTATTATCACGGTGGGGGATCATGACAATACGATTATTGTAGTTGCAGGAACCAATAACCATGTGGATATCCCGTATGTGGATGAGGTGAAGGATTCCCTGCTGGAGTGCGAGATCGTACTGCTTCAGCATGAGATTCCGCAGGACACCATAGAATATGTGGCGGGGCTTTGCGCAGAGAATGGTGTGAAGGTTGTCCTCAACCCGGGGCCGGCAAGACCGGTAAAGCAGGAGATTCTTGAAAAAGTAACATATCTGACCCCAAATGAACATGAGGCGGTGATTTTATTTGGAAAGGAGATGTCTTTTGAAGAGATGATGAAGAAATATCCTGAAAAACTTGTGATCACACAAGGCTCCAGAGGGGTAAGCACGTGCCTGAAGAACAATGAGGTGGTCCTTGTGCCGGCAAGAAAAGCAGATGTTGTAGATACGACAGGTGCAGGGGATACGCTGAACGGGGCATTTACGGTAGCTGTTACGGAAGGAAAGGATATTGTGGATGCGCTGGTGTTTGCCAACACGGCAGCCGGGTTGTCTACAGAAAAATTCGGGGCGCAGGGCGGGATGCCGACCCGCGAAGAAGTAAAAAAAGCAATGGAGGGCTAGAAAGATGAAAAGAAATGGAATTATAAATGCGGATATTTCAAGAGTGTTATCCTATATGGGACACACAGATACTCTGGCGGTCGGGGACTGCGGACTTCCGATCCCGGATGAGACAGAGCGGATAGATCTTGCGTTAAAGCTTGGGGTTCCGTCTTTTATGGATGTGCTCAGAGAGGTTGCGAAGGAAATGAAGATTGAGAAGGTAGTTCTGGCGGAGGAGATTAAGGAGAAGAATCCGCAGATCCTTAAGGAGATCCTGGCGCTTGTGGACGGGATGGATGCCGTGTGCGAGATTGAGTATGTATCCCACACGGAATTGAAAGCGCAGACAAAGACATGCAAGGCGGTGGTCCGAACAGGGGAGACAACGCCGTATGCAAATATCATCCTGCAGTCCGCATGTTTATTTTAGAGTTCAAAGGGAGGAAGAAAAATGCAGATTGAGATGAAGGGAATTGACAAATCCTTCGGAACGAATCAGGTGCTTAAGGATGCCGGTTTTGTCCTGGGTCATGGGGAAGTCCATGCGCTGATGGGGGAGAACGGAGCCGGGAAATCAACCCTGATGAAAATTTTGACTGGTGTTTACACAAAGGATAAGGGTACGGTCATTGTAGACGGGCAGGAAGTGAATTATAAGAATCCGCAGGAGGCGGAAAAGGCCGGGATCGTGTTTATCCACCAGGAGTTGAATGTATTGTTTGATCTGACGGTGGAAGAGAACCTGTTTATGGGGAAAGAGATTAAGAAGAGGTTTGGGTTTTGCGACCGGAAGGCTATGAGGCAGAAAGCTGCCGAGGCTCTGGGGCGTCTTGGGGTGAAAATTGATCCGGGCGAGGTGATGTCCAATCTGTCTGTGGGGCAGCAGCAGATGGTCGAGATCTGTAAGGCGCTTATGGTAGACGCAAAGGTCATTATTATGGATGAGCCTACGGCTGCTTTGACGCAGAGCGAGACGGTGGTACTGTTCGAGGTGATCCAGTCGCTCCGCAAGTCCGGGGTGTCTATTGTGTACATTTCCCACAGGATGGAAGAGATCTTTGAACTCTGCGACAGGATCAGTGTGCTCCGCGACGGTACTTATGTAGGGACCCGGAATATACCGGAGACAAATATGAACGAGATCGTGAAACTGATGATCGGACGTGAGATCGGTGAGCGTTATCCGGAGAGGGAATGCAAGATCGGAGAAACGGTTCTTAAGGTCAGCGGACTGACTAAAAAAGGTGTCTTCCAGGATGTGGAGTTCGAAGTAAAAGCAGGGGAAGTGCTTGGGGTGTCCGGCCTTATGGGCGCGGGGAGGACAGAGATTATGCAGGCAATCTTCGGGAATCTTCCATATGAGTCCGGGAAGATTGAGATCAACGGCAAAGAGGTGCAGATCAAATCCCCGATCCAGGCGATGAAAAACGGGATTGGTTTTATCACGGAAGACCGACAGGTGGAAGGCCTGATGCTGGAAGAAAGCATTGAGAAAAATATTGCTCTTGCAAATCTGCCGATTGTTTCCAAAAATCATGTACTCGACAGGAAGAAGGAAAGGGAACTTGTCGCCAGGGGGATTGAGGAACTGCATATCCGGTGCTTCGGGCCGTCCCATGAGTGCAGCAACTTAAGCGGCGGCAACCAGCAGAAGGTTGTATTTGCAAAGTGGGTCTATACAGATCCGAAGATCCTGATCCTGGACGAACCGACCAGAGGTGTGGATATCGGCGCGAAAAAGGAGATCTACAATATTATTAATGACCTGGCTGCAAAAGGAGTAGCGATTATCATGGTATCTTCGGAATTGCCGGAGGTGCTTGGGATGAGTGACCGTGTGATGGTTGTGCGTGAAGGGCTGGTCAGAGGAATTATTTATAAAGAAGAAGCAAATCAGGAAAATGTAATGACATTAGCAACGGGAGGTACAATTTAATGGAAACAAATAAAAAGAAAATTACAGATCATATGCAGGATCTGGGCGCTCTTATTGCGCTGTTATTGCTGGTTGTCGGAATCAGTATTGTGAGTCCTGAATTCAGGACAGGGAGCAACTTTTTGTCCCTGCTGCGCCAGTCGTCAATCAACGGGCTGATTGCGTTTGGTATGACCTGTGTGATCCTGACAGACGCGATTGACCTGTCTGTCGGTTCTGTGCTGGCGTTAAGCACTGCGCTTTGTGCCGGCATGATCGCAGGCGGGGTTCCGGCAGGTGCGGCTATGCTTCTTGCGTTGGTGATCGGAACGGCGCTTGGCGCAGTCAGCGGATTCCTGGTAACAAAAGGAAGACTTCAGGCGTTTATCGCGACATTGATTACAATGACGGTTTACCGGGGGTTTACTATGATCTTTACGGACGGGAAGCCGATTTCTAACCTGGGTGACAGCTTTGTGCTGAAGCTGGTAGGAAGAGGGAATTTTTACCGTATCCCTATTCCTGTGATCCTGCTCCTCCTGATTTTTGCCGGATTCTATTTCCTGCTGAATAAGACGACGTTCGGGCGGGCAGTCTATGCAACAGGAAGCAACTGGAAATGTGCCAGGCTGGCAGGTGTCGATATCCATAAGACGAAGATTATTGTGTATGCCATTTCTGGCTTTATGTCGGCGCTGTCCGGACTGATCCTGCTGTCGAGGCTCGGGTCTGCGCAGCCGACGCTGGGCGACGGATATGAGCTTGATGCGATTGCGGCAGTGGCTCTTGGGGGAACAAGTATGAGCGGCGGCCGTGGTAAAATATATGGAACATTCATCGGTGTGCTGATTATTGCGGTGTTGAATAATGGGCTTAATATTCTCGGCGTATCCTCCTATTATCAGGATGTGATCAAGGGCTTTGTAATTCTGGTTGCCGTATTGTCAGACCGTAAGAGATAATATTGAGATGTGTCGTGTGAGGAAAAGGAGAAGATAGATGATGAAAAAAATAGCAAGTATAATTTTGGCACTGTGCATGGTGCTTGGCATGACAGGGTGCAATGCAATTACTATTGATGGAGAAGGGGAGGCTGCAGAGAGCACCGGAAATGGTTCTATCGGGCTTTCTGTATCTACGCTGAACAACCCGTTCTTTGTATCTCTGGCGGAGGGGGCGGAAGCGGCCGCAGAAGAGGCGGGCGTGAAGCTTGCAGTTGCAGACGCAGGAGATGACAGTGCAAAACAGCAGAGTGACATAGAGGATCTGATTTCAAGGAATGTCAGTGTCCTGATTGTAAATCCGGTGGATTCTGACGCTGTAGCGCCTGCGGTCCAGAATGCGATTTCCCAGGGGATTAAAGTGATTTCCGTCGACCGGGTAGTGAACGGTGTGGACGTTGACTGCCAGATCGCTTCTGACAATGTAGCCGGAGCCAGGATGGCTACGGAATACCTGATCGAACAGATCGGGGAGGGTGCAAAGGTTGCAGAACTTCAGGGAGTTCCGGGAGCATCTGCTACGATTGACCGGGGAGCCGGCTTCCATGAGGCGGCAGATGAGGCTCTTAATGTAGTGGCAAGCCAGAGCGCTAACTTTGACAGGGCAGAGGGCATGACGGTTATGGAGAATGTGCTCCAGTCAGATTCTACCATTCTGGGTGTGTTTGCCCACAATGACGAGATGGCGCTCGGCGCACTTCAGGCGATCGCGGCAACCGGCAGGGATATTAAGGTTGTCGGGTTTGATGCGACGGATGATGCGGTGAATGAAGTAAAGGCCGGAAAAATGGCTGCGACGGTTGCCCAGAAGCCGGAGCTTATGGGCGAGACGGCAATTCAGACGGCAATTCAGTTGATTGCCGGAGAGGAAGTGGAAAAATCCCTGCCGGTAGAGGTGGAATTGATCACAAAATAAAAAGGCTGAAAATATAACTACGTTTCGAGGTAAAATTTCATATAAAAATTTAAAGCTTGCCTCCCTAAATTTCATGTAAATATGTTATAATACCCTCAGTGAACAAAGGGAAGGACGAGAGTAATGAAGGTCAGTGTTCGGAAAATCAGTGAGATTACAGGCTTTTCCCCGGCTACTGTGTCGAATGCGTTGAACCATAAAAGGGGGGTCAACAAAGAAACTGCCGGGATAATCTTAAAGGCGGCAAAAGAGCTTGGCTATCAGACGGGAGAGAAAATAAAGAAGATAAGGTTTGTCATATTTCGGAGGAACGGATTGATTATAGATGACAGTGCTTTTCATCCGGCGGTGATCGAAGGGGTGGAGAGACAGGCAAAGCTTATGGGCTACGAGACATTGTTCTGCCATGTGGATATCAATGATCCGGAATACGATGTACAGCTTGGTGAGATCCTGTCGGATACGGAGAGTGTGATCGTCCTTCTCGGGACGGAGATGATGGAGGAGGATTTTGAGCCTTATACCCGTGCGAGGAACCGGCTGATCCTGCTGGATGGATGGAGCAACCGGTATTCCTTTGACGGTGTGCTGATCAGCAACACGGACTCCGCGGCCAGGGCGGTGGAGTATCTGGCGGACAAAGGGCATGAAGAGATTGGTTATATCAGGGGTGATTTTCGCATCCAGGCATTTCAGTACCGGGAGGTCGGCTATAAGAGGGTGATGGAGGCAAGGGGCCTGAAGGTATGTCCGGAGTACATTGCGACAGTTGGGACGAAGGTGGACACCGCGTATGAAGGGATGCGGAAGTTTCTGGCCTGTGCACAGCGGATGCCGACTGCGTTTTTTGCAGACAATGATATTATTGCGATCGGAGCTATGCGGGCTCTTAAGGAGTTTG
>CANSCI010000069.1 GCA_947645355.1 uncultured Dorea sp. | reverse complement strand
TCTATTTAAGAAATTTTCAGGGTTGTTGTCTATTATTTAATTATCAAGGTTCTTTTTGTCTGTCTCTTGCGAGTCAGCCTAGATATCATAGCATTTTTCATCGCATAATGTCAAGCAGTTTTTTAAAGTTTTTCAAGAATTTTCCACTTAATTCCACAACACACAACATATGTGCATCTTACTTTCCACAACCACTAAACTTAGGCTTGTCAGACAAACGGAGAAAGAGGGATTTGAACCCTCGCGCCGCTATCAACGACCTACTCCCTTTCCAGGGGAGCCCCTTCAGCCTCTTGGGTATTTCTCCACATACATCTTGAGTCCGGATACTATTATAATCTTATTATTATTCCGGTGTCAAGCTTTTTTTACATATTTCCAACCCAATTTTCAAAATTTTCACAATGCACATTTTCACAATCAATTTCCCTGTTTTTCTCTTATATGTCATATTTCGCCCAAGCCGACGAATACGAAAGCGGGATGCGACTACTTCCTGTGCACCCCGCCCATTGTGAAAAACCATTTATCCCAACCGTATGTCACCCATGCAGAAGCGCCATAACATACAGCCTTTTACTTCCAGAAATTAATATTCATAACACTGCATACTCATATAACATACAAGCCCGGTCTCGGCATCAAACTCAATCCGGCAGTTTTTGCTGTAACTGTCTCCGTCATACCAGGTATAAGAATCCATGCTTTCGCCTTCATATACATCCGAAGTTTCTCCATATACTGACAAGACTTCATCTTTCGTCATTCCTACCTGAATCCCGCCTGGGAACATAACGGTCAGTCCCCCTTCACTGACGCCATAGTCATCTATATAGATTCCGCCCACCTGGCACTCAATAATCTTCATAGCCGAATCCCCGTCATTCACCATATCTACCATAAAGGAATTCCCGTTGGTATCCTCCACAAATGTAAATTCACTCTCTCCCGGGTTGATTATATAATCCTCCGGCGTCTCTTCTGTATCCAGAGCGAACCCCAATGTTTCCAGATCCTGTACGGTACATGGAAGGTTTACAACACTGTCATTAAACTGAACCGCATAACTGTTCCATGCTGTCCCGAGATCTCCGCTCGGCTGAGCCGGATCCATCTTTATAGAATCGTCGTCATCGTCATCATCGTCATCATCAGAAAATGGATATTCAATCTTGGTATTGCCTTTACTGCTTGTAATGTCTGACAGCGCATCATCGGCAGAAAACACCATGAGAAAGCCATATACGACAGATACTATAAGACCGACAACCGCACCAATGATTGCAAATGTCTTTGCCTTTTTGGCTGCCTGCTGCGCCCCTGCATAATCACCGGCATTCTGCAGGGAATTGATCTTGCTTGCATATACAATAGATGCAATTCCCAGCGGAAGGCAGCATAAGACGGTAGTCAGAATTGCAAAAACTACATAGGGTGTTGAATTTACAGGCTGACCGCCCTGGCCGCTGCTGTTATTCTGTCCATAATACCCCTGATTATAGTTCGTCTGGCTGTAATTTGACTGGCCATACCCCTGCTGGCCATAATTCTGGTCGGAACTCTGCTGGCCGTAATTCTGTCCAGAACCCTGCTGATTGTAATCTTGCTGGCCGTAATTCTGCCCGTAACCCTGCTGATTGTAATCCTGCTGGCCATAATTCTGTCCATAGCCCTGTTGACCATTGTCCTGCCCGTAATTTTGGCCATAATTATAATTTTGGCCATAGCCCTGCTGGTCACTCCCCTGACTATAATTCTGCTGATATTTCGGCTGCCCGTTTCCCTCTTGATTATTCGCCCCATACTGGTACTGCTGACTATTATCCTGGGCTGCTCCCCCGTTTTCTTCGGATAGACTGCGTTCTTCCTCTTCCGGCACGGGCGTACCGCAGATCGGACACACCTTCGCCCCCTCTGGAATATCTGTTCTACAAAACTTACACTGCATACTCGTTCTCCTTCCTCTCATTACACTTTCGTAGGTGCTAACAGCACAAATGGATATACATCTATATTCCGCAAAATACCATATACGATAAGTACAGTCAGTACTGCATAGGGTATCCATACCGGAATATGCCTGCTTATACGTTCCTCCCCTGTCAAAACCCACTGGAACATGCACAAACCTATATATAGACCCAGCCATGGCAGCAAAATAATCAGCAGTGGATTAAACCGAAATGCCTGATATAAATGTCCATGCAATAAAGCGAAACTTGCTCTTCCTGATCCACACCCGGGGCAATAATATCCAGTCAGTTCCCTTATAATACAAATAAGCCAAACGTTATCCTCTGGTTTATTATAATATAAATATATGGCTCCAACAAGTAATATTGTGAATATAATAGCAAAAATTATTATTCTGACAGACTTTTTTATTTTTCCATTTTCATAAAAATATTTCTTCACGCACAATACCTCTTTCTTACCGCATTTGTGCGGGCAAGATCAGCTTCTTCTGACAGTATGCCGGCAGGAACTAAAAAAAGCTTTGCCTGCGCAAAACTTTTCTGAGCGGAGAGGGTGGGATTCGAACCCACGCGCCCTTTCGGACAAACGGTTTTCAAGACCGCCTCGTTATGACCACTTCGATACCTCTCCACATATTTATGCCGTCATTTCCCTTAACGACAAGTTGTATTCTATCATACAACGATTTCTGCGTCAATAGATATTTCAGCTTTTGTCGGTGTTTTTTATATGAGTTTTTTATCTGCACTCCGGGACAAAAACAGCCTCGCAATATCCAGATCCTCCGGCGTCGTAATTTTAATATTCTGGTAAGTTCCCTCGAATAATTTTACCGGCATATTCATCATCTGCTCTACCACCATGGCATCATCCGTCACATTAATATATTCTTCCCGCATCAGTCTGGAATATGCCTCTATAATCAAAGAAGTTTCAAATACCTGCGGCGTCTGCACCGCCCACACGCACTTTCTCTCCGGAGTCCTGACCGCACACAGCCCTTCATCCACCAGCTTCACTGTATCTTTGCTCGGCATGCCTGCCACGCACGCTCTATGTACACATACCGTGTCATACGCACGCTTTAATATCTCTTCACTGACAAACGGCCTTGCCCCGTCATGAATAAATGTATACCCGGCAATATCTTTGATCGCCTTCAATCCACACCATACAGATGCATACCGCTCTTCTCCTCCCGGCACGATTTCACCCACCTTTGTGAGATGGTATTTCCGGACAATCTCTTCTCTGGCGTAGTTCTCCTGACCGTTCCCTACGACAAGAACAATGTCATCTATAATCTCCGAATCCTGAAACACAGACAGCGTATGTGCAATCACAGGCTTCTGCTCCAGCTCAATATATTGTTTCTGTACAGAGGCACCCATCCGTTTTCCCTGACCGGCCGACAGCACAACTGCCGTACAATGTTTTTTATCCCTGATCTTCATACCTTCCTTCTCCACGGGAACTACCGCTCACCAAGCTTTAAATTCGGCACTGCATTAAGATCCCAGCCATGCCTTGTCCCATTCTTATATTCATAGTAGGCCGCCGCACCAATCATAGCCGCATTGTCCGTACAATACACCGGTGAAGGATAATAAAATTCCACACCCTTTTCCCCGCAGGCTTTTCTCATAGCCTCCCTGAGCGCACTGTTTGACGCCACACCGCCTGCGATGGCAAACTTATCCACACCGTACTCCTCCACCGCATGCATAGCATTTGCCACCAGCACATCGGTCACCGCTTTCTGGAAGGAAGCAGCAACATCTGCCTGACAGTAATCCTCACCCTTCATCCTGCAGCCGTTAATGTAATTCAGCACCGCCGACTTTACGCCGCTGAAGCTGAAATCATACGGGGAATCTTCCACATGGGCACGCGGAAATGCGACAGCATCCGGATTCCCCTCTTTTGCCACCCGGTCAATCTTCGGGCCGCCCGGGTATCCCAGGCCAATTGCCCTTGCCACCTTATCAAATGCCTCACCGGCCGCATCATCCCTGGTGCGCCCGATAATATCAAACTTTCCATAGTCTCTTACCCGGACAAGATGGGTATGCCCCCCCGATACTACCAGAGAAAAAAACGGAGGCTCCAGTTCTTTATGTTCAATAAAATTAGCCGCAATATGCCCCTCAATATGATGGACTCCTATCAACGGCTTTCCCGCCGCATAGGCGATTGCTTTTGCCTCGGCCACCCCCACAAGGAGTGCCCCCACAAGCCCAGGGCCATAGGTCACGCCAATGGCATCCATATCATTAAGAGACAGCCCTGCCTCCGCCAATGCCGCTTCTATAACCTGGTTGATCTTCTCAATATGTTTTCTGGATGCGATCTCTGGAACAACACCTCCGTATAACGTATGGAGATCAATCTGGGATGAGATAATATTGGAAAGGACTTCTCTTCCGTTTTTCACTACCGCCGCTGCTGTCTCGTCACAGGAGCTTTCGATTGCCAAAATCAATACTTCTTGGTCTCTATTCATAATCTGCCGCCTCATTCCTTACTTTGAATATGCCATACCCCAAGCCGCTCTTACAGCTTTCGATCACTGATCTGAAAACACTAATTCTACGGTGCGCCTGTCCTTCGCCGCAACTACTCCGGGAAAAACAGCCCTGACTTCTTCCATATAATCCTCCGGCCTTGTAAGGGAAGGGCTGTAATGAGTCAGCCACATTTCCTTTACCTCAGCCTCTTTTGCGATCATGGCTGCCTCAAGAAATGTCATGTGCTTGTATTCCTTCGCCTTCTTAATCTTATCTTTCTCCCCGTACATGCCCTCACATATGAACAGATCCGAATATCTGACATTGTTCCTGATAGAATCAGTCGGCCTTGTATCGGTACAATAAGCAACTTTGATCCCCTTTCTTGCCGGGCCGAGAACCATATCCGGCGTATAGGTCTGCCCTTCATGCTCCACTGTTCCGCCCCCCTGCAGCACTCCCCAGTACTTCTGGGGAATCTGTGCCGCATTGGCTCTTTCCACATCGAATTTTCCTGCCCGGTCAATCTCCATCGTATAACCATAGCAGGTCACATTATGATTCACACGAAATGCCTTCAGCCGATATCCATTCATCACGAATGTCTCTTCAGGCTCATGGATCTCTATACATTTGACAGGAAACGGAAGTTCCGGCGCGATCACTCTGAGGGCATTCACCACCCGCTCAAGCCCCTTTGGCCCGATCAAGGTCAAAGGCTCTGTGCGGTCCGCATTTCCCATCGTAAGGAGCAGCCCGGGAAGCCCGCTGATGTGATCCCCATGGTAATGGGTAAAACAAATCACATCAATCGGCTTAAAACTCCATCCCTTCTCCTTAATCGCAATCTGCGTCCCTTCCCCGCAGTCGATCAGCAAACTGCTGCCATTGTATCTGACCATAAGTGACGTAAGCCACCGATATGGCAGCGGCATCATCCCTCCGGTTCCCAACAAACATACATCTAACATATCTTACCTCAATTTCTTAGTTTAATCCTGAAACTCTCCACCAGCTCATCATAGCAATCCTCGCAGAGATCAAACCGGTCTACCTGGTTATCCTTCTTTGAAAAATATCCCCAGCGTTTTTCCACCTCCAGGAAATCCTCCGAGGAAACCCCTCCGACCACCGGAATCTCTTTCCCGCACTTATTGCAGATGATCCTGCTCATTTCTTTCGTCTCTTTTAACTCTGTATTATATTGGCGCATACAATTCCTCCTGCAAGTATCTTTCCACTTCTTTTTCTTTGCTACGCCTATATTATAACCGGCCAGATCCGCAATTCCTAGTGGGAACTGCTGACAGGCCTGCCATCTGTTTTCCAGATCTGCGGCTCATTAGTACAGCATCTTCAACAGGATTCGCATAGAAATTTTTGCGGATTCCATCCTGTTCAAATCCATTTGCAAAATAAAATGCCTGTGCCGCCTCATTGTGAGCCCTTACATCCAGCATGATCTTCCCGATTTTGCGCTCCTCACATAAATGATCCAGCTTAAGAAGCAGAGACGTGGCTACCCCTGTCCGCCGCACCTCAGGTGTCACCGCCACTCTAATGATTTCTCCTTCATCCAGCACATAGGAAAAGAGAAGGTATCCCACAAGCCTTTTTCCTCTCCACGCGCCCAGATTCAGATAACGTTCCTGGGCAAGCGTCTCCCTTATGCTTTCCAAACTCCACGGATCCGGAAATATATTTTGCTCCAGCGCCTCTACCTCATCTGCACAAGTTTTATCCAAAAACCGGATCATACTACAATGCCTCAACATCCCGGATCAACTCCTGCACATATTCCTCCTTTGTGGCCCAGCTTGTACAGAACCGAACAACTGAAAATGACTCATCCACCGCTTCCCAGAACCCGAAAGAATATTTTTCCTTTAAAATCTCCAGATGTTCATTCGGAAGGATCGGGAACTGCTGGTTCGTGTAAGAATCATAGCGCAGCCTGTAGCCTTTTTTCAGGAAAGCGTCCCTTAGGCGCAGAGCCAGTTCATCCGCATGTCTGGACATCTCATAATACAGCCCGTCCGTAAACAACGTATCAAACTGAATTCCAAGAAGCCTTCCTTTGGCAAGCATGCCTCCGTGCTGCTTGATCAGATAACGGAAATCCTTCTTCAAAGCCGGATTCGTTATTACTACCGCTTCCCCGAAAAGTGCACCCACCTTTGTCCCGCCGATGTAAAATACATCCGTAAGTTCAGCAATATCGGCAAGTGAAAGGGTGGCAGCCTCCGACATAAGCCCATAGCCCAGCCTCGCCCCATCCATAAATAACGGAATTCCGAATTCACGGCAGACCTGTCCGATCTCCCGCAGTTCATCTTTACTGTACAGTGTCCCATTCTCCGTCGGATGGGAGATATAGACCATCCCCGGCTGCACAAGATGCTCATGGTCTGCATCTTTCCAGTGCTCCTCACATAACTTTCTTACCTGGGAGGCCAGGATCTTGCCGTCCTCACTGGGCAGAGGCAGAACCTTATGGCCTGTTGCCTCAATGGCACCGGTCTCGTGTACATTGATATGCCCGGAAACTGCCGACACTACTCCTTGATGCGGACGCAGGATGGAACTGATTACCGTAAAGTTCGCCTGTGTTCCTCCGACGAGGAAATGGACATCTGCCTCCGGGGCATTACAGGCCTCTCTAATTTTGCTGCGGGCACTCTCACAATATGGGTCAAGCCCATACCCCACTGTCTGTTCGTAATTAGTCTCCTCCAATCGCTTTAAAATAGAAGGATGTGCTCCTTCTGCATAATCACATTGAAATCTGATCATGGCCTAATCTCTCCTTTCTTTCTCTCTCCGCCTGAGATACCCTCAGATAATCCGGCTGGTGCTCCGACGCCGTCTCTGTCCTGCCGCTCTTATAATACTGCAGCGCCAGGGCTCCGACAGAGGCTGCCCTCTGCCTGTTCATATTCGCCGGGGCGAAGCCGATATCACGCCCTGCCATAATACGCTCCGCAAGGACTTCCCGAAACACAGGAACACCGTCGCCCAAAAATGTCACCCGCTCTTCATACCTGCCAAGTATCCCGCCAAGTTCCTCTATATCCACTGCCATCTGATCCTCCACTACTTCGATACTGCCGGAACTTCCGGTACGGTAAATGCCTGTATACACCTGACCTCTCCTGGCATCCATGATCGGGCAGATCAGCCCGGCTGCACCCCACAGATTGTATGCAAGTCCTTCCAGTGTCGGGATATGGATCAACGGCTTATGAAGTGCAAGCCCCAACCCCTTAGCCGTAGCAGATCCGATCCGAAGCCCGGTAAATGAGCCGGGTCCTGCCGCCACTGCAATGGCATCCACTGTATGCAGATCCAGTTCTATCATCTTCGCCACCTCATCCAGCATCGGAAGCAGAGTCTGAGAATGTGTTTTTTTGAAATTGACAGTATATTCTGCTACTGTCCGGGCATCTGCAGTTCCTTCCTCCTCCGCTACCACGGCCACACTGGCCACAAGTCCGGAACTGTCCATAGCTAATATTTGCATATGCTGATCCTCCGATAATCAAATCCTCTTTCCAGATCCTTCTCTATCTTGATCTCTGTATAGTGAACAGGCAAGATCTCCGAGATCAGATCCGCCCACTCGATCAGGCTGACGCCGTCCCCATAGATATAATCCTCATACCCGATCTCATCCATCTCCTCAATGTCCCCGATCCGGTATACATCAAAATGATAGAAGGGCAGACGCCCCTCCTCATAGACCTGCACAATCGTAAAAGTGGGACTGCTTACAGCCTCCTCAATCCCCAGGCCCTTTGCCAGCCCTTTCGTAAATACTGTTTTCCCGACCCCCAGATCCCCTACAAGGGAATAGACCGCGCCTGCCTGCGCGGCCTGTCCCAGCCGAAGCCCAAGGTCGTATGTTTCTTTTTCACTGTTGGTCTCTATGATCATACAAAAACCTTCCTGTCACTTAGTAAGCACCTTGACTGCAGCAGTCCCGGCCGGGATGCCGCACCTTATCATGGATGCTTCTTATGATCCAGCCGATGGATCCGCACCGCCGGGGCAGGCATATTTTCAAAAATCAGATCCACAATCTGCGTATATTCGTCCTGTATCTGATCTACCGGAAGGATGATCGCCTGCTTCGAGGCATCATATAAAATCAAGATACGCTTTCTGGAAACTGCACGCTTAAACACCTTCCAGGAAGCCTTGCCGCTGTCATCCGGCGTTGTAGTAACCACTCCTTCGCCAGAGAATTCATAGCTTACCGGAATTCCAAGCCTCTTAGAGTGCTGCATTTGTTTCTCAACCCTTCTGCGTATACCATACGGAAACACTCCCAGAATAACAAAAGCAAAAGCAAAAAACAATACCATATATAAAAACTGCCTCTTCATGGCAAATGCTATCGTCAACCCTATATTCAGCACGCCGAGTACCATAGTGATCACCCCTGTACTGCTGGTATATATATGATAAAGCATAAAATCCACCATCGACGGAACATCCATCTTTACTTCCACTTTTACCGGCATAATATTGCCCTCCATTTTTCCAACTATACGATTATCGTGCTGCGGCTGCCATTAACCATTAACATTGTACCATATCTTTTTTTTCTGCGCCACTTATGATATATTATTTTTAGCAGCACAATAACCGCACAGTATACTTTCAGGAGGAATTCACTATGAAATTTAATTTTTACCACAATAATATCAACGTTGCAGATCTGGAAAAATCTGTAGAATTTTACAAAAAAGCACTGGGGCTTACTGTCACAAAAGAAAAAGAAGCACAGGACGGAAGCTTTAAACTGTTATTCATGGGGGATCAGACCACACCCCATGCTCTGGAACTTACATGGCTTCGGGACATGGACCGTCCATACGACCTCGGGGACAATGAATCGCACCTTGCTATGCAGGTTGACGATATGGACGCCGCCCTGGCACTCCACAAAGAAATGGACTGCGTATGTTTCGAGAATCCCGGCATGGGCATCTATTTTATCAATGATCCTGACGGGTACTGGATTGAGATCTGCCCGGCAAATAACTAAAATTGTAATAAATAAAAAAGAAGGGGCTGTCATCCCGAACATAAACAGCCCCCTGGCTTTTCTCTTTTGTTCTATCTCCCCATCCTGAACACGGGGCTGATCTTCTTGTAGATCAGAAATACAATCAGGGACACCAGCGTCCCCTTTAGCAGGTTAAACGGAGCCACCGCAAATATTACAAACGTGGATAATCCCTTAATTTGACTGTTAACTGCCTTTCCCATCCCCACCAAAGCATCAATCGGCATACCAAACGCTTTCGCATATGCCGGAAGTAAAATAAACGCATTCAGGAAACAGCCGACCAGCGTCATAAACAAAGTCCCTGTAATCATCCCCGCAATTGCCCCCGAACGTGTTCGCCTTTTCTTATAGATCATCCCCGCAGGCAAGACAAGCGCGCAGCCAATGAGAAAATTAGCTGCTTCTCCCACACCTGCCGTCACCGTTCCGTTGACAGCAAAATTCAAAAGAATCTTAATAAATTCAATAACAGCTCCCGCCGCAGGCCCCATAGCGAAACACCCTACCAGCACCGGAACCTCACTAAAATCAATCTCATAAAAAGACGGAGCAAACGGAAGCGGCACCTCAAATAACATCAACACAACCGCAATTGCCGACAACATACCCATCTGCGCCATAATCCTGACCTTGCTTCCTGTCTCTCCATTTACATTTGCCATTGTCTTTGTACTCATTTTTCTTTCTCTCCTTTTGAATGATAATTATATAATGTCAAAGAAAGAAAATTCTTTAGGAATCGTGCAGAGATACACATTATAGAATGTCCATGTAGAACGGTATGACAAAACCCCGACACAATCATTGCATCGGGGTTATCATACAAAAATAAGCCTTGCACAATTCTTCTCTCATCCAGACTTTACTGTCGGTACCGGAATCTCACCAGTTCAGCCACTGTACAAACCATATACAGCAGGTCGCGGACTATACCGCCGGTTGGGAATCTCACCCTGCCCCGAAGAATTTTCCTTAATTTACGCTATTCATTATAAAACGGCTGAAAATAATAATCAAGTATTTTTTTAATCATGCCCGGATAGTATATCTCATCACCTCTGATTCACAGCCATTGTGATATTGAGGGCACTCCCCACATTTGGTCACAAATGGGGCTTCCTCCCTCGGCACAACCTGGAAACCAAATTTCCTGTAAAACTCAGGCACTTTTGCCGTAAGCCAGATCACCTTTGCACCGAGACCTTCTGCCTCCTCCATGATACTCCTTACCATCTGCATCCCGTAGCCCTTCCCCCGCTGCCCTTCTTCTACCGCCACACAGCGCAGGATATATTCTCCATTGTCATAGCAGAGCCCTCCGGCCGCCTGCCTGACTCCGGCCTCATCCAGAAGTTCAAAACAAGTGACCAGCCCCTCCGGGGCCGGCTCCTCCGGGTCAATTTCAAGTCCGGAGCGGACAAACAAATCTACCATTGAACCATAATCCATTGTTTTCCTTATCATCTGCATGCCCTCGTCTGCTATTTCAAATGAAAAGCACCTTTGATCTCCTCAATCTGCTCCTCACTGATCGGTACCATATTCCCAAGGTTCTTGGCAAATACCAGCGCTCTTGCACTGTATTCTGCCACCTCCAGTCTGTCAAACGCATTGAGCAGACTGCTCCCGGCAACCGCGACACAATCATTGTTGACCATCACGATCGGTGTGCTCTCATGAAAGATCTGCGCTGATTTCTCCGGCTCCCGGTAAAATTCGGAATATCCGACTTTTGGAATATCCCTCATCAAAATATAACTCTCAGGAATGGATTTTGAATCCAGCACTTCATCTGTCACTGCATACGCCATAATATAAGGCGGGTGTGCAATAATGACAGAATTCACCTCCGGATGCAGCTTATATATCTCCTGATGGATCCTGATAGAACGGCTCGGAACCTTTCCGGCCTCCTTCATGTCCCTCTTGATGCAGACCATATCTTCCACATCGACATACTTCCTGTCCACATTATAAGGAGAAATCAGGAAACGCTCCTCATCAAGCCTCACTGAAAACGATCCTTGTGTAGCATTTATCAGACCCTGGTCATACGCACGGTGGATGATATTACACATATCCCTGCGCGCTGCCTTTTCTGCACTTGTAATATTCCTGCGGACAAACTCGTCCATATCAAGGTGGTTCTTTGTATACTTAAGCTGGATCTCTTCCTCCTTCAAGTACCTCGGAGTGCCGATAATCGCTGCATTGATCTGCAGCCTTGCACAGAAATCCAGATTCTCAAAAGCCTTAAAGGCATTAAACAAACTGTCGCTCCCCACAACGACACCATGGTTCTCAAGCACGGCAATGTCACAGCCCTTTGCAAACTCCCTGGCAATCTTGTCCCCCAGATCCTGGCTGCCCGGCAGGCCATATTCCGCCATCGCGATCTTGCCGCAGCCTACAAAAGAATTAGGACTCAGCAGTGTATTCGGGATCTTACGCACAATGCTGAACGCAACCAGTGCCGGCGGATGTGCATGAAGTACAGACTTAATGTCACTCCTCGTTTTATAGATCTGAAGATGGAACGGATACTCACTGGACGGCTTATGGCTCCCTATGATCGTACCGTCCGGCTTGATGCAGACCATATCGCCGCGTGTCAGATTCCCCTTGTCCACACTCCCCGGAGTAATCCACATATCCCCGTTGTCATCCAAAATAGAAAGATTCCCTCCCGAAGTCGTCGTCATCCCATAGTTATAGATCCGATCCATCATCATAACCAACTGGTCGGCAGGATGTAAAAGATTAATGTTCATACGCTGCTCATACCTCCTTTAAACACTTTTTATATGTTGTTTTATGTGTTGTTTCATGCGTCCTTTTCTATTATCATAGTTGTTTTTCGACCTTTTGTCAATAAATATATGTGGTTTTTATTTGTTTTCAAGATATGCATAACGCAAACAGAGCTCTGGCCTGTATGGCTGCGGAGGTAAGTGGAAGCCCCGGAAAATCCCTGCCGAATCAGTTAGAGCCGTGGGTGCAAATGGCTATCCATTTACATCCACGGCTCTTATTGATTCGTGCATAAGTTGAAGGGGTTGGCAGCGTCTCTGCGGCCATACAGGCCAGAGCTCTGCGTATGCATGGCCGGCGCTTTGCTGACCTCACCCCCTCCATTCCCTATCCTATTTCTACTCCACTACATCTGCATACATAAATCTGTAAGTTCCCGTTGAAAGGATCTCATAATCAACCACTCTGTCCTGATTGATCAGGCATGTGTATACATCATAGGAGATCGGCATATAAGCGTATCCTTCCATGAGAAGCTTCTCTGCTGCATAGAACTTGTCAAAACGCTCTTTCCCGTCGGAAACCTTTGCTTCATCAATCAGCTTGTCATACTCTGGGTTTGACCAACCTGCATAGTTCATAGAATTATCACTTGTGTATAATTCCAGATGAGTCAGCGGGTCATTGTAATCACCATACCATCCGCCGCGGCAGATCGTAAAGTCATGTCCAACCCTTGTCTGATGGAATACGGAAGACTCCATGTTCACAAGCTTCACATCAATGTTCAGGTTCTCTTTCCACTGCTGCTGAATTGCCTCTGCTACTGCTTTATTCGTCTCATTGGTGTTATAAAGAAGCTCTGTCTCCGGGAAGCCCTCGCCATTCGGGAAACCTGCGTCTGCAAGAAGCTGCTTTGCTTCCTCTACCTTGCTGCCATCCTCCGGAATTCCATAATCTCCGCTCACCTCATTGAACATTTTGCCGTCATTGTCATAGATCACGCCCGGAACAAGCGAATGTGCCGGCTCCTCGCCGCCCTTTAATACGTCTGTTACGATTGCCTTACGATCGATGGCATAGCTTAATGCTTTACGGACATTCACGTTATCAAACGGCGCCTTGTTTACATTAAATGCATAGAAGTTCGCGCTGTTGATCGGGCTGACAATAAAATTCGGATCCTCATTCAGCAGACGCTGTTTCTCTGCCGGCGGAATGCCTGAGATCGCATCAATGTCACCGGACTCATATGCTGTCAGTGCTGTTGTCTGGTCAACGATCTGTAATGCAACAAGCTTGTCTACCTTGATCTTGTCTGCGTCATGGTAGTATTCATTCTTTTCCATAACCAGGCGGTCGCCTGCCTTGTACTCTGTCATAGTGAACGCGCCGTTTCCGACTACCTTCTCCGGATCTAATGCCCATGCACCGTTCAAATAGTCCACCTATCTCAATATTTGAAATTTGTCAATATATCTCCCGATATATTTTTAAATTTA
>CANSCI010000068.1 GCA_947645355.1 uncultured Dorea sp. | reverse complement strand
CGTAAGGCATTATGGCGGGGATGTTAAATGGGGACATACAGAAGATACATTTACTGTGGTAATCACATTCTTTGAGAATGGATTATAAATAAAAAGGAGGTAATGACTATGCAGATGGATGAAAAGAGCATGGAACTGACGGGAGATTTGTTCCAGGAATTTCAGGAGACAAAAAAGATTGTGGAAAATGAAGATGGTGTGCCGTATTCTACATGGAGTAGATATTGTAGTTCGTTTTTTACAATTGTATGCTGCTAGTATAACGGACATAATTTAATGTTCGTTATATCAAGTCCCCGTGAAGGAGGTAAAAGCGAACTTAGCTTTTGCCTCCTTCACGGTATAGGTGTGTTGGTATTCGAATAATTTCAGACCATCAGCTGTACCGTAGCATTAAGACGATAATATCTATAAAGGAGAGTTTCAGCATGGACAGAAGAGCATCTTATCTGCATGAGAGGATTTTTTATCCTGACACAGGTGAAAATGGCAGGAATCCGAAAAAAATAAAATTCTGGGGCGGGAATCTGGGTGAGGAACTTCTTGGACGAATATGCAATTACATTCCCCAGACAGAGGATTACTTATGTGACCGGGATTATGATGTTGCAGGGATGTGGAATGTTTTCCTGAAGCCGGAGGCCGCAGATGCAGACAGTGCCGCCGATCGGTTGGTGAAGGACTTTGCAGAAGTATACCGGTCGGAGCCTTTTATTGATTTTTATACAAATTATCTTACGGAAGCCCTGGAGGCAGAGCGACAGCTTCTGGAAACCTTTGCCGCGTCGCCAAAGCTGTGCGGAAGCTATCTCCTTTCGCTCCTTCGCAGACTGGGACAGATCTGTGTCCGTACACTGATCTATGAGATCCACAGGTGTAAGAGCAGGGGAGAATTAGAAGGGAGGGATACCGCAGAAGAATATGAGTATTTCTGCCATACGATAATGACTCCGCAGTGGAAACACGGGATTGAAAAAGAGTATCCGCTGTTAAAAAGAAGTATCTACGAAACAATTCAAAGCTGTAATCGGCAGTATTCCCAGGTGTTAGACCGGGCAGAGCGGGATCATGGTGAGATTCGGGATATCCTGTGCGATGGGAAGGAATTCTCAGGGATCAGGGATATTTCCGGAGGGATTGCGGATGTCCACAGGGGCGGACAGAGTGTAGTAAAGGTTCATCTGGATAACGGATGTACTGTGATCTATAAGCCTCATTCCCTGGACAATGAGAGCTGCTTTGAGGAATTTGCAGATAAGGTGGGAAGAGCCTGCGGGCTGGATATGAAACACATTCCGCGGATCTGCCGCGACGGGTATGGTTGGGAAGTTTGCATAGAAAGGATACCCTGCAAAACAAAGGAGGAGGTATCTCGTTTTTATAAGCGCACAGGTATCCTTATGTTTCTTTTTTATCTGTTGGGAACTAATGATATCCACGGAGAGAATATCATTGCCTGCGGGGAGTACCCTGCGGCGGTAGATCTTGAGAACCTGCTGGGGATGCCGGATGACATTGCCGGCAGCAATATAATGGAGAAAGTGAAGCTGTATTTACATACATCTGTGCTCTATTCCGGTATGCTGCCCGCGGCGAAGTGGCAGCAGGCGGGCGGCAGCGTGAATGTCAGCGGGATCGGAGGAGGAAAGAGGGCACGTCTGCCGTTTAAGGTTCCGCGGATTGCGGGTTCCGGTACGTCCGATATCCGGATTGCATACCATTACCCGGAGGTTGCACCGGATCAAAATATGCCGGCGTATAACGGGGAAGATATATGTCCGGTACAATATGAACAGGAAATTGCGGAAGGATTCACAAAAGCCTATTCTTTTGCGATGGAACATCAAGAGGTATTGGGTAATATGCTGCATAGCTTCAGGGATGTAAAGAGCCGGTATCTGGCAGCTGACACCCAGAGATATGCCATGTGCCTGGACAGCTCGTATCATCCTTCCTTAATGGCGGACGGCGCCGACCGCTATCTTTACCTGTGTACGATGTGCTATGGGCGCAACCTTGAAAAGCCGGGGATGCCGGAGATCGTGAGAAGTGAGATCAGGGATCTGTCCGCCCACGATATTCCTTTTTTTTATTTCCGGGCATGCGAGCGGCATCTGTATGATTCCTGTCACCAGCCGGTGAGAAATTATTTTAGCCGTGCGGCCTGCAGTATTATAGAGGACAAGCTGAAAGGACTCTGCAGGGAAGATCTTAAGCATCAAAAGAGACTGATTCATATTGCACTTGCTCTTCCGGGGCAGGTAACAGAGAACCGTGTATTGGCAGAAAGGCCGGATATGGCGGAAATGTCCGGGGACCTGTCCGCCCAGGGGCGTCGTCTGGAAATTGCAGAGAGTATGATGGAGAAGCTTTTTGGGCATAAAGTATCCTTTGGCGAAGAGTATGGATGGTATGTGGTAAATGCAGCTTCTTTTGGCGTGACGGGAATGCAGATTGAACCAATGCACATGTACTTGTACGGCGGAGTTATGGGGATCGCGCTGATCACTCATGTACTGGAAATGTGTACGGGGAAGGAAAGGTACACGGAACTGCGCCGGATGCTGGATGGGCAGCTTTTTTCCTATACACGGCAATTGGAAGGTATGGAACTTCAGGAACTTAAGGTTGGTATCTATAATGGAGAGATGTCTATTGTGTATGGATATCTCTGCATATACAGGATCACAGGAAACGGCCTTTATCTTTCGTACGCCTTAAGGCATGCAGATCTGATCCTTCCGTTTATCTGCCAGGTGGAGCTGTGTGATCTGCTGGACGGCCTGGCGGGAGTGATATGGGGGATGCTGATGCTCTATGAGGTCTCCGGGGAAACAAAATACCTGGAGGCAGCAAAACTCTCCGGCGGCCGGGTGTGTGAGAAGGCCTGCCGTATGGAAGAGGGGGCCGGGTGGTGCATGCCTGGGGAGGAAAGGCCGCTTCTTGGCATATCCCATGGGAACGCCGGGATCGCGGCGGCTCTTGCCCGGCTGTATAATGTTACAAAGGAAAGGCGCTATTACGATTTGGTGAGAGAGGCCCTTGCCTATGAGAATCATTTTTATAATGAAGAATTGGGCAACTGGCTTGACTTCCGGGTGCAGGACGAGGCAGTGCGAAGACGGACAGATACGGCGGCCTGGTGCCACGGAGCCGGTGGCATCCTTGCATCACGGCTTATGATGAGAAATATGGTGGGGGAAGATCTGAGAGAGGTGATAGAGCGGGATATAGAGAGAGCGGCGGGGAAGCTTGAGCACCGGTGCCTGCGGGAAGGCATGTGCCTGTGCCATGGGAGCTGCGGCAATGTACTGCTTCTTTCTGAGTATGACAAAGATTCGCAGGCAGCGAGGGAGTCTGATTCGTATATCTGCAGAAAGGTGATGAAAGGTGATGCGTTTTTGCCTCAGGAGGAGTATCACCCAGGCATTATGAATGGATATATGGGAGCGGCATATTATATGCTGAAAAAATATGACAATCGTCTTATGGACATATTATTATTGGACTAAATTTGTCCGATATATAAATAGAAGGCATTTTGAACCAAAAAATGAGAAGTGATTTGATATATTAATAAATTAATTATTTACATTCATATCATTAGGATAAATAGCGAAATCAACATTTTTTATATTAAAAATCAGGGGAAATATACTATTCGCGGACAAAAACCGACAGTTCGCGGACAAATTAACACAAACGCATTTTTTTGTTGTATGATATCTTCAAGGATGAACCTTTGCAGGAACATCCCTGAGGATATTTTTTATTTGTGCAAAACGAATCAGGATTCTAATGCCAGATATATTTACAGAATGTGAGAGGAAGAAAATGAAGAAAAAAATAATCAGGACAGGGCTGGCTGTTCTATCAGTTTCGGTGGCTGTGGCTGCCGGGTATTTTGCGGGGATGCGTGTGGAGCAGGCGGAAAATGAGAGAAGGATGCAGGAACTGTCACGGACGGATAAAGAGGACCGGGGGACGAAGATTGCCGTTGTGAATATGGACGAGGGTATAGACACAAGCAGCGGGAAAGTGCAGTACGCGGCACAGCTCATCCCCTATACGGGAGTCGAATATACGGTGACCGGACTTGCAGATGCGCGTGTGGGCGTGGAGACCGGGCTGTACAGTGCCAGCGTCATCATTCCGGCAGATTTCTCCCAGGCAGTTTACAGTATCAACACAGAGCCTTCTGTAAGCCATCTGACATTTACCATCAGCAATGCCGTCAGCGGGGAGAAGAGGGAGCAGGCTATACGCAATGTGAAGGCTTTCGGTGAGAAGCTGAGTGACAGCCTGACTCAGATCTATCTGTCCTCTGTTATGAAAGAATTTCACCAGGCACAGGATGTGTCAGATGAGATTATTGCAAATGATAAGGAAGACGCGGAGCTTCTGGAGGCTGTAGATCCGGGAAGCCTGATCGCAATGGTTGAGATACCGGAGATGGTGCAGGTGGAGAATCATGCAGCGGAGCCGGATCTTTTAGGGACGTATGCCAGGGGAGAAACTTTGATTGCGGATCTTGGCGCTTCATATCAGGGGTTCCTTGCCCAGGGACAGAAGGAGCTTGACCAGTTGAAGGAGAAATCAGGCGGAGTGAACAGCCATATGACGGAAGCTGCCGGGGCATTTACCGAAGCTAATGAGGCGCTTGCCAATGTGTCTCTGGATGCAGAACTTCGATCCTTTCAGGAGAAGGGATCGAATGTAAAGGGAGAGATGGAGGAAGTTCTTGACCGGTACGATGCTTATATTGCCGCTTATAATAAAGAGACAGAGGAGTTTATTGCTGACCGGAAGGATCTCCAGGATGCACTTTCAGAATATGAACAGACGGAGACGGCCTACCAGAAGCTGTTAGAGAGTTATGTGGCCGGCCAGGGTAAGGATCATTATGCATTTATCGATCAACGGGAATATGTGAAGAAACTGGCGGAAGCTCTTGACGCGGCAGGTGTGGATCTTGCTCCGACGCAGGCTTCCGGCTGGGAGGAATTCTTGAATTCTGTGACGGATCAGCTGGCGGAAAGGGATTACTGCCGGACTTCGCCTCTCATCCCGGATTGTACGCCCGGACAGGGGCAGCCCGGCGGCGGATCTCTGCCGGATGCGGGGGAGGTAAAGAAGCCCTCCGAGGTAACAGGGGACGATGCCGTGGATATTGAGACGGCGCTTCTTAAGAAAGCAGATGACATCATCGGGCTTGCAGGTCCGCATATCGTGGAGGCATTTGACAATAAGAAACAGGAACTGGTGCAGATATATACTGAGGCAGAGGAAAAATATAAGGCTGTCGGCGTAAAGGCAGGGGATTTCCAGACGGAATTCGGCAGCTATGACGCGGCCTCTTATGTGGACGGACGTCAGGTGGAAGCCATCGCTGGGGATATGCAGGCAAACCATCAGGAGGTGGAAGGAAAGATATCGGAATATATAGGGGCATATGGACAGTATGTCAGCGAGGTTTACGAGGCCGCAGGCAGCAATATGACAGCCATGCAGGAGAGTGTGGCAAAGGCGGAGGAGGCATCGGAAAAGCTTCTGGCAGATGGACTTGCACAGGCCAAGGCATCCCGGGGCGAGAACAGCAAGGTCAACCGGACACTTCTCGGTGATCTTGCCGGGAAGCTGCCGTATACAAGGATTGGAGATGTGGAGAACAAAGAAGCCTATGGTTTCATGGCGGCGCCGATCTTGATGGAGGAAAAAGAGGCGGAGGTAAAGAAGATGGAAGCTTTGGCAGAGGATTCAAGGGTAATGTCGGGAATCGATCAGAAGGCCGTCCTGAGAGTGCTTCTGATCCTGGCAGGAGGAATCTTAGCCGCTGTGGTTGTCCGTCTGGTGATCCTGCGGGGGACAAGGCGCAGAGCCATGGAATTCTGAGAAAAAGGGATAGCTCTCATAAGGGACATATACGCGGCCCTTATGTGGTTATAAAAATACCCTCAATTAAGAAGGGAGAACAAAGGAGGAAAACAAAATGTTAAGAGTGGATTATGAGGTGCTGGCATCGTCATCATCGACGCTTCTGCAGCAGAGTGAGGCATTCGGGGACTGTATCGACATTATGACAAGTGTGATCCGTGACCTTCCGGATGCATGGGAGGCAGAGACGTGCGACAGGTTCGTGGAGCAGTATTTTGATGCAGAGCCGAAGCTTAAGGATGTGAAGCAGATGATCGAAGACATGGCTATGCAGATGCGTCAGATTTCCGAGAACTTCGAGAAAGCAGACCAGGACATGAAGAGCCAGATGTAGCAAAAGAGCCGGTCGTTTTGGTATCGGGCGCAGCGGACGGGATAGAACTTTACGCTGCGCCAAAGGGCCGGCGCCACAAGAAGGAGGCTGTGAAAGAAATGGCAGAACTTACACAGGAGAGCAATGGGAGCAGTGTACCGGTGAATCCGGCAGATACCCGCAATGATATTGAGATTGACACCAGTATTCTCATGCAGCAGGAAAAGACAACGACGTCACTGTGTGACAAATACGGCGTGCATATTTTCGGAGAAAATGCAGAGACATTAGAGGATTATTATGAAGAACAACAGGAGCGAAAGCAAGAGACAATCCTGACAGACGTACTGACCGGGACGCCGGGGACAGACAGGGAAGAGATCTTGAAGGCTGTGATGGAGGCGGATCCTTCTGCAGTAGTACGGAAGGATTATGAAAGCGGCGCCGGCGGCGAAGGCAGCCTGGCGATGTATGCCTATGTACTTGCAGGGGTATTGTTGGCGGGAGCGGTTCTTTTTTACATAGAAAAGAGAAGGAAGGGCAAGAAACAAGATGAAGCTTACAGTTACGATTACGAACAGAGCGAAGGGACAGTCCTATGATATCCAGGTGGACTCCGGTCAGAGGATTGGAACTACGCTGAGAGTGTTGAGGGAAAATATCCCGCAGATGGCATGGAAAGAGGAGGATCTGATACAGTCCGGGCGAACCAGAAGGAGGATCCCGCTGCAGCAGACCTATGAAGATGCAAACATATATACAGGAGACAGATTATGGATAATAGAACGACAGTAAAACAATCGCAGCTGCATGCAAGAGATTATTTTGACTATGAGAGGCTGAAGGCAGCAGGAGAACATTTCCTGGAATGCCGGTATGAGGAAGAGGGGGAGGATCTTTGCTTTACCTATGATGTGGAAGGAAAGAGACCCCTGCAGGAAATACTGGCGGAAGAAAAAGAGATGAAGTACCGTCTTCTTATTAATTTCGCGGATCTGGAGGCTGCTTACATGCAGTATCGGATTTTGTTTTCTATGGAGGAGTTGTACTATGACGACAATTACCTTCTGTATGTAAGGGGGCGCGATCTGTATGAACCGGGGGACGGCGGGACAGAGGAGGGCTTTTTGACGATTTATAAAGCGTTTGCCGGGGGGATCCTTAGCAGGCGTTATGATGTGGCGAAGCTTCTGGAGAGCGGTATTGAGATCCTGAAGGGAGAAAAAGGGTTCCAGGCGATCTACGAGTGTAAAACTTCGGAGGAAGTAAAAACCGAGCTTCGGCGCAGGAAGGAAGAGCTGGAGGAGCGCAGGAGAAACGCCATGAGGGAGGTTTCAAGAAAAGGTTACCTGGCATGGAGGATGACCGCGGTGATTGCAGTGATCCTTACCATAGTCTGCGGCGGCGGAACTTTTTATTTCGGGAGGATGGTTGTCCCGAAGCAGGAAGCAGTGATTGCTGCAAACCAGAGTTATATTACGAATGATTATGTGGGATGTATCGACAGCCTGGAAGCGCTTCTGCCGGAAGAGATGGATACAGACACCAAGTATATACTGGCGGCGGCTTATGCAAGGAGCGAGAGCCTGAAGCAGGAGGAGATTACAGCCATCGTGGAGAAGTTATCCCCGGAGAGCAATGAGAAGGAGCTTGATTACTGGATATACCTGGGACGGCGGGAACTTCAAGAGGCAGAGGATATGGCGATGGCGCTGTCGGACGACAAGCTTTTGGTGTATGCCTATATGAAGGAGGCAGATATCCTGGAGGGAAATACGGCTATGGACGGAGCTAAGAAGCAGGAGCGGTTAGATAAGCTTGAGCAGGAGATTGAGAAACTGGGCAAGAAGTATGCGCCGGAGGGGGAAAACCAATGACTAAGATACAATGCTATGAGAGAAAACCAAGGGTGTGGATCGGGGCCGGGAAGGGCAGCCTTCCGTTTGACATCGTCATCCCGGGGCTTGTCTCACCTCTTCTTGTGATGAGAGATTCTTTTCTCCTGAAACAGGAGAGGGACAGGCAGGACCGGATCCTCCTGAATGGGCAGGCGGTCCTGGAGGAGTCCGGCGCGCTGGCTGAGGGGGATGAACTTTGGCTCTATGTGAAGGAGGGCGAGATCCCCATTAAGATTAGTTTGTTTGAAGATTGTCTGGAGGTAGATGGGGCAGAAGGCAGCTATCAGTCGTCCCTCCTGCCGGTGCGTCCCCAGGGGGAATATTTCCCGGATTTTCCCCATTACAAACGTTCGCCCAGGGTAAATTACCATATTGAGGATCGGAAGATCATCCTGGAAGTGCCGCCCCAGAAGAAGGAGATGGCAAAAGGCGGGCTCGTGCAGGTCATTGTACCGCCGCTTAGTATGCTGGCGCTGACCATTGCCATGGGGATTCTGATGAACCGGGGGCCCTATGTATTCATGAGCGCAGGGATGACCTTGATCACCACTATATTTTCCGTGCAGAAATTTTTCTCCGACCGGAAGGAGCGGAAGGAACAGAATGCCAGGCGGGAGGAGATGTATGAGGAGTATCTGCTGCGTACAAGAAAACAGATTCGTGAAGCGCGGGCGGAGGAGAGGGAGGCTCTTGCCTATCAGAATCCAAAGTTTGCGAAGCTTGCAGAGATGGTGAACCGTTACAGCAGCAGAATCTATGAGCGGACGCCTTTAGATGATGATTTCCTTACGGTAAATATGGGTTTTCATAAAGGGAAATCTAAGGTAGATGTCAGTTTCTCGGGGAAAGAACTGGAAGTAAAGAAAGACGAACTGACACAGAAGGCAGAAGAGATTGTCAGGGAATTCCGACTGATACAGGATGTGCCGGTAGTTGTTGATTTGAAAAGGGCGCATCTTGGACTTGTGGGAAGCAAGGCAAATGTACACGAACAGTTAAAATACTTATTGGCGCAGATTACATTTTTCCAGAGCTACCATGATCTGCAGATTATACATATCCATGATGGGAAATACAAGGAAGAGTTTGATTATACCAGATGGTATCCGCATCTTCGTATCCGTGCGATTAATGTCATCGGGGATATTACGGATGAGCAGGCGCGGGATCAGATTCTTGGAAGTATTCAGCAGATATTGAAAGACCGGAGGATGAAACTTCAGGAGGAGCGCCAGGAAACAGTATTTCTTCCGCATCTGCTCTTTATCATCGATGAGCCGAAGCTGATTTTGAACCATGCGATTATGGAATACCTGCAGGATAAGAGCATGAATCTCGGGTTCAGTATGATTTATACTTCTGAGCGTACCGCCAGTCTGCCGGAAAATATCCGCACGGTGTGCCTGATTAAAAACTCTGAGCAGGGAGAACTGCTTTTGAACGAGGGTAAGAAAGTAAGCCGGCAGTTTTACACCCAGCACCCGGAAGGGATTGATTTGGAGTGGTCAGCAAGAACTTTGAGCGCACTGATCCATGAGCAGGGGATTTCAAGCCGGATTCCCGAGAGCATTACATTTTTTGATATGTATCATATCGAGCATCCAGAGGAACTGAACGTGAAAGAACGATGGAGGAAGAATGAGTCTCATAAGTCTCTGGCAGTGCCCCTCGGTGTGCGGGCGGAGGAAGATTATGTGGAACTGAATCTCCATGAGAAGGCACATGGGCCGCATGGACTGGTGGCCGGAACAACAGGTTCCGGTAAGTCGGAGATTGTGCAGTCCTACATCCTGTCTCTGGCAGTAAATTTCCATCCCCATGAGGTAGGATTCTTACTTATTGACTATAAAGGAGGAGGCATGGCGAACTTATTCGCAAAGCTGCCTCATCTCCTTGGAACGATTACGAACCTGGATAAGGCGGAGAGTATGCGTGCCATGGCCTCTATTAAAAGCGAAATGGCAAGACGGCAGAGAATCTTTGGGGAGCACAATGTAAATCACATAAATGGCTATAATAAATTATTTAAACTGGGAAAAGTGGAAGAGCCGCTGCCCCATCTGTTCCTCATCAGCGACGAGTTTGCGGAGCTTAAAAAAGAACAGCCGGAATTTATGACAGAGCTGGTGTCGGCGGCCCGTATCGGACGAAGCCTGGGGATCCATCTGATCCTGGCCACCCAGAAGCCGACGGGTGTGGTGGATGACCAGATCTGGACGAACAGCAAATTCAAGCTGTGTCTGAAGGTGCAGAATGAAGGTGACAGTAAGGAGATGCTGAAGACGCCGGATGCGGCCAACATTACCCAGGCGGGGCGGGCGTACCTGCAGGTGGGGAATAATGAGATCTATGAGCTGTTTCAGTCGGCGTGGAGCGGGGCAACCTACGATAGAGAACAGAAAGTAGAAGACAAAGAGGATGATAGAGTATACCTTGTAAATGCATTAGGACAAGGAGAACTTTTAAATCAGGATTTAAGCGGAAGCGATAACAGCAATAAAATTAAGAAAAGCCAGTTAGATGTGATTGTGGATTATATCCATGATGAATACGAAACGATAGATGTTGTGGAAGTGAAGAAACCATGGCTGCCGCCGTTGGGGGTGAAAATACCGTCCCCATATACGCAGACGGTTGTAGACTGTGCAGACCGTGAAGAGTTGGATCTGACTCTCGGACTTGGCATGGCAGATCTCCCGGAAGAGCAAAGCCAGAAGGAATATGTTCTGGATCTGGAAAAGAATGGACATTTGCTCTATATGGCATCCAGCGGCTATGGAAAATCAGTGCTTCTGACGCATATCATCCTTGGCCTGAGTATGAAAAATGCAGTGCGTAACCTGAATTTCTATATCGTAGACTTAGGAAACAGTGCATTGATTCCTATGAAAATACTGCCGCATACAGCAGATTATATTGGAATCGATGACACAGAAAAGATCGGGAAATTTCAGAAGCTTATTTTAAGTGAGATTACAGAGCGAAAGAAAAAACTGGCACAGGCAATGGCTCAGAATTTCCACGTATATAATCAGAGCCAGAAAGATAAAATGAAAGCTATTGTGATTATTTTGGATAACTATGATGTAGTTGGCGAACTTGGAGATGAAGCAATGGCATTCTTCCAGAAAGCAGCCAGAGATGGTGCAAGTCTGGGAATTTATCTAGTGGCAACTATGACAAGAGACGGTGCAATGCGAAGCAGTATGAAAGGAAATTTTAAAGAACGTATTGCAGGCTTTAACTTTTCGGAAAGTGAGGTTAGTTCATTTATTGGACGGAGTAAAATTCAGCTGCCGGAAGAAAAGAAAGGCCGGGCACTTGTAAAGCTTGATGCAATTAGTTTGATGCAATTATATACGCCGGTAGATTTTGAATCAGAACTGGATTACGGAAATAAGGTGAAGGAACTTATTGGAAGAATTCGTGATAATTCCAGTGAGGAGAAAGCCCTGGGAATCCCTGTGCTGCCGGAAACCTTTGTATCCTCACAGATGGTGGATTATCCTTGTATGGTGCCAAATATTATTTCCCTTGGACTGGAGGTGGAAAGTGTACAGCTTGCCGGAATGAAGCGGATGGAAAGCCCATTCCTGATTATCGGGCCGGGAGGAAGCGGAAAGACCAATACGCTGCATATTATGTTAGAACAATTTGTAAAAAATAGTCAGGTATATCTTTTTGAGTCTAAGAAAAAAGACTGTCTTGTGTGGAAACAGAGTGTATATTACTTAGACAGTGAGACTTTAGTGGAAGACGCAT
The DNA here is from genome assembly GCA_947645355.1 of uncultured Dorea sp. Classification (GTDB taxonomy): domain Bacteria; phylum Bacillota; class Clostridia; order Lachnospirales; family Lachnospiraceae; genus Dorea_D. The sequence goes on along the minus strand of CANSCI010000068.1, from coordinate 2,804 downwards.
TAGAAGATTTGACAGAGGAGATAACGCGCAGAAGAAAAGGGCTTGAGATGTGGATGAAAGAACATCCACAAGGAGTTTCAGAACAGTTTTATCAGGAACAGAAGAGAATAGTTCTGGTAGTAAATGAAGTGGAAGACCTTGTTGAAAAAATTGATGAGAAGCAATGTACAGAAATTTTCCAGATGGCAGTAGAAGCAGGTATGGAAGTGATCTTCTTAGGTGAAAGCAATCGATTAAAAGGAAGAGATACGTTTACAAAATATGTTAGAAACAGTATTTATGGACTGGTATTGGGAGATCAGGGAGTATCAGAAGTATTCCAGGTTGGCCGGAGCAGAGAAATTCCAAAAAAAATAGAAGAAGGCTTGCTATTCCAAAGAGGAAAGTATATCCGGCTATTATTGCCGAGATGGGAACAGGAGGGATAAAGAATGGGTTTGAGCGATATTTGGGGAGAAATACAGAGATTCTTTGTTGATGCGTCACAGTATTTGGCGGCAGGCCGGCAAGTAGATAAATATGAAAAGGTAGTTGAGCGCTTAGAAAAGAAGATACAATCCTGTCAGGAAAAACTGGATGATGTGAAGTCGGGCGTAGCTGAGCAGACAGCTCAATATCATACGAATCCTGGTTCAGCACAAGGGAAATTAAAGACAGAGTATGATTCAAAGGTGGATGCATGGGAAACGAAACATCAGAAAGCTGTATCCCGGTCAGAACGTACCCTCACTTCTGCAAGAAACGCTTTACAGAAGGCCAAAAGTAAAATTGCTTACTGGGAGGGAGTACAGGAGCAGGAAGAGAACAGTATCCGAAACCGGGTGAGAGGCAAACAGGAAGATGAACGGCGCAAAAAAGAGCGGGAAAGAGAAAAGGCAAATAAGACGTAAGAAGAAGGAGAGGAGACAATGGCAAAGTTCAAATGTGACGGAAGTGCAATGCAAAGTGCTTTGCAGGATGTGGAACAGATCCAGGAGATCTTGGAGAGCGCCTATGCAATCGGGGAGGATGTCTTAGGGAATATCCAGGGAAAGAACGGCTGGACAGGAGAGGCGCAGAAGACGATGGAGGCTTTTTTGGATCTCTTGTTACAGTATCACAGCGCACTGGGTGAAGGCGGCAACAGTCCGGTTGCCCAGGCAGTGGAAGCGTTAGAGGAATTACAGAATAATTTGGGGAAATTCTATGATAGCTGGCCAGAATGGGAGGAATTAAAATCAATATGATCAAATTTACAAAGGAAGAGTTGATATTTCTAAATAATGTGACCAAAGGTCCGGCGCCATTCGGGATCTTTCTCCGCTATCCCAGATGGAGGGATACGGAAGAGTTGAAAGAAGAGATTGTGACTTCGCTGCAGGAGAAGGGGATTTTGGATGAGGAGAAAAAGATCACACAATATGGCGTGATTCCCCTTCTGATGTGGGAAGAATACCGCAATGCCAAAAAGCATATCATTTTCAACGACGTGTATTTTGCTATACTCTCAGGAGGAAGGATAACGGGAGTCCGGGAGTTTGAGGGAGCGTATTACCTTATGACCGGGCGGGGTGAAGAGATCTTATTAGAACTTTTGAAAGAAAGTGAATTTCTGAGAAGTGCAGACCGTAAAGAAGAACATTATACTTCCAGACAGTTAGATTATGCGGTGTGGAGTAAGCGTATGCGGGATTCTAAACTTGATATGGTGATTATAGGTAGTTTTGTGGATGATGAACCAGAGAAGGAGATGGTATATTATTGGAATGAAACGGGTGGTTTCCAGTATGATTTGAACAAGGGGAGGGAGCGCCAACTGCAGCCGCGGCAGATGCGGATGCGGTTAATGGAGCTTCTGAATGTACAGGAAGGAGGCAGAGAAAATGAGTGAGCCGTTGATTGTAGGAGAAGAAGTGCTGGATTATGCATTTAAATTATTTCAGACCGCACAGCTGTTAAATGAAGCGCAGGTAACAGCGGCAGGATTGAGCAGTAAGATATCTGCCGCATATGAAGGAGAAGCACTGGAGGAAATGACACAGTTTGCGAACAGCCTGTCAGAGCATATCGGGAAATTGATGCAGTTTTACATGAAGGGCGGACAGTATGCGGCTGCGGCATTTGAAAATATGATGGAGAACGATGAAATGATGAGTGCAGTTATGTTGAATTACATTGCACATAATCAGGAGGTGTAGAACCGATGAGCGTATCAGAGACGAAGTTAATTGAAAGCAGCTGGGAAAGCAAGGGAGACGAGTGCTATCCGGCGTGGAAGCTGCAGCGGAATTTTCTGGATATTAATGACCTTTTGAAGGATATGGAGGAAATCGTGCAGGAGGCAGGGCTTGGAAGTATCGGATACCGGAGTCAGGAGAGTGAGATCAATGAAATCAGCCAGGATATGCTTCATTTGAATGCTTACATAAGGAGCGCCATACCAGAGCTTGAGGACAGGCTGGACAAGCCTCTCTGTAAGCATTTCAACCAGAATGCGACAGAAAGTATCAGCCGGATCAGCCTGGACGAGTATACGACGGAGAATAAGCTGGGGATGAAGAGGTGGGAACTGCGTACGGGTCCGGGAGGGCTGCCGGTGAAGCGACTGATGGACGCCCCGACCTTGACGATGGAGGACTTCATGGGGCTTACGACACTGGAGGAGCAGGCAGACCGGAGCCTGGTGGGGATGCCGAAGGCGTTTTCAAACTTTACAGAGATGTTTGCTGTGGACTATAATCTTCTTAAAGAACGGCTTTCCAAGGAGAACGGGAAGGAGGTTACTTTAGAGGAGTATCTGCTGAGTATCCGTGATGCCGGGAAGT
>CANSCI010000067.1 GCA_947645355.1 uncultured Dorea sp. | reverse complement strand
TCCGCTACCCGCCGTACAGATTAAAAGCTGCCCGCCGCCACTCTTTGCATGGTGGATATGCCAGTTATTCCGGCATCCCGGCTCAAAAGTTACATTTCCCAAAAAAACGACTGTCTCTCCCGGAACCGTCAACGGATTGAGGTAAGAATTACCGATAAAATACTGTGCATACGCTGTGTTTTCCTGTCCCAAACCAAATACATTCTGCCTGTTAAATTCTTCTTTGTTATTCATCTTCATCATCCATCGTCTCCTTTTCATCATTTCCTATTATTTTTAATTTGTCACTAACATATTGACCATTTGCCGTCCACTATTTCACATCATCACTTAAGGAAGCACGTTCTTTTGCATTTCATACCTCAGATAATCCATATGTGCAATCTGTTTTTCCTTAAAATGAATCTCATCCAGCGTCCTGCCCCTCTTCTGGTTCAGCATCGCGATCCGCTGCTGTTTTGTTTTTTCTCCCCCCAGAATAAGGTGCATGTAGGTCTCTACTTCTCCCTTATCAAACCCGATATCATGCAACGTCATAATCATACTAAGCCTTTCAATATCCTGATCGTCATACTGCCATTCCCCCATCACCTTCTTCACAACCCCGCACAGCCCAAAGCTCTCGTACTCTTTCAGAATCTTCACAGGAATCTGGTATCTCTCGCTTGCTTCTTTCATTGTCATATTCCTACTCCTCCAATGCCTGTATATTCGGATACCTGTTCTGTTATATATCCCTTCCTGGAACACTTATATTGTATATCTACGCGCTTCTAATGTCTAATACCTATGTTGAATTTTAAACTATGCCTGAAATGCATAATAAAAAGCACCTAAATCTTCTCCATTTAGATGCTGCATTTTAATAAACTATTTTTACTTTATCGTGGAACAAAATTATTTTCCAAATATTCTTTTACATGCGCGACAAACCTAGTCATCACGGGAGAAAGCTTCATATCCTTTTTCCAAACCAATACGCATCCGCTTGTCAGCTCCGGCTCGAATGGCCTTAAGCAAAGCATATCATGGCTGCAGGAAAAGTCCATTGTGAGCGCTGCCCCAACTTTGCTCTCCACCATATCCATCTGGTTATTATGTGAGAGGTTGCAGGTACAGGCAATACACAGATCCTCCGCCGCCTGTCCAAACCAGTTCTCCAGTTCATTCCGCACGGAGGGACGTTTTGCAATAATCAAGGGATAACCTGCCAGATCCTTTGGGGTAATCCTGTTTTTTTCTGCCAAAGCAGAATCTTTACGCATCAGCACACTCCATTTCTCTTCCAAAGGCATCCTCACGTAGTGATACCGGCTGATTTCTACAGGTTCCAGCAAAAGTCCCATATCCAGAACGCCATTCTCCAGCCGTTCTTTTACATCATCTGCAATGGCTGTATAAATCTGAAAACTCACATCAGGATATTTCCTCCGGAATGATGCCATCATTTCAGAAAGCGGCTTCATATTCCGCGCCTCCCCACAGCCGATTGCAACTTCCCCCGATATCACTTCCGCGCCATGTTTCAATTCTTTTTCTGTTTTCATTGTTAAGTCTACGATTTCCTGTGCCCGGCGGCGAAGCAGCAGTCCTTCTTCCGTCAGCAGGATATTATGCTTACCCCTGTGAAATAACTTAACGCCCAGTTCCTCTTCCATCTGCATAAGCTGTCTGGACAGAGTTGGCTGGGTAATGTTAAGGAACGCGGCGGCACGAGTGATATTTTCCTCCCTTGCAGCAACAAGAAAATATTGCAAAACCCGAAGTTCCATTGATATACCTCCATAGTCTGTTCTTCGGTTCATCATATCAAATATTTATGCTTACCTCAAGTTATACTTCTCCGTTTCTTTTTAAACCTTTTAAGGCCTAACTTAATTTGTTAAGAGATGTACTACAAGTAGATAATACAATTTTAGGTGGCCTCATTATTATTGCATACTGTTTCTTCTAATATGTTTACATTTTCAAATAAGCGAGCCGTATCAATGATTGGAATTAAATTATTATCAGTCGATCTGAAAAGATCCACACCATTTCCCGGCACCTCGTTCTTACGGTAAGCATACAGATTTTTCATTCATAAAAATCTTATTTTCCATCAATCAGTCCATAACTCAGATCCAAAAAGTCCAGGATCTTCTTTTCCTCTACCGTTCCGTCCATCAACATAGTGACCCAATATTTCTTATTCATATGGTACGCCGGCAGAAACCCCTTTATCTGTGTCAAATGCGCCGCCATTTCCGGGTCGCACTTTACATTGATGATATCTATCACACTGTCCCCTTCGATCCCCAGCCTGGATGTTTCGATGCTCATAATAATCCCATACCATTTTCCGTTTCCATGCCGGAGCACCGCCGAGGAAGGGGATGTCTTCCACAGATATTCCGGTACTGTCCCATATTGCTCTTTTACATACCGAAAGATACATTCCCGCTGCACATCCATGATTTTTGCTCCTCCTGAAAGGGCATTGATTATTCTCTAAAATAACCAATGCCCTTTTACTGTGTCTTATTTTCGCTGTATCACTGCATGATTATTTTGTAACCGGCTGCTTTATCATCATACCCATAATATAGAGGTCATAATATTTCCCGTTTAGAAGAGTCTGATTTTTGCAGCAGCCCTCTACAATAAAACCGAATTTCAAATACAGGGAAACTGCCATCGTATTGTCTGTTCTGGTATCCAGACGGATCCTTGTGGTCACTCCATTCCCTTTGCACCAGTCGATCAGCATCTGGATCAGTTTGCTTCCGATCCCTTGTCCCTGATATTTTTTAGCTACAACGATCCCCAGTTCACCCTCATGGCGGGATTTTATCTTATGGCTGGAATTGATCGTTGCAATTCCAACAATCTCATCACCGTCAAGTGCCAGGAGCATTGTGTTGTTCACATTGCCTTCCAGTCCTTTGATATCCTCTTCCTGCCCTTTTACGTCAAGGGGGTATTCATCCTTCTCAAAACTGAGATAGCTTGTCTCCCCTCCCACATAATTGTAAAAATCTACAATGTTTTTTGCATCCTCCACCACCGGATTGCGATATGTAATTTCACTCATAAAGACTTCCTCCTTTTTATTATCTTACCATTCTTCTGAAGTTAATACAACAATTTCCATAATATCATCCACCGGTATTGAAGTCCCGTCTGCCAGAATCACGTTCCGCTTATATCCGTCAATCTTTTTCACATATTCGGTCACGGTTGCATATGCCCCGCCTGCCTTTCTGGAATCCGGAACGAAATAAGCAACGGAAACAAGAGATGTGCCGGCCGGCCGTCTCTGTATTTCCTGCAGCTTCCAGTCCAGCATTGCCCTGCTGCTTTCATCCAGTTCTATTCTCTCATCTGTCTGCCTGGCAGTATCATTTACAGCCTCATGATGCCCTGACAAAGCGGCAAACGGTGCAAATTGCGCTGCCCGGTCTGCCGCCGGCATCTGCGGGCGGGATTTGGACACATGGTGGGGCAGGTCAAGGATATCGTCATATTTGTGCATTTCCTTTGGATTCATGAATTTCTTACTCTCTTTTCTCATGCTTTATGCCCGCCGATCTGATTATTTCTGTACATTGCCGTTGCGCCCTCCATCAGGCTTGAACCTTTCAGGACTGCATTTTTCCCATACCGCTTCTTGATATCCAACACTGCCTGCTGCAGCTGCCTCTCGCGCTTCTGCTCGGCCTCCTGTTCTTCCTGCTCCTGTTTCAGGGCGGCATAGTCTGTAAATAAGTTCAGCTGTTCAAAGGAAATTGCCTCCTTCACAGAAGCCTCATCTGACACATGGTTGGCGCCAAGTGTAATCCTTCTGACCAGCAGCTTTGTGCTGACGATTTCTTCGTATAAGTCCAGGACCGCCTTCACAATAACTTTCGTGGAAGCGGTGGATCTGTCCAGATTGACGGTCCCGCGGGCATGCTTCGGAATCTTCCGCCCATAACGGTCGGTAACGGTTTCCTCCGTCTTTACACCACCGGCGCCGAAAGCATCCAGATTTTTTATATCATAGCCGACCGTCAAAGTAATCTGGTCTGTCACCAGGTGTCTGTCCACAAGATCAAGTGCAAGCTGCTCGGCCATCTCCCGCGCTGCCAGCTTTGCCTGACCGGCAGTATAAGGACAGTGGAGAACCTGCCCGGAACAGATACTGTTTGTCTCAGGCTTATAGGACTTAATGTCGGCCATCGTACACGGCTCCCACCCCCATGCATGGTCAATCAAAAGTTCTGCATTTACTCCGAATAATCGGTAAAGCAGATCCTCATTATAATATTCCCCTGGTTTTCCCACAGAACACTTTGCCACGTCCCCCATCGTAAATATGCCGTGCTGTGCAAGCTTTTTCGCGTAACCTCTGCCCACACGCCAGAAATCTGTAATCGGCCGGTGGGACCATAAGATCCGCCGGTAGCTTTTTTCATTTAATTCTGCGATTCTTGCCCCGTTTTTATCCGGCGGGATATGCTTGGCCACAATATCCATGGCCACCTTGCATAGATACAGATTGCTCCCGATCCCGGCAGTAGCCGTGATACCGGTCGTACGGTAGATATCCTGTATGATCTTTCCTGCCAGCTCACGGGCGGACATGCCGTATGTCTTCAGATAATGAGTAACGTCCATCATAATCTCGTCGATGGAATATACATGACAGTCCTCCGGCGCTACATATTTCAGATAGATCTCATAGATCCTTGTACTGTACTCAAGATAATATGCCATGCGCGGAGGCGCCGTAATATAGTCAACTGCTTTCCCGGGAGAATCCTTTAATTCCCGAGCATCGAAGGAAGAACCGCTGAACCGGTGCGCCGGCGCCAGCTGCTGTCTCTTAGCATTGACCTCTTTTACCCGCTGTATTACCTCAAACAGCCTGGCTCTTCCGGAAATACCATAAGCCTTCAAAGACGGTGAGACGGCAAGACAGATCGTCTTCTCCGTACGGCTTAAATCTGCCACCACCAGATTCGTCGCCATGGGATCCAGCCCTCTCTCCACACATTCCACTGATGCATAGAAGGATTTCAAATCTATGGCTATATATACGTGCTGATTCGCCTTGATCGTAATCACCTCACAAACATTCGTTCTTCTTCTATTTTATCAGAACTCACGTTTGTTTTCAAGGTGTAAAATAAACATCGGCTGACAGTTTCTGTGAACGTAAGAAACTGTCAGCCGATGCTATTATGATATTAAAAATTTCTCCATGTTCTGCAGCACCTTTTCCCCTAAAAGCTCATAAGCCTGCGCCGTCATACCGGAGGAAGCGTCCATACAGATCACATTGTTATAGTCCTGTACTTCATCTGCAAGCTCCCCCAATGCCCCTTTCGTATCACAGCAGAAAAGATTGTCCGGATTTCCGAGCCATTGTTTTAAAGCCTCTGAATCCGCCGCCGGCCCGATAGATGTGTTGATCATGATCTTGCCGCTGCCAAGCTGCCCAAATTCCTCCTCTTTTAAAAGAATTATATTCTTATTCAGGCAGGTAATCACCACCTCAGACTCCTTAAGCAGCCCGGACAAGTTTTTATAATGGATTCCTTTTGCCTCTTTCTCCGGCTTCTGGCTCCGTGCATAGTAGGATACATCCGCTCCAAGAAAATGCAGGGCGTCTGCAATCCTTCCGCCGGAGGCGCCAATTCCGACCATGCCGATCTTAAGCCCGGTCAGTTCCAGGGGCTTTTCCCTCCAAAGCGGGAAATCATAGCCGTGCAGGATCCGCACCAGCTGATAGATCACGTATTCCACAACTCCGATATCCCCATAATCCCGGACTCCTGTTACAGTGATCCCTTTTGTCCTGGCAAAAGCAATATCCACATTGGCGCTCTCCTCGGAATAAAGACTGCAGCACATGCCGATATAAACCACATTGGGCGCCTGTTCCAGCACCTTCCGGCCAATCCGGGTCGTATAACTCACCAGAACGGCATCCGCATCCCCGATCCGGTCAATGATTTCGTCATCATTCCCTGGAAGATTCTGGAAAAAAATAAGTTCCTCTGCATATCCAGGAAGCCTGCTCCGGATCGCCTCTGTCAGGTTGACCGGTTCAATTGCAACGATTTTCTTAAATTTTTTCATTCCCGTTTTCCTCCTTAGTAAGCATGGGTTTCGGAATCTGTCTCTTGTGGGGCAGCAAAACACCTGTTGTTCGTCACAGATTCTGCCAGACTTCCTCCACATCCATGTCTGTTGTAATTGTCTCTACAATCTTTTCACTGCTTACGTTCAAAATCTTCTCTTCTTTATAATCAGCCGCCACAAAAATGGTAAAAAGCAGAAAACAAAAGAACGCCCGCATCCCGAGTGTTCCCGATCCTGTCGGCTCATCACTGCCGTAGATCTGTCCATACGCCGATCCGTACCTCGGGTGTACTGCCGGCGGTGTGCGGTAGTCACTGTACCGCTCCCTGGTCTGTTGAAGAAGTTCCTTCCTTCTCTTTTCCGAATCGCTCATCATAACAGCCGGACACCTCCTCTCTTAAAAAAGTATATGTCCGGCTGTTTTTATATATGAATCTTACCGGTCTGCCAACTCCACCACGATGTCATCCCAGGACAGCCCTTTCTCCACCATCAGCACCATCAGATGGTATAAGAGGTCTGCAATCTCATATTTTGTTTCCTCTGAATTCGGGTTCTTGGATGCAATCACAATCTCCGTTGCTTCCTCCCCCACTTTCTTGAGGATCTTGTCTATTCCCTTTTCAAACAGATAATTCGTGTAAGATCCGTCCTTGGGATGGGTTTTCCGCTCAATGATCGTATTATATACATATTCAAAGATTCGGAGCGGGTTTGCCTCATCCTGATCAGTACCTGCCACAGGCTGATAGAAACAGGTCGATTTGCCGGTATGGCATGCCACGCCTACCTGATCCACCTTTGCAAGAAGGGTATCATTGTCACAGTCGATAGTTAGAGATTTCAGGTACTGGTAATTCCCGCTTGTCTCACCTTTCATCCACAGCGCCTGCCTGCTTCTGCTGTAATAGGTCATCTTTCCTGTTTTAATCGTATGGTCAAAGGCTTCCGCATTCATATAAGCCAGCATTAACACCTCACGAGTCTTATAATGCTGCACCACTACCGGGAGCAGCCCCTGGTCATTGAGCTTAAACTGGGAAAAATCCATGATACTCTCAAAGGAGGTCATCACGATCCCTTCCTCCTCGCAGGCCTCCTTAAAGGCCACAAAATTCATGTTGGACTGGCTGATATATTTCCCTGACAGCCCCTTTACCCCCGGACACTGCAGAATCTTAAAAAGCTCCTTCTTATCGTCTGTATCCGTAAGGACTACGCAGGGAACTTCCGTCACATTTACCACAGAATTCAGATCCAGCCTGTGCATAAATATAATTTCACTGGAAAACTCTTCAATCAAATGCTGATGTTTAAACAGTGCATCAAAATCATTCAAAGATACTGCAATCTTTTCCTTTCCGAAACGTCTGGCAGCTTCCTCAACGATCTTTAAGCTGTCCGGCTTGGAAAAATTAAGGATTGCCCTTTTTGCACCGGCATAGATGATTTTCTTTACATCCTCCAAACGTTTTACATTGCCGCCCGCCACCATCGGTATACGGATACTGTGATGGATCCGGCGCATCAGGTTCATGCACTCGTCATGCTCCTCGTCAGAATCCGACAGATCAAAAATAAGAAGCTCATCTGCACCGTAATCACTGTAATATTTTGCAAGCCCCTCTACATCATCCGAAAGGACACTTCTATCATTAAACCATTTTACTGCCTTTCCCTCCGCAATAAAGATGCAGGGGATCAATCTTTTATAACCCATAGTCTTTTATAACTCCTTTACAGAATCCCTTTGGTCGTCCATGCCTCTTTCATTCGCGGCTCCTCCATAACAGCCATGTCAAGAGCCTTTCCAAAACTCTTAAAAAGAGCTTCGGCCATATGGTGGCTGTTGTCTCCGTCCATAATCCGAAGATGGATATTCATCGCCGCGCTGTAGGACACTGCATAAAAGAATTCCTTTATCGTCTCTGTCTCCATATCACCAAGCTTCTTGGACGTAAACTCTGCCTCATATCTAAGATACGGCCTTCCTGACAGGTCTACGGCACAAAGCGCAAGCGTCTCGTCCATAGGAAGGATCATATGACCGTAACGCTTGATGCCTGCCTTGGTGCCGACTGCTTTTGATATCGCAGTTCCAAGCACAATGCCGGTATCCTCCACCGTATGGTGGCAGTCTACTTCGAGGTCTCCTTTTACAGACACCTGAAGGTCAAATAGGCCATGCCTTGCAAACCCGTCAAGCATATGGTCAAAAAATCCAATACCGGTATGGATCTCATTGTTACCGCTGCCGTCGAGGTTCAGCGCAACAGAAATGTCCGTCTCTTTTGTCTTTCTCCCACAAGTGGCAACCCTGTTCATGGGAATCACCTCCTCACTCTTTTTCGAATCGTACTTTTATAGAATTGGTATGTGCCGTAAGATATTCTGACTCTGCAAAATATTCAATATCTTTGTGCACTGCCTCCAAAGCTTCTCTTGAGTATGCAATAATACTTGATTTCTTAATAAAATCATCCACAGACAAGGGCGAGAAGAATTTGGCCGTCCCGTTGGTAGGAAGCACATGATTCGGCCCTGCAAAATAATCCCCCAACGGCTCACTGGAATATTCACCGATAAAAATAGCCCCTGCATTTCTGATCTTCGTCATAATATCATAAGGATTTTTCGTCTGGATTTCCAGATGCTCGGATGCAATCTCGTTGGCAACGTCAATCACATCCTCCATCGTATCTGCCACAAGGATATAGCCGTAGTTATCCAGGGATTTCCGGATAATATCTTTCCTTGAAAGCTGCTCTGCAAATGCTTTCGCCTCCTCTGACACTTTTTCTGCCAGTTCGCTGCTGGTCGTCAAAAGAATGGCAGACGCCAGCTCGTCGTGCTCCGCCTGGGACAACAGATCTGCAGCCACATATCTGTGATTGGCCGTCTCATCTGCGATAACAAGTATCTCACTTGGCCCTGCAATGGCATCAATACTTACATGGCCATAAACTGCTTTTTTCGCCAAAGCCACATAAATATTTCCGGGTCCCACGATCTTATCCACCTTCGGGATGCTCTCTGTCCCGTATGCAAGCGCGGCAATTGCCTGCGCCCCTCCTGCTTTGTAGATCGCGTCAGCGCCGGCCTCACAGGCAGCCACCAGCGTTGTAGGCTCTACTTTTCCGTCCTTTCCAGGAGGTGTTGTCATCAGGATTTCTTCCACCCCTGCCGCCTTTGCCGGGGCTATATTCATCAGCACCGAAGACGGATATGCGGCCTTCCCCCCGGGAACATACACGCCCACACGCTTAAGGGGCGTCACCTTCTGCCCAAGCACCGTCCCGTCAGGCTGACTGTCAAACCAGCTGTTCTGCCTCTGTTTTTCGTGATATATTCTGATATTATGTAATGCCTTTCGTATCACATCCAGAAGGGAATCCTCCACGAGACTGTAGGCCTCCCGGATCTCTTCTTCGGTAACCCGGACATTGGAGGCGTTGATCTGGGCCCCGTCAAACTGTTTCGTATATTCGAAGAGCGCAGCATCCTTTCCGGACTTTACCTTCTCAAGGATCTCTGACACTCTTTTTTCGTATTCCACATAATGGCTGGGACTTCTCCTTAACAGATCCTCAAGAAGATTTGTTTTTGTATCCTGATCTAAATGTTGAATTCTCATAGCTTTATCCACCACTCCTATATCTGTGCGCGAAGTTTCATTAACAGCAGCTTGATCCGCTCATTTTCCATCCGCATGCTTACCGGGTTCACGATCATCCTGGCCGAAAGAGGACAGACCTCCTCCAGCACCTGAAGCCCGTTTTCCCTAAGCGTAGACCCTGTCTCTACAATATCCACGATCACCTCGGACAAACCTACAATGGGAGCCAGCTCGATGGAGCCGTTTAATTTGATGATCTCCACTGTCTGATGCTTTTTATTATAAAAATAATCCTTGGCAATATTCGGATATTTCGTTGCCACCCGTATCAGTTCATGGTGCTTAAGAAGGGGCATGGCCTTCGGATGGCCGCAGACACACATCTTACACTGCCCGTAGCCCAGATCAAGCACCTCATGCACCTTGCGCCCCTCCTCAAGGATCGTATCCTTTCCTGCTACCCCGATATCCGCTGCACCATATTCCACATAGGTCGGGACATCCGGTCCTTTTGCAAGAAAAATCCGAAGCTTCAGCTCCTCATTTGTAAAAATCAATTTCCGGGATTTTGGATCTTTCATCTCTTCAAAGGTAATCCCGATCTGTTCAAACAGCTTTAGCGTCTGGTTGGCCAGACGGCCCTTCCCCAGGGCAAATGTCAGGTATCTCATACAATACAAACTCCAATCTTTCGCAGCGCCGCCTTATAAGATATTCTGCCGGCTGACGCTCTTATGCTCCCCCGTCACAAGGTTGATCATGGTAATCTCATCTGAGTTTCTGATATAGATAAGATTGCCTGCATAATATTCCTTCCCATATGCTACATACTCTTCTAACAGCCTCTCTTTGGATTTTTTCAGAAGCTCCACATTTTTGGCTTTCTTCCTGAAATCCTTCGCAAGCTTCACTGCGTCTGCTGTTTTCTCCTCATCATAGAGGATCATTGTATTTTTCCGCGTGTACACGATCCGAAGCTTCTGGCGGATCATAGCGTTCATCAGTTCATCCACAACAATAGCAAATCCAATGGAGGGGGAATTTTTCCCGAATTTCTCCAGAAGGTGGTCATAACGCCCCCCTTTCACGATGGCGTCCCCGCTTCCGTACGTATAACCACGGAAGATAATTCCGGTATAATATCCATATGTCCCTGTCATACTCAGATCAAAAGTTACATATTTTTCCACACCGTACATCAGCAGGATATTGTAAATGCGCTCCAGGCGTTTAATTGCCATGATCCCCGCAGAATTCGGCGCAAGATCCTTAGCCGCCGCAAGAACCTCTAAGCCCCCTGTCAGCTCATTCAGCCCTACAAATGCCTCTTTTGCGCTTCTGGTTACCATAATGCTGTCCAGATATTCTTCCACACCGAAATAATTCCGGTTATTGATCAACTCAATCACCCGTTCCTGTGCATCCTCATCAAGGCTTGCATCTTCGATCAGGCTTCGGAAAAAGTCCACATTCCCTACATTGATCTGAAATTCCTTTACACCTACGGCAAGTAGGGACTCGATTACCAGCGCGAGCATCTCCGCATCCGCCTCAACAGAATCGTCGCCGATCAGTTCGGCGCCCATCTGTGTTACTTCTCTTAAGCGCCCCTGATAACTGGAATGATTGACAAAGGTATTCCCGGTATAACAGAGCCGGATGGGCAGTTCCTCCTCTCCGAACAATGTAGCCGCAGCCCGTGCAACCGAAGGAGTAATATCTGGCCGCAGAGCCAGTGTATTGCCCTCTTTGTCAAAAAATTTGTATAAATCCCTGGACGGGATGGTTCCGATCTCCTTGCGGAACACATCAAAATATTCAAACATCGGCGTCTGGATATCATGGTATCCATATAAATGAAATGTCTTTTTCAGTCTGCTCTCCAATACCAGTTTTTTTCCACATTCTACATTATATATATCTCTGACTCCCTCTGGAGTGTGCAGTAACTTCTTCATAGTCCCTCCTGTTATGTCTGTCCCGCATCTATACCGGCCACTTTATCACATTAGCATGATAAAACCTTATAGCATTATAAGCATTTTCCATCTCTTTGTCAAGCAGCTGTACTTCCGTCCGCTAATCACGGAGTCCGAGATCCAGATTCAGTGTATCCAGATAAGGGATAAAACAGCCTCCCTTTAGTTCAAGAAAAAATCTTGGGTCAAGCTCATCAAACCGGAAACTTTTCCTGCCGCCGTCCTCGGCGCGCTTCCAGAAATCTGCAGCCTCACAAAACCTCATATAATATAAGATATTTTTTGCAGAATAATAGATCAAAAGGAATGCAATTCCTCCTTGACGCTCAAAGTCCTTCATAAACTTTACCTGATGCCTGTGAATATTCTGTAAGGGAAATGTGTCGGCCACACATTCCTTTGCGTCAAAACATACCGGAATTCCCTGTACTGCACCGATATAGTCTACCGTACTTCGCTGCTCAAAATAGGCCAGCGTGATCTGCCTGTGCTCTTTATCCATTTTTACCGGAGTAATGGGCGTCGGGATCTTCTGGATGAGGGCAAGCCCTTTTTCCAGATACCGCTCATTGGTCCGGTTGATCATATCTTCTAGTGTAGAACCTCTAAGGCCTCTTGAGTTCCATGTTCCCATGCAGTCTCCTCTATTATCTTATAAAATGTCCCTGGTACAGGAGCACAGATCCTTTTTCCCGACAGAGGGGAAAATTCCCCGGCAAGCTCTGGCATCACAAGCTCATAGGCATGCAGCATCTGCCATCGCAGATGATACTTCTTCCTGTAATAAGAAAAATGCCGTTCTGCGCCGTATTTGGCATCTCCCAGGATCGGATGCCCTGTGGAGGCAAGATGTGCGCGGATCTGATGCGTCCGCCCTGTAATCAGATGTACCCTAAGCAGCGAAAGCTCCTGATTCCAGGCAACCGGCTCATATTCTGTCTCAATGGGCAAGTCTTCCTCTGTTTCCTTCTGTTCCTTTACCGCAGCCACATTGTTCTTCTTATCCTTGCACAGATAACCGCAGATGTGCCGCGGTTCGCGGACCATACCCATTGCCAGACAGAGGTAATATTTGGAAAGCGTGCGCTCTTTAAACAGTTCCCCCAGCTTTTGCAGTCCGGCCAGGCTTTTCCCTGCCATGATGATACCGCTGGTATTGCGGTCCAGACGGTTGCAGATGGAGGGTTTAAAAGTGCACAGTTCTTCCTCTGTAAGCTCCCCTGTCCGCAGCAGGTAGTGTATCACATACTCTACCATTGAAACATCCTCTGGCTTCGCCTTCTGGGACAACATTCCGGCCGGCTTGTTGACGGCCAGCACATGGGCATCCTCATAGAGGATATCAAGCTTTGCCGCTGGAATCTCCCTGTACCCGCCTGTGGAAACATCCGCTGAAAACTTTTGGACTGTTTCTTCGGAAAGGAATAGTTTTACGATATCTTGTTCCTTCAGCTTCTCACTGCCGGAGGCTTTCTTTCCGTTTAACAGGATATTTTTCTTTCGAAGCATTTTATAGACAAAACCGGCAGGCGCCGCCGGCAGATATTTCTTTAAAAACTTGTCGAATCTCTGCCCTGCCTCATTGCTTTTGATAATGATCTCTTTCATAATTACATAGACGTACTTAAAATAAGTTTTTTAATCTTTTCTTCCCGGCTTCTCTCACCGCCGTTTTCAACAGTTGCCATATTATTCATGCCCTCGGCTCTTGAAAGGAAAGCAAAATAGTCGCTGAATATCTTTACTGTCACCTTTTCTACCTGGTTATTTTTCAGCATTTCTTTAAGGTAACGGGCGGTTTCGTCCGCATCCGCTTTCGGACTGCCTGCATATCCGCAGATCGTCCGCCCAAAGATCACGAACGCATCCACCGGCATAACCTTCCCCTTACCGGTGATGACAGTATCATAAATCCGGGTAATGAGCGACGCCTTTTCCTCAATCTGCGCATACTTTACCGGGTCGATACTTTTGTGCAAAGCCATGGTGATAAATTCCACCAGCATCTTAGAAGCCGGGAGACATCCCACAACGGCAATCACTGTAAAAAGATTTAATTTGGAGCCGGTCTTTAAGTAGCCCAGAATCACCAATGCGGCAACCACTGCAAATTCCCCGGCTGCCCATACCAGATAATTCATCTTTCTTGCTTTTATATAGCCCGGCTGTCCCTTTGCTATCTTCATGTCCTGTATTTTTCCTTTCCGGCAGCATTTCAAACATGGTTTATTTTTTTCATTAGAGCGGCCGTCAGACCGGGGGGAAGAAATCTTGCCCCTGTCCTCGCCGCTTTCATCGGCGCGCTGTACACAGACGACTTTTTTTTCTTAACTGCATCTTTAAGTGCCTGCTTTACAACATTTTCTGCCTGGGATTTCACCAGCTTCCGGCTGTTTCCCGGAAGTTCCCCTGATCTTTCAAAGAACTCCGTCGCAACAGGTCCCGGGCATACCGCCGTCACATAAATCTGCTTCCCTTTAAGCTCCTCTGCAAGAGCATAAGAAAAGCTGTGTACGTATGATTTTGTAGCTGCATACACGGCAAACCCCGGCTGCGGTGCAAACGCGGCAATGGATGCCACATTCACCACCCTGCTCCCCCTGGAGAGATATGGAAGACAGAGCCTGCACATTCTTGTAAGCGCACGGCAGTTAAGATCTATCATGCCCAGCTGGCCTTTTTCATCTGCATCCTCTAACAAGCCCACTTTCCCGAACCCGGCACTGTTTACCAGCATGCGGATATCGGCATGCTCCCTTTCCAGGCATTTTTCCATCCTCTCGTATAGATCATCCCGGGTAAGATCTCCGTCGAAGATGCGCGCCGGAACTGGAAGTTCACTCTTAAGTTCTTCAAGCTTCTTTGTCCTTCTCGCCACCAGCCAGACCTCATCTAATCTATTATACAACTGTATGACCTGTCTTGCAAACTCTTTTCCCAACCCTGAGGAGGCCCCTGTCACAATTGCAATCTTCATAAATATTATTTTCCTTTCTACTACAATATATTTATGGTTAATATCCCTTACAGCCAGTAAGGA
>CANSCI010000066.1 GCA_947645355.1 uncultured Dorea sp. | reverse complement strand
TTATTGTATAGGAACTGCGAGATTTTGTATATCCGCTATTTTATCAAGCGCTTACAAATGCAACGTGTTACTCAAAAAAAAGAACTACTAATTTAAATAGCAAATTAGAAAAAATATCAGTAAATGGCAACGTGCTAAGGATCGGAAATATATTAATACAATTTGGATCCATATCAACAGCCAGCACAAACGCTATAGTAACGATAAATTTAAATGAACCATTCGCAAGTTCAAGTTATTATGTATCGTATTCAGTCGTAAAAAATGCAAATACTATGACAAAGAGCTGGTTGGGTGATAGCGCAGGAAATGATGTACGAACTGCACAGAGTTTTGTCATTAACGTTGTACGAACAACACAAAATTATTATTCCTATATTTCATGGTTCGCAATCGGGAAAGCCGCGAAGTAATTATAGTTTTTGAAAAATAACCATAGTTTTTTCAATCGTATCTGCAGTTGCTACTCCTGATGCCAACAAAATATTGGTTATTATCGTGTCATTTTGCTATTTAACTCACCACTTATAAAGGAGGTTCAACTAATGAACATTATTAACACAAACTTATCTTTCTCACCCCTCTCCACCCGAAAATCTACCACCCGGATCATCCTGCACCATGCCGCCGCCAGTACCTGCGGCGCCGTTGTCATCCACAGATGGCACAAGCAGAGGGGCTGGTCCGGCATAGGATACCATTTCGTGGTTCGAAAAAACGGAACGATCGAGCGCGGTCGGCCGGAAAACAAGACCGGAGCCCATGCATCCGGACATAATTATGATTCTATCGGCGTCTGCTTTGAAGGGAATTTTGAGACAGAAGCCATGTATCCTGCCCAGCTTCGCGCAGGGCAGGAACTGCTTGCATACTTAAAAAAGAGATATAAAATCCAAAAAATCCAATGCCATCGGGAAGTTGGCAGCACTTCCTGTCCCGGACGGAATTTTCCGTTCACACAGATGGCCGGGGCATCCGCTCCATCTTCTCCATCCCACACAGTCGTCCCGGCCCCGCCGGACAAACTGGCCGTTGACGGCTGCTGGGGCCGAAAGACCACACTCAGGCTGCAGAATATCTTCGGCACACCGGCAGACGGAATCGTATCCAACCAACACCTCTGCTACAAATCCCAGAATCCGGGGCTCGATAGCGGCTGGGACTGGAAAGATAAACCGGCCGGGGCTTCCCCGCTCATAAAAGCCATACAGAAAAAGGTAGGCGCATCCCCGGACGGCCACATCGGTCCTCAAACCATAAAAGCCATACAGAAATGGCAGAACTCCACTCCCGACGGCACTTTCAGTGTCCCCTCACCATGTATCAAAAAAATACAGAAATGGTGCAACAACCAATAAACCAGCATCACAATCATTCAATAACAAACCACCAAGGAGGATCTATATGAAAAATATCGAATATATTATCAGCACCGTATTAGGTGCCTTTTTTAGTTTCTTTGGAATTCTCGCAATTCCGCTGCTTCTTCTGGTGCCCTGCAACCTGATTGATTACTTCACAGGACTTGCAGCCTCAAAAATACAAGGCACCAGAATCACAAGCACCAAATCCTTTGCCGGAATCGTAAAAAAATAACGATGTATGTTTTAATCTTCGTCGGCTTCGGCATCGACTGCATGATCGGCTATGTCACTGAGACTTTCCATATGCAGTCACCATTTCCACTTCTTTTCAGCGCCATCGTAGCAAGCTGGCTGGTCATCAATGAATTAATCAGCATTACGGAAAACTGTGAGTTGATCGGCCTGACAATCCCGGTCCTTGCTCCGGTTCTTCAATTTATCAAGAGACAGATAGAATCAGCAGCAGACATAGACAGCGATACAAAAGATGAACAATAATCATTCATAAAACAGCGTCCCTGCTGTTTCATCCATAAAAATCCCCTCCGCCTGCAAAGACATTCATGCCATTGCACACGGAGGGGATTTTACACCGTAACTCTCTACAAGAGTGTGAAACACTACACAAGAACCCGCACCATCTTTTCTGCCAGATTCTTTCTATAATACACATCATATATTAGCAGCAGATCATCGGGATAACACCGAATCTGCGTACTCTGATCTATGGCTGCATACATCTGCGGCAGTTCAATAACTTCCCCGCGCCCCGTTTTGATATCCACATCCACTGCACAGACCGGCCGGCACCATCTAATAAGATCTTTAAATCTTTCCTTCTCAATCAAATCGTACATACTGCCCCTCCACAAATGACCATATTGCCAAATATCTGACCTGCCGCCTGGCTGATACCATACCAGCCAATGTCATATACGCCCTGATCCATCTGCAAAGACAGCCCATACTCCAAATACTCCCTGATCCGGATTTCACTTCACATCTGCACAAATTCCGTTCCGCATCTGCCGGAAATCCGCCTCACATCTGCACAAATTCCGTTCCGCATCCGCCGGAAATCCGCTTCACATCTGCACAAATTCCATTCCGCATCTGCTTAGAACCCGCCTCAAACCTGCCTCAGATACGACTGATAGGAACTCCGGAACTTCCGCATGTCCATGTCAAGCCCGGAACCTTCAAAATACCTGCGGTAAGACGCATTTTCTTCCCTCCCCCGCTTATCGGCTCCAAATTCCAGAGTACGGATATCGATCCCGTCCGCCAGGACCCGGTAATAAATTCTGTTGAAATAGCCGCTGCGCTCGACGGCCGTCTTAGAGAGCCGGTCGTCCTCCAGAATCCTTTTCATCTCCTCCACAAGATAAATGAACTTTCTCTGAACCTTCGCAAAGGTAACACTGTCATTTTTCCGCAGCTTCCAGATCGAATCCGGATACAGAGACGATACATAACGGACGGTCTTCTCATTCGTGATCTCTGTCACATCTGCTGTATCCGTCAACATATGGATCAATTCCTCCGGTACCTTCCTCACACTTCCGTCCGCCAGATTAATCCGGTGCTCAAAAATATCAATATCTCCAATCCGAAGATTCGCCAGATTATAAAATCCCTTCCCGGAAATCCCCTCATAGATACACCAAAACACCGAAGCAATATAAACTCCGTAGCATGACTCCTTAAGCCTGCCCAGATACTCTGAGAACTTCTCTCTGGAAATGTAGCAGTCATCTTTCGCAGACACATAGATCTCTTTCAACCTCTTCCCCGGAAGGATCCTGGGCGCAATCCAATTCATAGGAGCATAGCCCTTAATCACGCACCACTCTGCATAATTGGAAATCTGCCTCCTCTTATCCTCAAAGGTCCT
Organism: uncultured Dorea sp.; assembly: GCA_947645355.1. GTDB lineage: Bacteria > Bacillota > Clostridia > Lachnospirales > Lachnospiraceae > Dorea_D. The sequence continues at coordinate 11,598 of CANSCI010000066.1, read as the reverse complement.
GTATCCGTCATACCTCAATAGATAGTGGAGAAGCTCCGACGTATTCATCTCGCACAGATCCTTCCCCAACTCCTTTTCATATGTCTCGGAATCCACAAATAAATGCCGTAAATATTCCTGCTTTTTATATGCCAGATATTCTTTTTTCCTGCCATCGTTATACATACTATACACCTCTTTATGAAAGGATAGCATAAAGAAAGTTTTTATGTCAATTTTTTTATCCATTTTTACACATATATCATTCCTTACACTATGTATAATTTCATGTATCACGATTTTATATGTCTATTTTAGAACGCATGTTCTTTTTTGTCAATTGTACATATGTCACAATTTTTATATTCATTGAATTCCCCACAATGGATGTACTCTCTAAATCCTATATTACTCTCTATCTTCAGGAAACGTATATCTACAGCATCTCAATAAATGCCGTAATCCTTGTATTCAGCTGCCCGATATCTGCCTGTGAATAATCAGTCTCCACATTGATGTACGGCAGCTTCTTCTCTTCATTGACAAACCTGCGGATGCCAAATGCCTCCACATTGTATGTATGACATGCCTGGAGGGTCATCTCCACAACCCCGTCCACCTTGTACTCATCAATCAGCCTGCTAAGCAGATCCAGACGGTTCGGATTCGGCGTCATAACGGAACAGCCGATTTCCAGATAACGTCTTGCAAGCGCATCGTACACATCCGGATTGTCCTCGTCTACCAGCTTGTCAATCGATTTTGCACCGTTGCAGTTCTCATATGTCACTACAAGGCCGCCGTTATCCTCAATGGCGCGGATTACCTTCTCCGTGGCCCCTCCAAGCGGGCATCCGGTCACAAGGATCCGGGGCTTCCTATCCAGCATCTTGCCCTCGGCATATTCCTTCTCGATCTTTGCTACTAATGCCTCAACCTCGGCCGGGATCAGGCTGCGGTCAAACTTAAAGGTACTTCCGTACAGAACCTTGAATAAATCATACCCTGTAATCGGCGCCGGATCATGCCTCATAACCTGATAAAGCTTTCTAAGGGCAAGGCGTGCCTGATTGTTGATTTTAATTGCATCACGAATAGCATCCTCTGTGATCGTAGTCTCAAATTTCTCTTCCAGATACTCTTTGAAACGGATCATTTCATTTCTCCACAGCTTCAGCGCGTCCTCCCTCTGGGAATTGGGAAGCTCCATAGTATAAGTCTCTTTAAACTCACCCATATACTCATACATTTTCTTCTTCCCGTCGCAGGTAGTCTCCCCGACTACCACATCTGAAAAATAGAAAAACGGGCATTTGTCCGTCCTTGCAAATCCATAGCTTGACTTAATTAACGGGCACAGGTTCTTCGGCAGTTCCTTCTCGGCATCCGGAATTGTCTCGTCAGACGTAGAGCACAGGCTTACGGTAGCCGCCCCCATCGCCATGGCAATCTCCTGCGGGAAATAGGTACAGTAGGAGCCAACCACCGGAATTCCCTTATCCTTCAGTTCCTTAACGGCAAGAAATGAATTCTTCCGCTGCTCTGCAAATTCTTCAAACACCTCTGGCAGATCTTTAATAATTTCCATCTCGTTTCCTCCCTGACATCGTATGGCCCTGCCCCCGGCTTACAAGAAGAAACGCTTAAGGCGTGCGTTCCTCACCTGCCGACGACAGTGCCGCAATATGATAAAAACACCTTTATAAAAATTAGTGCCGGCATATGCTGACACTAATTATTTTACCACTCTTTTTCTTTGTCTGGAAATCGGAAATATAAATATACGGCCCTATATATAGATATCTTCTATATACCATTTATATATCCGAGATCCACACAATATTTTATCGTATTATATCTTATTTACTGCCGCCGCCAGATATTCATTGCTGATCTCGTAGAATCGTTCCTCCTCCACGGCTTTTGCAAGCTCCGGGTCGATGGGCATCTTCCCGAGTACCGGGATGCGGAATTTGTCTGCGGTCTCGTCCACATGGCTCTCGCCGAACACCCGGATCTCCTTGCCACAGTCCGGGCATGTAAGGTAACTGTAATTCTCCACAATTCCAAGCACCGGGATATCCATCTGCCTTGCCATGCCGTAAGCCTTGCTCACGATCATCTGTACCAGATCCTGCGGGGATGTGACGATCACCACACCGTCCACCGGAAGGGACTGGAACACAGTAAGCGGAACGTCCCCGGTTCCCGGAGGCATGTCCACGAACAGATAATCAAGCTCGCCCCACATCACGTCCGTCCAGAACTGCGTCACCACATTGGCGATCACAGGTCCTCTCCAGATCACCGGATCCGATTCATTTGGAAGCAGCAGGTTCACGGACATGATCCTTGTCCCGTCTTTCGCCTCCCGGGGCAGGATCCCCTCCTCACTTCCGACGGCCTGCTCATGGACACCGTACATCTTTGGGATAGACGGCCCTGTAATATCTGCATCCAGAATTCCCACAGAGAACCCCTGCTCTCTCATCATCCTTGCCAGGGAAGCAGTTACCATAGATTTACCCACACCACCTTTGCCGCTGACCACTGCGATCACCTTATCAATATGGGAATGCGGGTTTGCAGGCTTCCTGAAATCCTGCGGTTTACTGCTGCAAGTATCTGCATGTGCACAGCCGGCACAGTCGGAAGGCTTGCAGCCATTCTGCTCTTCTGCCATAATCCTTACTCCTCCACCGCTGCGATCAACTCAACCTCACATTTTACATTTTTCGGGAGCGTCTTAACTGCCACGCAGCTCCTTGCCGGTTTGGATGTAAAATATTTTGCGTACACCTCATTAAATGCTGCAAAATCACCCATATCCGCCAGGAAACAGGTCGTCTTGATCACCTTATCAAAAGACGTCCCTGCCGCCTCAAGCACTGCCGCAATATTTTTGCACACCTGCTCGGTCTGCTCCTCGATCGTCTCCGCCTCCACCGCATCGACGGCCGGGTTGATCGGAATCTGCCCTGCCGAATAGAAAATGCCGTTGTGGACATACCCCTGTGAATATGGTCCCAGTGCCTTCGGTGCCTTGTCTGTTGCTACTACTTTCATAATCTTACCTCTCCTTTGCCATTTCTAAAATTTTCTGTGCGATACATACGTCAAAGAGTCCCATTCCAACGGATTTAAAATAAGTGGTCTCCCGAACGTCTGTCACTCCCTCCGGGCCTGCCGCCAGATAATCACTCATCAGGACTGTCTGCTCTTTTGTGAGACGCCCCTCTGCAATCGGCTGGCTCAGATCTCCGCTCTCTTCGCATGCATATGGAAGCTCAATGTATACCCGATCCGCAACTTCCCATACAGCATCCGGGATCTCACGCATCTTTGGCGTATAGGAACCCACGGCGATGATACATTTCCCCCTTAGAAGCTCTGGATCGTCCGGAAGGACGGGCACCTCTGCCGGGGTGGCCGTACAGATGATCTCACTGCATTCGGCCAGTTCTTCCACTGTCTTACATTGTACTACTTTTGTACCTGGATTATCAATAGCTTTTTCAAGCCGGGCCAGATAGTTCGACAGGTCGCGGTCACTGTGGTTGTATACGTAGACCGTATGGATCTGTCTTGCCGCGCATGCATACAGCGCCAGGTGGAACCCCTGGACGCCCGCACCCACGATCCCCACTGTGCGGCAGTCCTTTCTGGACAGATGACGGATTCCCACACCGCCTACAGCGCCGGTCCGCCATGCAGTGACCGTCTGTCCGTCCATCACGGCCAGCGGTTTTCCCGTCTGGTAATCATTCAGATACATGATCCCGTCGATAGACGGAATGCCAAGCTTCGCATTCTCCGGGAAGATGCTTAATATCTTCGTTCCGATCACCTCTTTCGTGTAGCACGGCATATAGAGCATCTCTTTGCCGTTATTCTCCACACTGGGCCTCGGAGGCATATAGAAATCTCCGCTTCTGAACACACGGTATGCCTCCTCAATCTGATCCATCATCCCATTTAAGTCGATCAGTTCTTCTATCTGTTGTCTGTCAAGTACGATCATACTTATGCCCTCTCCAATTCTTCTTTTTCTCTTGTGACACCCAGACTATCCGTGGTTTGCTGCCTTATAGATCTCATACATATCCTGCATATCCAGCTTCTTGAAACAGCCAAGCTTTACCGTATCCCCTTTTGTCGCACTGCCGGCCATCTTTCGCAGCACCTCATCCGGCTGAACGCCGATGCCAAGCTGCCCGATACTGACCGGCATATTAAGGTCAAGGAAAAACTTTTCGGTCGCCTCAATTGCTGCCATTGCCGCTTCTTCCTTCTCTTCGATTTTTATATTCCACACTTTTTCTCCGTAATGTGCAAACCTGTCCACATCCAGCCGGTACACATACCTTGCCCAGCTTCCCCACACTGCGGAAAGGGTCGCCCCGTGAGCCTCGTCAAACATCCCGCCGATCTCATGGCCCAGCTTATGGCAGGCAAAATCCTTCGGCCTTCCAAGCCCGGTCAGGTCGTTATGGGAAATACTCCCGCACCACATAATCTCGCTCAGGGCGTCATAGTCCTGCGGATCCTCATACGCCTTCCGGCCATTGCGGATCAAAGTACGCATCAGCCCCTCCGCGATCTCATCCGTCAACTCATTCCCGCTCACCGGCGTAAAATACCGCTCAATCGTGTGCATGAAAATATCCACGATGCCGCAGGTCAACTGGTATTTTGGAAGCGTGCGGGTAAGCTCCGGGTTCATCAGGGCGAACCTGGGACGGATCAGGTTGCTGTTCACTCCGCTCTTCTTCCCGATCTCATCATTCGTAAGCACTACGGAATCACTCGTCTCACTTCCCGCCGCTGCAATCGTAAGGACAACACCGATAGGCATTGCCTTTGTCACCGGCTCCTCCCCGTCCCAGAACTTGCGGACATCAATCCCTGGGCTTGCCGCACCGATGGCCACCGCCTTGGCCGTATCAATGGCGCTTCCGCCTCCCACCGCCAGGATCATCTCCGCACCAAAGGAAACTGCCTTTTCTACTCCTGCCCTCACCAGGGACATCCTGGGATTCGGCCTGACGCCCCCCAGTTCTATATATGAGATACCCTCCGCCTCCAGGGATTTGCATATGGTGTCAAGCAGGCCGCTCTCCTTTGCGCTCTTCCCGCCATACACTACCAGTACCCTGGATGCATGATACTTCTTCACCAGGGCTCCCGCCTGGTTCTCCACGCCTCTGCCGAACACCACTTCCGTGGGAGCATACTGAACAAAATTCTGCATATGATCTACTCTCCTTTTCTTTTATTTTCTCTTTATGAATCAAATCTATTTCTTTTCATAATAGGAACTCCGGAATAATGCCTGCTGCCTTAAAAGTATATGTGCAAGTCCATTAAAAGCACTCTGCAGTAATTCAGCCCGCGCTTCATCCGTTTCTTTCGCCAACTGATACCTCATGATTTTATATGTCTTATCCAACTCTTCAACTAACCAGGCTGAATTATGTATGGGATGCTTTAGCTTTAATTTGTCAATCATATATTGCCCTTTTTCATCCTCTGAGCATATACTGCCTATTTCATCCCTGTAAAAATGCTGATTCATATCCACGCTGCCTGGATCATAATATAATTCATTGTCCACTTTTGCTTTTGAAAAGTCACCTTGAAAACTTTTCCCTTTCGCTCTGTTGCATTTCGGACAGCTGTATACCAGATTGCTGTAATCCGTCTCTAAGCTGTCCCTGATCCCTTTAAACTCTTTCCGGGGAACAAAATGATCGATCTGGAACGGATGCGGCTCAATTAAGTGTTCATCCAGATTACAATATCCGCAATGGTGGTTAAAATCTCGTTTCAAATCCTCTCTATATTTCTGCACGTCCCGTTCTTCTCTTGTACAAGTCCGTTTTATCTCATGTTCCTTAAAACTGATTTTTTTCATCCGTCCCTAATAACTCCTTATACTCCCGTAATATTCCCAGTACTTCTTTATACTCCTCGACCGGAAAGATCTTTTCAACAGCCAGCAAATGTGTCGGTGTAAATTTCTGCAATTCTGTCTCCGCCATAATCAATTCATTCAGCAGTTTCATTTTCTCATCATCACTTTCATTCATCTGGTGCATCTTTTGCAAAATAGTATCTCTTTTCGCCTCAAGGCTTGCTCTTAACTGGCTGTAGCGTTTCATATTCAGCAATACATTTTCAACCATCTCTTCAGATCTTTCATCATCTGGATTCAGAAAAACTTCTTTTTGATATACCTTATCCGCATCGGTTGCTTTTGATTCTTTCCCATCCTCCACAACATTCGTTAAAATGATCATCGGAAATTCCGTTAATTTTTCACGTATTGTTCTAATAATTTCTGATCCTTTTACTGCCAGATTTCTTGTATCCAACTTGTAATCTACAAATAATGTCTGAATCACTCCTTCTTCGATATCAGAAAGCACCAGATCCAGCATTTCCCTTTGTTGATCCTTTCCATCTGTTATAAAGTATTCTTTATATTCTACAACTTCACCCTTTTTTTTCAGATACTCTGCTATAACCAGCTTGATTTCGGGAATAACAGACCTGTCATCCTCAATAATCCCTATTCTGTTCATCAGATACCTCCATTGGTAATTTCAATACTAATCCAAACCCTTTTTTGCGCTCCACATCGACCGAAACGAAACCACTCCCTCTCTGGACTGCTTCTCTCATTGACCAAAGTCCAATGCCGGTTCCTTTCTTGCCGTCACTATCTCGTTTCGTTGAAAAGCCCAACTCAAAAATTCGGTCCGGCATATTTCGCAGTTCCTCATCCAGCATCGGTCCGTTATTCTCCATAAGCAGTTTCGCATTAGTCTTATCTTTTCCTAGCTTTAAGGCAATTATCCGTCTATCCTCGGTACACTTTTCCAAATATGCTACAGAATTCAGAACGAAATTATTAACAATAATATACAGGTCTGTACGTGATGCTTTCACATATATCCCTTCGGCTATATCGCTTTGATCCAGATAAATATACTGCTTATCTAAAATCGGTTTCCACTTTCGCAAGATCTTCCGGATTTCACCTCCGATCTCCAGCACTTCCGGATCCAGATTCTCTTCCTCTGTTCCCAACATCGCTATATCCAGCCAATCCTTTAAGATTTCATCTGTCTCCTGCAGATCTTTAAGGCGTATGTACGGATCATATATTTCGTCTCCCTTAAATTCCTCATCATTTAACATATAATTCACACACCTTCGCAGCTGAGGCGCACGTACCCGCAGCTGAGCAGCAATCGAACGGAACTCATGAAAAAAAGTATTCATAATAAGCCCGGAACCTGCTATCATATGAAGAATCTGCTGTGCATGAAGTTCTTCCCGCTTCTCATTTAATAAATCTGCAATTGTCTCTTCATAATCATCTTTCGTAAACTCTTCCTCATCTTCCTGCTGTTCGGAGGATCCTGCCGAGTCGTTATTTTCTTTCTGCTTTTTATCCTGTTTGCTTTCTACACTCCCCTTGACTCTCTCTGCAACTGAACTATATTCCTTAATTTTCTCATCAATCCACTTCTTATATTCGCGGTAAATATACTGCCTGTCATATTCAAATACAGATAATGCGTTTCTCAATATATCTTGAAAAATGTAGAAACTCTCGTTCATCGTCAGGCTTTCTCTGTTTGCCATATCAAACAATTCCGGATTGGCGGTCCGGCTTATATTGACGCTGCCAATCATCTGATACGGTAACACCCGCCAGGGAGCTGTCGGATTAGATACCGGCTGATTCTCTACTTGCTGCCTGGCGCTTAGATCCAACCAGTCCTTTAAAGAACCCGGATCCCCATAGGGCCTGACCTTAAAATCATCTCTGTAAATCTTAATCCCAGAAAACTTTTCTACTAACCCTTTCCTTTTCCTTACTTTCACCTGTTTCATGATATCAAAACCACTGTTTGCATTCTTTAAAAAATACAACCTGCCGAAAAACGGCCCCACACGTTTTATTTTTTCTAAAGAATCCTTTTTGCCCAGTTGGTTATACACATTGTATTTAAACGTAAGCGTTTTGTCGAAGTCCTTCCTCTGGAAATTCTTTTTCTGCAGAGCAGGCCTCATCCAAAATTCATCTGTCGATAATTTTATCATTTCTTTTGAAGGAAGCTTTACACTTACTACACGCTTATTTATATCCACCTCATTTCGATCCAGAATGACCGTCAGGGTCCTATCCCCGTCATATTCCAATTCGATCTTATAATCATAATCACTCTCTGAAATAGAATCTTCCTGAGGCTCAAAATTATATTCCGGTGATTGGACATTTTTGATATAAATATCAAATTCATCTGAAAATCCTAATGGGTTTATACTTTTCAATCCATTATTTACCTTATTAAATAACCGTTCGCCCCATTCTCCCCGGCATGGAGATAAGACAAATGCAGTGCCCTGGTTCCAGCCGTATTTTTCATATTGCCCAAAATCTTTCCCCATCCATGTTTTACAAAATTCAAGATAGCTACACTTTTGTACTTCTATGGAAGCTTTCACATCTTTTAACAGTTTTGCACCCGCGAATTGATTCCAGTCTATATCCCAATATAGTAAGTCCTCACCTATCTTTCTTGTATACATTTGAGATCTTATGGATAATTTGTCTAGAGCAAAACGGCCGATTCCCTTTGCCCCGGTCTTTATTCTACCCTTATCACTCTGAATCTCCTTTTCTTTGTCACTTGTTCCAATCTGCATCCATGATGTTCTCACCGTCTGCTCATCCATACCCGAACCATTATCTATCACTATAATCTGATTATACCTGGCCAGCATATCCTTCAAGGCTTCCTCCTGGTGCACTGTTAACTCATTTTTTACCAACTGATTTCCTTTTACGTGATAGAACTTTAGGATCGCAGAATAATCTTCCGCATTTAACATTTCCTTAAGGTCCACTGCCGATAAACGATCCGGCACTTCTGGAAACGGCATGTCAAACCGAACATATACACAGGTAGCATCTGCGTCATAGGCATTCTTAATCAACTCAATCAATGCGCCGTCTACATCTGTAATATTTTCCCTGCCTATTAACCTGGCTGCCTTTGCACCAACCTCAAATCCTATCTGCATATGTATCACCCCTTCGATTGCAGATATTTCTACAACCATTCCTCAAAAACATAATTTTCTATATCGTGAACGGACATCCTCCGGGATCTTCCCGTCGTGAAAATCCCCATTTTCATCAAATAACTGCGAAAACCATCACTTTCTAATATAGCTTTTGCCTCTTCCAGAGTCCGTTCCTTCCGCTCTGTAATATACACACCGGCACAGGGAATAACCCACTCATCAACAACGGTTGCCTGAATATTCATAGTTAAGATTGAAGGGATCACCAGTTTTCGTCTGTTCATATGGGCAATAGCCTGGCTTCTCCCATACTCAAACCACTTTGCTTGTCTATCGGCTTTACGTTTCTTCAATTGATCTTTATATGATTCAATGTATCTTGATGCTTCCGGATAGCGCTTAACGAAATCATCCTCTTCGTATTTATTTAATTTTCCATCTTCAAACTGATACGGAAAAATGATCTTAATCTTCTTTTTATTTCCACGTTTTCTGCTGATTGCCGGCTTTACAAGCTCCTTTTCTATCTTCTTTCCGTTATTATAATAGTATCTGTCATCTTCATCTGTTATATTTTCCAGCAGAAATGCATCGTTGCATAAAGTAGCAATCGTATTAGACACTTTAAAATAATCCCCGAACCGATGGATTCCTGTCTCCACTTCCTCAATCATGAAATTCCATTTTCCAGACAACAATCTTTTTGGTATCTTTCTAACAGAGTCCTCCATGACATCCCTGTAAATCATGTTCATTCCCTTCTTGCTATGATCCAAAATCAATATTGTTGATGAGGTTGTAACTCCTGGAAATTTTGTCATATATGTATAATCATATAGTTCTGAAATATGTGGTTTCAAAAATTCTCTAAGACTGGCTGCATGGACATTTTTATATATACTGGAAGGAATGATGTAGGCCAGTCTGCCCATTGTATTTAATTCATTCACACCTTTTTCTAAAAATGCATAATAATAATCAAATTTTCCTTCTCTGCAAACCGCAAATTGCTCTCTCAAATAATTTCGTTCTTCCTCTTCTATATCTCGATAAACAATGTATGGGGGATTTCCGATCACATATGAAAAACTGGTTTTGAGATCAAGCATCAGGTAATTTTCTTGTACAACGTTCCACTTAACGCCTTTAATGCCATACTGTCCGGCGGCCTCGTCTAAATTCTGCATGCAGACTTCAACATGTTCACGCTCTAATTCAACTCCGTAGATGTCTCTCTCCAAACCCTTCCTGATCTCATCAGCCCCCCTGTTCTCTTTCAAACAAGATCCTATATATCTTTTTACGATCTCTGTCAAAATGCAGCCATCTCCACAGGAGTTTTCCAAGACCCGCTTTCCATACAGATTTTCCCTGTATTTAACAGCGTCCAATAGTTCAATGACATATTCCTTTGGCGTAAACACCTTACAATTATTTGCCATCTCTTTCTTCCTCTCAATACTTATCGACCACCATAACCGGTACAAGTAAGAAAGCATCAGCTTCCAAATAGGTATTTACCTACTCTTTTCCATTGAATCCGATGCTTCCTTTAAGAATTGTACCACAATCTTTATTCATTTACTATCGTGCCGGCACATATTTTTCACATTTTTTACTCCAGTATCATTTCGCCCCTGTAGCAATTTTCTTCATTAAAAATAAATCCCTGCTCTCTCACACGCTTCTCTACATCCCGAGGTGCAGGCTTAATCTTCTGCCCCTGCTCCCACACAAGAAGACGATCTTCCTTGGATTCCCTGCCATAGTAGATCGAAGTACAGATCCGTGTGTATCCGTCCGGATATATCCACTCTCCTTCTTCATTCCGCTCAATAGTATCCCCTTCTTTTATCTCTGTCGGGAAAACAACGCTGACCTCGTCTTTGTAAACCTCGTAGTCTGCCGCATTGTCAAAGGGGCGCGAAGACTGAAAATAGATCTCCTGCCATCCCTCGTCATAGTCCTGAAGCCTTTTGCCGTCCGGCACCAAGATCCCACTGGTATTCACATAGGTGAAACTCCCCTTGCATTTAAATGTACAGTAAATATCTCCGCTCTCCAGCTCATAAAGCTCGGTCACCCAAACATCCTCTGGAGGAACTACATTGATCTGGTACTTCAGCCATTCTGTCCAGAATGTAAAGCCAATCACTATCACAAAAAGTGTGATCCCTACGGTGAGAATATGCCTGTAAGTAATCTTCCGCTCCAGTTTTCTGCAGGCGCGCCTGGCAATTTCACGCAATTCATCAGCTTCATCCACGCTGGCCTCCTCCTCGTCTTGTTTCAAAGAAATATTGGGAAGATCCGCTTTTGCAGCCTGGTATATCTTGCGGCACTCCCCGCACTCTGCAATATGCTCCTCCACCATCTGCCTGCTCTCCTCACTGCATACATTGTCATCATACAGGATCATCAGATCCCGGATAATATTACATGAAATCCTGTTCATCCTCTATACCTCCTATCTCAATATTTGAAATTTGTCAATATATCTCCCGATATATTTTTAAA
>CANSCI010000065.1 GCA_947645355.1 uncultured Dorea sp. | reverse complement strand
GAGCGTGCTTGTATCGTTACCCGGAGGATTTTGAGACAAATTTCGCAGACTATTTTAAATCAGATACGGGATGTGATAGGGAAGGCTGTAAAGGACAGTGGGTTTTCGGCGGATGAGCTCAGCGGCCTGATATTAGTTGGCGGTTCCAGCTATATGCCTCTGGTGAGGGATTATCTGTCTGAACTTTTAAATCTTCCGGTGATCCGGACGGCGGATACAGACTTACTTGTGGCAAAAGGATTGGGCACTTATATCGGCATAAAAGAAAGGCGGGAAGAGGTCAGGGATCTGGTTGTCACAGATATCTGTCCGTTCTCGTTAGGGACAGGCGTGATCAATCGGGAGGAGAAGAGCCGGAAGGATTGGTTCAAGGTTATCATTCCGCGGAATACAGTTTTGCCTGCCAGCGAAGTGACATATCTCCAGACTGCCGTGCTTGGGCAGAAGGAGATTAATATCCAGGTATATCAAGGGGAAGAAATGCATGCAGAGGATAATCTGAAGCTGGGTGCTGCGGCTATATCCATACCGGTCAATAAAAAGGAGCACGAACTATTTCGGGTTACCTACTCCTATGACATTAATTCTATGCTGTATGTAGAGATAGAGATTATTTCTACCGGGAAGACGCATCTATTTCAGGTTGGAAGCGGGGAAAAATTGGAGGCTGTCCACGATATTGATCACATGAGTGCAGTGAAGGATGTCTCCCTGCAATTGAATCAGAATCCGGAACTGGAGGCCTGTATGGAGAGGGCGCGGCGGATCTATACGGAGCTTGACGAGTATGAAAGGGAAAGTTTCATGCGGGAGGCAGCCCAATATTCAAAGGATTTTCATATGTCACGGAACAATATTAAGAAAAAGCGGGAAGTGCTGGATGAATTTCGGGCATATCTTAATGAGTACGAGAAATATTCCGGCTATGGAATGCTTGATATCTTTGCCCGCCCGGAAGAGGATGAAGAAGAGAACGGAGGATATCTGTCATGAAGGATTGTTGGGATCTCTTGAATATATCTCCAGGTTCAGATAAAGAAACTATTAAGAAGGCATATGCCCGTCTTTCGAAATTCTACCATCCGGAAGAGCATCCCAAAGAATTTATGATGCTTCAAAAAGCTTACAAAGAAGCATTGAGGCTTGCACCTGAAAAGCAAAAACCACTGGAAGCGGAAGTGTATGAAGACAAGACAAAGCAGTTGGTGCAGATAAATCAGCCGGTCAAGAGCGGCAGTGCAGAACTGTCCGGGAAAGTATTTGAACCGATCGATATCCGGGAAACAGAACAGTCAAAGAAGCAGACAGGGAAAGCATTTGAGCCGGTTGATGCAGAGGATTCGCAAGGAGAGGAAAAAGAGCTTTTCAGAGAACAGAATGCTCCGGAGTATCGATTTGAGGAGGATCCATTTTATCTGGAGAGAAGAAAGGAAATGGCAACTCGGGTGCGTCAGGCTGTATTTGGGAGAAATTCTATAGACAGTCTGGAAGAACTTCTGGAGGATCTGTATTTTCGCGCCATGCTGCAGGATAAAGTGTTCCATAAGGAAGCAGACACAGTATTGTCATCCTATGTATTCAGATGCAGGACTAAAAGGGTCAAGAGGATATTCCTTCAGGCAAAAAGACTGGGACTTTATTCTTTCACGCTGTCAATTCAGAGATGTCTGAAAATCCGCAGATCCATTCCTGCAGTAATTTTTATGGTGCTTTGGTTTCTGTTGATGATATTTACTTTTCTTGCAAGAGATCCTGAGGCGCACAATCAGAAAGAGTATGAAAGGATGCAGGAGGAGAGCGCCAAGCGAAGGCAGATGGAGGCACTTATTGAAGAAAATAAGGCAAAGGCGCCGGCAGGAGGCGGACAATCTACAGAATGGATGCAGATGCTCGCAGCCGGTGAATTAATTCTGGACGGCGAGGAAGGAAATCAGACATTAAAAGGCGGCTATGTTGAGGAAAACGGAGCAGTTAATAAAGATGCAGGTACCATATATGCAGAGGGAATCCGGGAGATCAGATATACATTTACAGAAGTGCTTCTTCTGAAAGTAGATGACGGCTGGAAGATATTTGATTCCAGGAACAAACAGATATACGACACAGATTATATGGATATTTTGGTTGTGCAGATTGAAGACAGTGCCGAGCAGGAGGCAGACAATAGCGTGGTTCGCAAGCTTGCAGTGACCCGGGATAATGAGCAGTGGTATCTGGCAGATCTGCTTGGCAATATTGAAACAGAGATATCGGGCGTGCCGCAGGGAGATGGGAACGCTGCAAATGCATATGACAATCTTGTGAGAATCACAGAGGGCGCGGCTATGTTTTCCGATTAAAAGCAGTTGGTTTGGAGGCTTTGTTTATATGAAGAGGAATATTCGTATGGAAGATATTTCCGATGGGAATCTATATACTGCAAATGACATGGTGAAAGCGGGCTGTCATGGCTGCAAAGGCTGTTCGGAATGCTGCAGCGGGATGGGGACATCTGTTATTCTGGATCCTTTGGATATTCATCAGCTGTGTGTCGGGCTGCATACGACCTTTGAACAGCTGTTAGAAGAAACGATTGAGCTCAATATGGCAGACGGTGTGATTCTTCCTAATTTGAATATGTCGGGGAAAGAGGAAGCCTGTTCTTTCTTAGATGAAAACGGTCGTTGTATGGTTCATGCATTTCGTCCGGGGATCTGCAGGCTATTTCCTCTGGGGCGTTTTTATGAGGAGAATGGGTTCCGGTATTTTCTGCAGGTTCACGAGTGCAAAAAGGCAGACCGAAGTAAGGTCAAAGTGAAAAAATGGATTGGGATTTCAGATTTGAAATCTTATGAGGCCTATATTCTGGCATGGCATGGATTCTTGAAGACATGCGAGGAGGCTATGGAAACATTGGATGAGGAGAATCGGAGAGTTTTTCAGATTTATATCCTGCGTACGTTTTATCAGACTGCTTATCAGGGTAGAGAGGCAGAAGCGGGAGATTTTCGCTTGTTTTATCTCGAGTTCTATGAGAGAATGGAAGAATTGAAAGCACGACTGGGATTATAAGGAAATGAATGAATCAAATATGGGAGGAAAATTTCATGTATGACAATCAATCCATTCTTCGGAGAATGATATCTATAGTATTAGTGGTACTGGGCAATATATTATACGCCCTGACGGTAAAGCTTTTTCTGCTGCCCGCAGATCTGGTGACCGGCGGTACTACCGGGATAGGTCTTGCAGTTAATCAATATACCGGGATTCCGATCTCCACTTTTGTGCTGATCTTTAATATCGCAATGCTGGTCGTCGGTTTGGTGATTCTTGGGAAGCAATTTGCATTGACCACCGTCATCAGTACGTTTGTATATCCCATTGCCCTGGGTGTTTTTGAACGCATTCTCGGCAATGCGGCGCTGACGGACGATCTATGGCTCTGTACTTTGTTTTCCGGTCTTGGGATCGGCGTCTCCCTCGGCATTGTCATCCGCTCAGGGGCGTCTACCGGCGGGATGGATATTCCGCCGCTGGTACTAAATCAATTTTTTCGTATACCGGTGTCTGTGAGCCTGTATGTGTTTGACTTTATTATTTTGTTGATGCAGGCTCTGTACAATCCGATGGAAAAGGTATTGTACGGTATCGTCTTAGTGCTGATCTATACGGTTGTTCTGGATAAGCTTCTGGTATTTGGCACTACACGGATCGAAGTGAAGGTGATCAGCAGGCAATATGAGAAGATTCGGGAGGCTATTATCCATGAACTGGATCGCGGTGTAACTACACTTTCGGCCAGGAGCGGTTATATGGGGGAAGCTACGCAGATGGTCTTCAGCATTATTTCCAACCGGGAACTGCCGCGCATTGAAAAGATTATCCGCAATATTGACCCGGAAAGCTTTATGGTTGTGAGCCATGTCAGCGAGGTGAGAGGTCACGGCTTTTCTATGAAGAAGGAATATAAATAACGGTACATGATAAATCCAAGCACTGTGACCAGCAGCTCTGCCGCCGGGAAGGCAAGCCACACCCCGGTAATCCCCCATAAGGCAGACAGCAGGAAGGCCAGCGGAATGATAAAAAGAAGTCCCCGCAGGATGGAGATGACGTGTGCGGGAAGCGGCCGTTCCACGGATGTAAAGTAAATGGACAGAATAATATTGAGGCCGGCAAAAACGATTCCTGTAAAATACAGCTTTAAGCCGGTCTCAGTAATTTGCTGCAGGACAGGGTTCTGTTCACTGTTAAATACAGCAGCAACAGGGGAGGCAAAGAAGAAGATCCCAAGGTAGATCACTGCTGAGATCAGGACAGCCGTGCAGATGCCATAGCGGAGAAACTGCCGGGTTTGCAAAAAGCTGCGGTTCCCGCAGGCGCGGCTGATCAAAGGCTGTATTCCCTGTGCGATTCCGGTGAAAATGGAAAGTACAACGATTACCAGATTTGCGATGACTCCGTATGCGGCAATGCCTACATTTCCCTTAAGGTTCAGGATAATAAAATTAAATACGATCATAACAATCCCGGAAGAAACTTCCGTGATCAGAGAGGGAAATCCCAGTGACACCACAGAACGCGAGATCTGAAGGCTTAAGCTTGTGCGCGTGAGGTGAAACTGGTTTTTCTTTTTTATCTTCAAGGTTGACAGGATCAGCAGGCTGCATATAGGTGAGAAGCCGGTAGCCAGCACCGCGCCGAAGATGCCGAGCTCGCACGGGAAGATAAAGATATAGTCGAACACAATATTTACAAGGCTGCCGCTGACCATGGCAAGCATAGAAAGTCCGGGATTCCCGTTGTTGCGGACGAACCCCAGGAGCACTTCGTTCATGATAAAGGCAGGAGAAAATAGAAGGATCACCTTCAGGTAAATGTCTGTCATATCAAAAATTGCCTCATCTGCGCCCAACAGAGCCGTGAGAGGGGATGACAGAAATAGTCCTGCCGTGAAAAAACAGAGGGCAAAGATGCAGGCCAGGTAGATCGTATTGGTAAATGCGATATTGGCATTTTTGGACTTTCCCTGCCCCAGGTAGATGGAATATCTGGTTGCACCTCCCATACCCAGCATCAGGCCGCAGCCGTGGATGAAGCTGTAGACCGGGATGGCTAAATTCAGGGCGGCCAGCCCGTCGGCGCCGAGGCCTCTTGCAATGAAAAATGTATCTGCAAGAATGTAAAAGGATATTCCGAGCATACCGATGATGTTTAAAGAAGCATATTTTAGAAATTCCCTCAGACAGGATGTATGGTTCATAGTAGTTTCCTCCCTCATAATATAAAAAATGCCAGAATTTCCTATCTACAACGGCCTACCGATAGAAAATCTGGCGCTTTAATATTCTTACCCGGCGGTAAGAAGAAAGACGGTTCTGTATTTGTTTCCCGGTGATTGTAGCATAGGAGAATGCTGTGTGTCAATTCTAATTGTATGAACCTTGCCGGATCAATCGGCAGGGACTACTTGCGGGAGGGCTCTGGCGTCTGGAGATTGTGCGGCAGTCCGGACAGACGAAGTATTGGTCCGGAAAAAAGATGATTAAAAACTCCGACAACTCTTCCTACGCCGATTACTGCCGCTGCCGTTCCGATGCCGATGCCAATAAGATGACCGGCAAAGAACAGTCCTATGCACATCGTAATGCAGATATTGAATGCATCAAAACAGTTTTTAGTAAAGCCGG
This sequence comes from uncultured Dorea sp., assembly GCA_947645355.1. Lineage (GTDB taxonomy): Bacteria > Bacillota > Clostridia > Lachnospirales > Lachnospiraceae > Dorea_D. The sequence goes on along the minus strand of CANSCI010000065.1, from coordinate 10,110 downwards.
TGTCTTTACCCGAGAAGTCGGCAATTGCCTGGACGATTCCATCTCCTGGATTGGGGATAAGTCTCATATTAAGGGTCAAAGCAACTCCGATGCCTGTGAGGACGATTGCAAATATCAGAAGTAAAAGCCGGCCGGCAAGGCTTTCCGAGAAGCTGCCGGGGGCAGAGGAGCCAGGGTCAGGGATCAAAAGAGAAAAAATATTTAAAAACCTCGTGAATGCTAATCCCAGAGGAATTTGGAGAACATCCATAATAAGCGTCCATTTCAGGCCGAAACGATCCGCGGCATCAGCTGAAGGGGAGGGTTTCCTGGCCTGTAAGATGTGAAGGATTATTTCGGCGGTTACAAAGAAAAAATATAGGATCAAGGTAGTATCTCCAAAATTAATGTTCCAGATAATGGATATGCAGTAGGCGACTGATGTAATCGGAGATACTCCAAGTCCGGTTTTGGTGTTCAGAATAATACCAAGAGCCAGGACCAATAATCCGGTTATATAGAAAAGTCCGCGGAAAATATAAGTTTTTTTCATTCAAATAACACTTCTTTCTTTTGTAAGATCAATTTTAGCCGGCAGATTGTAGAACGTTTATTATCATAGCATAAAATAGCCCGTAATTCCACAGACTATTTTTAATTACAGACCGGGGAACAAAATAAAATTTTTGTCATGCATTTTTTGTTTTCCGGCTGAATGATAAAAAGGGAAGGGGAAATTGAGATGGAGAAACATACGGCAGAAGTATTAAAAGTGTGTAATTCGGGCTGTAAGATGGCAGTCAACAGCATGAACCGGGTGGAGGAATATATTCTGGATGAAAATCTGAGGAAACTGCTGGTTGAAGCAAAAAGAAAACATGAGGCAATGGAGGACGAAGCGGGAGAACTGCTGGCTGCATGCGGGCACCGGGAGGAAAAGCCGGATATGCTGGCAAGTGCGGCGTCCTGGCTTACCACAGAGATGAAGCTGATGCTTAAGGATGACAATACGCAGATTACCAAGATCCTTATGGACGGCTGCAATATGGGAGTTCAGTCGATCACAGAAAAGATGAATAAATACCCGGAGGCATCCCGGGAAAGCATTTCTCTGGCGAAAAAGATTGTAAAATGTGAGGAGCAGTTTGCGGAAAACCTTAAAAAGTTTTTATAGATTGCTTTTGTTTCTCCTCCGTGAACAGGGGCTGAGTGTCCTCTTGTTCACGGAGGGTATCCATGGTATAATAACACATATCACGGCTGAATGTAGGATAGAGTATCAGGTCTGTTTTCTGACTATCTGCAGAAGCCTTAAATCAAAATAAAAGGAAGAGTGTGTATTGAGATTATACCAGACAAAGTTATTAGAAAAATTGGAAGAGTCATTGGGAGCTGTATTACCGATCATTGGAATCGTGCTTTTGTTGTGTTTTACAATAGCACCGGTTCCGCCCGGCATCCTGATGGCTTTTATAATTGGAGCAGTGCTTTTGATCATAGGGATGATGTTTTTTACTCTGGGCGCCGAGATAGCCATGACGCCTATGGGAGAGCGCATCGGTACCAGCATGACCCAGAGTACCCATGTGGGAGTGGTGGCGCTGTTGTGTTTTGTTCTGGGCTTTATTATTACCATATCTGAGCCGGATCTGCAGGTGCTGGCGGAACAAGTTCCGTCCATTCCTAATTATACGCTGATCATTGCAGTTGCTGCGGGAGTCGGGATATTTCTCGTTGCTGCTATGATGAGGATGCTGCTTGGGATTGCACTGTCCCATATGCTGGTGGCTTTATATCTGCTTGTTTTTGCCCTTGCGTTTTTTGTGCCGGGAGATTTTCTCGCGGTTGCATTTGACTCCGGAGGAGTGACCACAGGCCCTATGACGGTGCCGTTTATTATGGCGCTTGGAATCGGATTTTCGGCTGTGCGAAGTGACAGGCATGCGGAAAATGACAGCTTTGGACTTGTGGCTTTGTGTTCCGTCGGTCCGGTACTGGCGGTGCTGATCCTCGGAATGCTTTATGATCCCGGGGAGGGCAGCTATACACAGGCGGCAATTCCGGATGCAGATACTTCGGTGGAGCTCTGGCGCCTGTTTTCCTCGGGGATTCCCCATTATATGAAAGAAATGCTTATTTCACTCTTGCCGATTGTCTTGTTTTTCCTGGTATTCCAGATTCTTTTGCTGCATTTGAAAAAAAGGACATTGCTGAAAATCGTCATCGGTATCCTTTATACATATATCGGACTGTTTTTGTTTCTTACAGGGGTAAACGTCGGGTTTATGCCGGCGGGGAACTATCTGGGGCAGATTATAGCCAGTCTTCCTTATTCCTGGATTATTGTGCCTATTGGTATGATTATCGGTTATTTTATAGTAAAGGCAGAGCCGGCAGTCTACGTTTTGATGGAACAGGTGGAGGAGCTGACTTCCGGTGCGATCTCGGGGAAGTCTATGGGGCTCAGTCTTTCTGTAGGCGTGTCATGTTCTCTTGGCCTTGCGATGATCCGGGTGATTACCGGAATTTCTATTTTCTGGTTTCTGATTCCGGGGTATATTGCCGCGGTCATATTGTCATTTTTTGTGCCGAAGATATTTACTGCAATTGCATTTGACTCCGGCGGGGTCGCCTCCGGCCCGATGACTGCAACGTTTCTTCTCCCCTTCGCTATGGGAGCGTGTGAGGCTTTGGGCGGAAATATTGTAACAGATGCGTTTGGAGTAGTTGCCATGGTTGCCATGACGCCTCTGATTACAATTCAGGTTCTGGGGGCTGTCTACAGAGTCAGGGAGAAAAAAACAGAGGCGGCTGTCCTGATACCGGCCGAGGCGTCAGTAATACCTTGGGAGGACCTGGGAGATTTCGATATTATCGAACTGTAAAGGGGATGAAAATATGAGTAAATTATATATGATGGTTACGATCACGAACCGCAGTATCAGAAACCGGTTCCGGGAGTTTTATCGTGAAAATGAACACGGGGTCGTATATGAAACTATGGGAAGAGGTACGGCGAACAGTGAAGTGCTGGATTACTTTGGCCTGGAGGCTTCTGAGAAGATGCTTTGCTTTTCTGTAGTTACAGATGAGATGTGGAAGCAGATAAAGCGCGGCCTGATCATACGGATGCAGATTGATGTCCCGGGGACCGGGATTGCGTTTACAGTGCCTCTGAGCAGTATCGGTGGGAAGAAGGCGCTCCGGTATCTGATTCAGGACCGCGAATATGAGAAGGAGGAGGAGACGACATTGAAGGAGACGAAGTATGAGCTGCTGGTTGCCATTGCAAACCAGGGGAGTATAGATGTGGTTATGGATGCGGCAAGGAGCGCCGGTGCGGGCGGAGGTACAGTGATCCATGCCAAGGGTACAGGAATGGAGAGCGCCAGGAAGTTTCTGGGGGTTTCCCTGGCTGCCGAGAAGGAGATTATTTTTATTGTTACACGGACAGAGGAAAAGAATCAGATCATGAAGGCTATTATGGAGAAGGCAGGGCTCGACAGTAAAGAAAAAGCTATTGCATTCTCCCTTCCGGTCACCAGCGTAGTGGGGATGCGGATGCGGGAAGAAGAGATCGAATAAAAACAGAGTGCACTCTGGACATTTGTGATGATCTAAAGTATAATACAGTTTAAATGTGATAAAGAAAGGAAAGACAAGAGATGAGTAATCTTACAGAGATCAGGTGGCATGGACGCGGCGGACAGGGCGCCAAGACAGCTGCGCTTCTGCTTGCGGATGTAGCATTTCAGACGGGAAAATACGTACAGGGCTTTCCGGAGTACGGTCCGGAACGCATGGGCGCGCCGATTACAGCGTACAATCGGATCAGTGATACGAAGATCCGTGTACATTCTAATATTTATGACCCGCAGTATGTGGTTGTTGTGGACGAGTCTCTTCTGGAGGCGGTGGACGTGACAGGAGGGCTTAAGAAGGACGGGGCAATCCTGATTAATACGCAGCGAACTAAGGAAGAGATTCTTCCGCATCTTAGAGGATATGAAGGCGAGGTATTTATTATTGATGCACATAAGGTGTCCATGGAGGCGATGGGGAGATATTTCCCGAATACCCCGCTGCTTGCGGCAATCGTGAAGGTTGCGGGCATTATGGACGAGGAGACCTTCTTAAAGGAAATGGAGGCATCCTTTAAGCATAAGTTTGCCAGCAAACCGGAAGTGATCGCCGGTAATATGAAAGCGCTTGAGATGGCATTTAAGGAGGTGCACTGATGGCAGCAGATTTGAGCAGATTAGGAGTAAAGGCAAGCTGGAAGGACCTGACGGAGGGGATGGTGATCGCCGGTGCCGGGACATCCAGAGATTTTCATACCGGTGAGTGGTCTGAGACGAAACCGGAGTTTCTAGAGGACAAATGTAAACAGTGCCTGCTGTGCGTGCCGGTGTGTCCGGACAGTTGTATCCCTGTGAAGGACAGAAAAAGGCTGGAGTTTGACTATGATCACTGTAAAGGGTGCGGCATCTGTGTGAAGGCGTGCCCGTTTGGTGCGATTACGATGGAAGGGGTGGAGTAGCATGGGAAAAAGAGAACGATTGTCAGGAAATGAAGCAGTAGCAATTGCCTTAAGGCAGATTAACCCGGATGTGTTCCCGGCCTTCCCGATCACTCCGTCCACAGAGATTCCGCAGTATTTTGCATCTTATGCGGCAAACGGGCAGGTAGATACAGAGTTTATTCCTGTGGAGAGTGAGCACAGTTCCATGAGCGCGGCAATCGGCGCTTCCGCCGCCGGCGCGAGAAGCCTTACGGCAACCTCCTCCTGCGGACTGGCCTATATGTGGGAGGAATTATACATAGCGGCCTCAAATCGGCTGCCCCTGGTACTGGCACTGGTAAATCGGGCTTTATCAGGGCCGATCAATATTAACTGCGACCATTCCGACAGTATGGGGGCAAGGGACTCCGGGTGGATCCAGATGTATGCGGAGAACAATCAGGAGGCGTATGATAATATGGTGCAGGCCTACCGGATCTCCGAGCACAAGGATGTAAGGCTTCCGGTCATGATCTGCCAGGACGGCTTTATTACCAGCCATGCGGTGGAGAATATTGAGCTGCTTGAAGATGAAGAAGTTAAGAATTTTGTGGGAGAATATGAGCCGGAAAACTATCTGCTGAATCCGGAATGTCCGATAGCAGTAGGGCCGTATGCGGTCACAGATTATTATATGGAGGCAAAGCGTGCCCAGGCAGAGGGGATGAGACATGCCGTGCAGGTAGTAAAGGATGTGGCAAAGGAATTTGCATCTCTTTCAGGCAGGGAGTACGGCTTGTTTGAGGAATACTGCCTGGAGGATGCCGAGAGGGCTGTGGTGATGATCGGATCTGCGGCAGGTACGACGAAGGATGCTGTTGACAAGTTAAGGGCGGATGGAGAGAAGGTCGGCCTGCTTAAGATTCGATTGTTCCGTCCGTTCCCAGCAGAGGAGATTGCCGAAGCATTAAAAGGCGTGAAGGCAGTTGCGGTCATGGATCGTGCAGAAGGCTATTCCAACCAGGGAGGCCCGCTGGGGGCGGATGTGATGGCGGCTTTATACCGTTCCAGGTCGGAGGCCCTGGCAGTAAATTATGTCTACGGCCTGGGCGGAAGAGATGTGCGTGTGGAGGACATGGAGGATGTATTTGCAGCCCTGAAACAGATGCGGCAGGATCAGGATCCGGGCGAGACTTACCGCTATCTGGGAATTAGGGAATAAGGAGGGCACAGAAGATGAGTTATAATTTTAAAGAGACAATGAATAAACCGGAGCGTCTTGCACCGGGGCATCGGATGTGTGCCGGATGCGGCGGGACCATTGCAGTAAGAAATGTCCTCCGCGGGCTCCATGAGGGAGATCGGGCAGTGATCGGCAATGCTACAGGCTGTCTGGAAGTATCTACATTTACCTACCCTTATACGGCGTGGGAGGACAGCTACATCCATAATGCATTTGAAAATGCAGGAGCTACGCTAAGTGGTGTGGAAGGTGCCTATAAAGCGCTGAAGAGAAAAGGAAAGCTGGACGCGGTTTATAAGTTTATTACCTTCGGCGGGGACGGGGGAACTTATGATATCGGTTTCCAGTCTCTGTCAGGAGCGATGGAGCGGAACCATGACATGGTGTATGTATGTTACGATAACGGAGCTTATATGAACACCGGGATCCAGCGTTCTTCGGCAACACCGATGTATGCAGATACGACGACCACACCGGTGGGTTCATGCAGCAGCGGGAAGCCTCAGAACCGAAAGGATCTGGCGGCAGTGATCGCCGCACATGATGTGCCGTATGTGGCTCAGACGACGTTTGTCCAGAATTTTAAAGATCTGCATGTGAAGTCCGAGAAGGCAATCTATACACCGGGTGCAGCATTCCTCAATATTATGGCACCATGTCCGCGCGGGTGGCGGTATGCAGCGCCGGATATTATGGAGATCTGCAGGCTTGGCGTAGAGACCTGTTACTGGCCGTTGTTTGAAGTGGAGGAAGGAAAATGGACTCTCAACTACGAGCCGAAGAAGAAATTGCCGATTGAAGATTTCTTAAGGCCTCAGGGCAGGTTTAAGCATTTATTCAAAAAAGGAAATGAATATCTGATCGAAGAATTTCAGAAGGAAGTAGACCGAAGATGGGAAGACCTTCTGTTTAGATGTTCAAGGTAAAAAGAGACTGAAAGGGTATGGTTCATGAATAAAAAAGAGGTTTTAGAGATCCGCAAGCAGTTTACACCGGAGAACTGTGCAATTACACGTATCTGCGGCTGCTATGTGGATCATGAGAAAGAAAAGAAGACAGAGATCAAGAGAGCCTTTCTGTCTATGCCGGAGGAGGAGGCTTTTAAATATTTTGATATCTTCCGACATACATTGTCGGGGACGCTGGGAAAGAATTTGATGAATATGGAATTTCCGACAGAGCAGGAGATGCCGGGAGGGACGCAGGAATTTTTGCTGAAGCTTAAGAGCAGCAGACTGGAGGATGATCTGCTGATCGAGGAATTCTATGACAAAGTTATTGAAAATTATATCTATGCAGAAAACTATTATATTATACTGATCCATTCTGTATATGATGTGCCGGGAAAGTCTACGGACGGACTTCAGATGTTTGATGCGTCGGATATCGTATATGAGCACATCCTGTGCAGTATCTGCCCGGTAAATCTTACGAAGGCGGGACTTACATATAACGCGGAGACCAATAATATCGAAGACCGTATCCGTGACTGGTTTGTGGAGGCTCCGGCAGTGGGATTTTTGTTCCCTGCATTTAATGACCGGGCCAGTGACGTACACAACATTTTGTATTATTCCAAAAAGCCGGAGGAATTGCAGCCTGATTTTATTGCAAATGTTCTCGGAAGTCAGATTCCTCTTACTGCGAAGGATCAAAAGACGACGTTCCAGGCAATTGTCAGTGACACTCTGGGCGAGGCCTGTGACTATGAGGTGGTTCGCAATATCCATGATAACCTGAATGAGATGATTGAGGAGTCCAGTGAATCTCCGGAGCCTCTGGAGCTTTCGAGGCCCGATGTGAAAAGGCTGCTGGAAAGAAGCGGTGTGCCGGAGGAAAAGATGATGGCTTTTGATCAGGGATTTGAGGAGATGATGGGAGAGAAGAAAACTCTTCTTGCATCCAACATTGCCAGCACCCGGACATTTCAGGTTGAGACACCGGATGTTGTCGTCAAGGTGAATCCACAGCGCTCGGATCTTGTGGAGACGAGGGAGATTGACGGCAGGCGCTGCCTGGTGATCGCAATTGACGATCATCTGGAGGTGAACGGGATCGAGGTGCACAGATAAGGGGATTCTTCCCTATCTGTTCGACCGACGGCGTAAAATAAAAGATGGACGAAAAAAATATAGAAAATGCCGAAAAAAAGAAAAAAGTATTTGCCAAATATGATATTTTGTGTTAAAATATCATTTGTCAGCGGAGATGGCGGAATGGCAGACGCGCTAGATTCAGGTTCTAGTGGGAGTTATCCTGTGAGGGTTCAAGTCCCTTTCTCCGCATCAGAAAGCGCGAAGCAGAACTCAAGCAGTTCGGGTTTCGCGCTGTTTTTATATCTTCTATTAATAAAACGGGAATCCTTGTGATCGGGATTCCCGTTTTACTGCAATGTGCCCTGGTTCCTGTGCTTTTATTATGAATATTCTGTGACAGGGGGATGTTTTATGGAGCGCTTAACCAGGATATTCTTGTCTTGTCATCCTTTAGGTCTAACAATACCATGCAGGTGGAGTCCTTATTCCAGCTATAGGAGTTATCTTTCTGGGCATCTTCCTTGCCGTATTTTTCTCTCAGACTTTTCAGGACAGCATCGGGAAGAGTCTCTTTCGGATTTTCAACTTCCCATGAAATGTGGTAGACCAGTCCGTCCATAACGTTATAGGCGAGTTCTCCTTCTGTTCCGCATATTGTTGCAACATCTTTGTAGAGACCGCCGATCGTGGCTAATTTGTCGTCTACAGTATTGGGCAGTTTGTCGCCGGATTGGTTCAGGTAAATATCAAAATCAAACAGATCCGTGATGGGAGATCCGTTTTTATCATACAAAGGAACTATTTTTTTCCCGGGAATTACTGCTTCCATTGTTTTGTATGCTGCGATATAAGCATCAGTCTTATCATTTTTTGCAGTACCGAAGGAAGTGTAGCTTCCCTCCGGGGATAATGCCAGATCAGTCAGTGCGTTAAAGGCAGCGTTTAAATCCAATGCAATGTCATATGCTTTGCTCAATTCTGCAGGACATGACTGCAGGTTTTGAATATACGTATTTACCTTATCTTTTGAGCCTTTTATGGAGACTATCTGTTCCTGTATTTCAGCATCAGCATATACACGCTGGATAGCCTCATTAAAGTCAGCGGCACCTGAAACATATTTTTCAGTTTCGGCAGACGGAGTGTTAAAGATGGAATCTTTCCATACATTCAACACAAGAACACATACGGATTCGGCCTGGCTCGCGCCGGAATAGGAGGTGGAATAAAGCAGATTCAGATCGTTGATGAATGAATTATATGTTTCAATCTCTGCTTTTTCTGCTTCCTGCTGTGCAATCCGTTGAAGCCGGGCCTCCTCCCGTTTTACGTTTTCTTTGTGCTTGAGATATGCGGCTATGCCGCCGACCAGGACAATAATCAGGAGGATTACTCCTGCTATGATCAGTCCCTTTTTGCTTTTCGGCTTTTCTGGTGGATTTGTATTGCCCACAGTTTGAATGTTTTCTGCCGGGGGCTGCCCTCCGGGGTAAATGGTTGTTGTTCTGTCAACATTTGTGTTTTGAGTTTCGTTCATGATATGCCCTCCTCGTTTGTAGATTTTATACAATCTAACTAAATAATAGTATATTCTTTTTGTGAAAAATGGTCAATATCGTAAACCGAAGTGTGTCGAAAATCGTCAAATAATTTAAATTTATAATTAATCTATTTTATACTGCTGTATCAGCAATAATATTGTATACTATGGTTATGAAAATTCATCAACGCAGACCGGGCCGGCAAGCACTTCGCGGCTGACATACAGAGATCTGTCGTGACGTGTCGCCAGCGACCATTTTACAAGAGTCAGGCAGCGGCAGACAATTTCGATACATGTGATGCAGCGGGGATGTACACAGCTTCCGGTGTTAAAGTAAGGTGAGTCTGCACTGCCCAGCATAGGCCGATGAGTATGGCCGGTTACCAGAAGACAGTCTTTCTGCCTGGCCCAGGCAGAAAGTTCATATTCAATGCGCTTTTTCTTGCTGTTATTTTTGGCTGCACTGGTGGGATCGAGAAAGCCGATGTTTTCAAGGGGCCGCCATAGGTATCTCACGAGAAATCGAGAAATTTTCCATAGTATACTATTAAAAAAGTCAGCCTGGTGACCATGAGTCAGATAGATATCCTTGTTGCAGCGGCAATCCTTTAATATAATTCCGGAATAAAATACAATACCGGGGAATAAGTCCTCTTCACCGCATGTACTGCAAGGGTATGTGTTGTAGTAGGAGGCGGCAAAAGAGGGGCGTTTTTTCACCATATCATGGTTTCCATAGATCATGTACAGTCGGTCCTTTGCATAGTATCTCGAAAGAAGCCAGAAAGCGTTATTGTGGATCTGCTTG
>CANSCI010000064.1 GCA_947645355.1 uncultured Dorea sp. | reverse complement strand
TACGCGATATGAGGCTGTGACTGGAGTTCAGACGTGTGCTCTTCCGATCTAGGTGGCAAGCCAGACCATGCAGAGCCTTATGGCCACCAACGACGTATGTACCCTCCCGGTTTACCGCCCGCTGATCGGGTTTGACAAGCGGGAGATCGTGGAGATTGCAGAAAAGATTGATACCTTTGAAACGTCCATACAGCCGTTTGAGGATTGCTGTACTATCTTTGTGGCCAAGCATCCGGTGACGAAGCCCAATGTAGAGGTGATCCGCCGGTCGGAGGAGAAGCTTTCAGAAAAGATTGATGAGATGGTAGAAACAGCGGCTGCCGCGGCAGAACTTATAGAAATTATCCCGTAAAGGAGAGGCATATAAGGCAGGGTCATGAGAGACAGTCTCAGAAAACAGACTCTTGTGGAGGATAAAGCAGTGATTCCAACAGATGAGATCCGGCAAAAAAAGAATGTGCCCCCGGCACATTCTTTCGGACAAAAGAACTTGATATAAGATTTATACAAGATATGGTTTCAGTTTCTCAAGGATCTCATCAACCTCCTCGCCGTCAGCGTGGATATTAAGGTCAATATCCTTTGAAAGGTCAAGACTGAAGATTCCCATAATGGATTTGGCGTCGATGACATATCTGCCGGAAACTAAATCAAAATCATAATCATATTTTGTAATCTCATTTACAAATGATTTCACTTTGTCAATAGAGTTTAAAGAAATCATGACTGTTTTCATATACGATACCTCCTGTTTTTATTTTATCTATTCCTATCTTAGAGATATGGGGGGGAAAAGTCAAGAAATAAATTGCCAAAGATTTCATAAAATGGATGAATTGTTACAGCAGCTTGTACAGGTGAAAAGCAGAAAGGAAAAGATAGATCTATGAGAAAAGCAGCGCTGCATAATCTTGGGTGCAAGGTAAATGCATATGAGACGGAGGCAATGCAGGAGCTTCTGGAACAAAACGGGTATGAGATTGTCCCTTTTGAGGAAGGCGCAGATATTTATATTATCAATACCTGCACAGTAACTAATATTGCAGACCGCAAGTCCAGGCAGATGCTCCACCGCGCCAGGAAGATGAATCCCGATGCCGTGGTGGTGGCGGCGGGCTGCTATGTTCAGACGGAAAAGGAGCCCTTTGACGAGGGGATTGATATTGTGGTGGGCAATAACAGGAAAAGAGAGATCGTAAGGATCCTTGACCGGTATTTTCAGGAGAAGGAAAGAAATGTAAAGGAAGTGGCCGATATCGGCTGTGAGAAAGAGTATGAAGGTCTTGCCTTATGCCGCACCGGGGAGCACACAAGAGCATATATCAAAGTGCAGGACGGATGCAGCCAGTTCTGTTCTTACTGCATCATCCCCTATGCCAGAGGACGTGCAAGAAGCCGCGGCAGGGACGATGTGACGGGGGAAGTAAAGACTCTTGCGGCCAATGGCTGCAAGGAGGTGGTTCTTACCGGGATCCATCTGAGTTCGTATGGAATTGATACAGGGGATGACCTGTTGTCACTGATCCGGGCAGTCCATGAGGTGGAGGGGATACGGCGGATCCGGCTCGGTTCCCTGGAACCGGGGATCATCACGGAGGAATTTGTGCAGGGGATCGCAGGGCTTGAAAAGCTGTGCCCTCATTTCCATTTATCCCTGCAGAGCGGCTGTGATGAGACGTTAAAGCGTATGAACCGCAGATACACTTCGCAGGAATATTATAAAAAATGTCAGCTTTTACGGCAATATTTCCAGAACCCGGCGCTTACCACAGATGTTATCGTCGGGTTCCCGAAGGAGACGGACGAAGAGCATAAGCGTTCCAGGGATTTTGTGGATCAGGTGGATTTTTATGAGACACATGTCTTCCGTTACTCCCGGCGGGAGGGGACGCGGGCGGCGTCTATGGAGGGACAGGTCGCAGAGCAGGTGAAAGCTGCAAGAAGCAAGGAGGTCCTGGAGATGAGCAGGAGAAAACAAAGCGTCTATGAGGAGCGCCTTGTCGGGACGGTACAGGAGGTTCTGATGGAGGAAGAGATCCTGCATAACGGGGAGATCTGGCAGGTGGGACATACAAAGGAGTATGTCAAAGTCGGCTGTAAAACGTCGGAAAATCTGGAGAATCAGATCGTAGATGTAGAAATTGAGAGCCATTTGCAAATAATGCATTGAATTTTCGGCGGGATTAAGTTACAATAAACTGTGAAGTATTTTTGGAGGACGTGAGTATATGAAGGATTTAAGCAACACGCAGTTTTTTCAGGTAGAAAGCGGTCCACAAATTCAAGCAAAAGACATTCTTGAGATTGTGTACAAGGCTCTGAGAGAAAAGGGATATAATCCTGTGAATCAGATCGTAGGATATATTATGTCAGGTGACCCGACTTATATTACAAGCTACAGCGGAGCCAGGAGCCTGATCATGAAGATGGAGCGGGACGAGCTGGTAGAGGCGATGCTCAAAACGTATATCGAGCATAACAGATGGGTATAATCTATGAGGGTCATGGGATTGGATTATGGCTCTAAGACGGTGGGCGTGGCGATCAGTGATGCACTTGGGATCACAGCCCAGGGGATCGAGACCATCACCAGAAAAGAGGAGAATAAGCTGCGTAAGACCTGCGCCAGGATCGAGGCATTGATTCAGGAATATGAAGTGGAGCGGATCGTGCTTGGGCTGCCGAAGCATATGAATAATGATCTCGGTGCAAGGGCGGAGGCCTCTCTTGCATTTGGAGAGATGTTGAAGAGGCGGACAGGACTTACGGTTGTGATGTGGGACGAGCGTCTGACTACGGTGGAAGCCCGTCGGACGTTAATTGAGAATAAAGTAAGAAGAGAAGACCGCAAGAAATATATTGACAAGATTGCGGCAGTTTTTATATTGCAGGGATATCTGGATTCCCAGGTTTTGAGTAATTCGTGAGGTGTCTTGTGTATGGAGAAAATCAGGTTTGTGTCTGAGGATCAGCAGGAAACAGAGTTTTTTGTGCTGGAGCAGACGAAGGTAAATGGAGTGTCTTACATTCTGGTAACGGATTCGGAGGAAGACGATGCAGAGTGTTTAATTTTAAAAGATACATCAGCAGAAGATGATACAGAAAGTGTCTATGAGATCGTGGAGGAAGACGGTGAGCTCGCCGCGGTTTCGGAGGTCTTTGAGGAACTACTGGAAGATATTGCGATTGAAAGGTAAATGCCTATGTCTATCAGTCAGAAAAAATTTAAAGAGATGCTGAAAGAAAAAGGCCTGAAGGTGACCAACCAGCGGTTGCTTGTACTGGAGGCGCTTGCAGCCAACCGTGACGCGCACATGGCTGCCGAGGATATCTATGAGCTGGTAAAGGAAGACCATCCGGAGATAGGGCTGGCAACTATCTACCGGACCGTGCAGTTGTTATTAGAAATGCAGTTGGTGGATCGGATCAATCTGGATGACGGATGTGTACGTTATGAGATCGGAGAGTTTTATGACGGCGAAGGAAAGCACCATCATCACCATTTGATTTGCAGGTCGTGTGGAAGTGTATTCACTTTTAAGGATGTCCTGCTTGAGGAGCTGGTGCATCATATTGAGGAAGCTACGGGATTTCATGTGTTAGACCATGAGCTAAAGTTCTATGGACAATGTATGGAATGTATGGAATGTATGGAAAAAGAAAAATAGTGCGGAAAACACATGGAGGTGTAAATTTGAAAAAAGAAAACAATGGAAAATTGCGTATCATTCCGCTCGGAGGACTTGAGAAGATCGGAATGAACATTACTGCCTTTGAGTATGAAGACAGTATTATTGTTGTGGATTGCGGTCTCGCATTCCCGGAGAATGACATGCTTGGGATTGACCTGGTCATTCCGGATGTATCTTATCTGAAGGAGAATATTCAAAAGGTAAAGGGCTTTGTAATTACGCATGGACATGAGGATCATATCGGGGCACTGTCCTATGTATTGCGGGAGATGAATCTGCCCATTTATGCTACAAAGCTTACGATGGGCATTATTGAACGCAAGCTGACGGAACATAACCTTTTGCGGAGCACAAGAAGAAAGGTCGTAAGACACGGACAGTCGATCAATCTGGGACAGTTCCGCATTGAATTTATCAAGACGAACCACAGTATCCAGGATGCGGCGGCGCTTGCGATCTATTCACCGGCAGGGATCGTCGTGCATACCGGAGACTTTAAGGTAGATTATACCCCGGTATTCGGGGATGCCATTGATTTGCAGCGGTTTGCAGAGATCGGGAAGAAGGGTGTACTTGCACTGATGTCCGACAGCACCAATGCGGAGCGCGCCGGCTTCACACAGTCCGAGCGCACAGTTGGTATTACCTTTGACCATATCTTTGCAGAGCATCAGAATACAAGGATTATTATCGCGACCTTTGCATCCAACGTAGACCGTGTACAGCAGATTATTAATTCAGCCTGCAAATATGGGCGCAAGGTAGTAGTAGAAGGCCGCAGCATGGTCAACATTATTTCCGTTGCCCAGGAGCTTGGATATCTGAACGTGCCGGATAAGACATTGATCGAGATCGACCAGATGAAGAATTATCCACCGGAGAAGACGGTGCTGATCACTACCGGCAGCCAGGGGGAATCCATGGCGGCCCTTTCGCGTATGGCGGCGGATGTGCATAAAAAGGTAACAATTATGCCGGGAGATACGGTCATATTCAGTTCCAACCCGATTCCGGGCAATGAAAAGTCCGTATCCAAAGTGATTAACGAGCTGTCTGCCAAGGGGGCTCATGTGATCTTTTCCGATGCCCATGTATCCGGACATGCATGCCAGGAGGAGTTAAAGCTGATCTATTCACTGGTGAAGCCCAGATATGCGATTCCTGTTCACGGGGAGTACCGCCATTTAAAAGCGAATGCAGAGATTGCAAGAAATCTCGGGATTCCGAAGGAAAATATTTTCATCCTCCAGTCCGGAGATGTGCTGGAGGTCAGCAGTGAGGAGGCTAAGGTGGTAGATAAGATCCACACCGGAGAGATCCTTGTGGATGGACTTGGTGTCGGAGATGTGGGGAATATCGTGCTCCGCGACCGCCAGCATCTGGCGGAGGACGGCATTATGATCGTAGTGCTGACCCTGGAGCGGGGAACGAACCAATTGCTGGCCGGACCGGATATTGTGTCCCGCGGCTTTGTCTATGTGAGGGAGTCCGAGGGACTGATGGAAGAGGCAAGGCATATACTGGAAGACGCGGTGGAGGATTGTCTGATGCATCAGCGTAATGCGGACTGGAGCAAGATCAAGCTTGTGATCCGTGATACTATGAACGAATTTATCTGGAAGAGGACCAAGCGTAAGCCAATGATACTGCCGATTATTATGGATGTATAAGGATGTTGGAAAAAGGACGCAGTGAACATGTTTTGCTGCGTCCTAATTTGCAGTTTTACAGAATGAGAGAGGAAATGAAACAATGATCGTTGATGAGAGAATGACCACCTATATCCATTCCCTGGAGCAGCAGGAAAGTCCGGTGATCGAGGCCATTGAGCAGGAAGCGCTGAAAGCTCAGGTACCTATTATCCGAAAGGAGACGCAGAGTTTCCTTAAGGTCCTTTTGATGATAAAGAAGCCCTTACGTGTCCTGGAGGTGGGGGCGGCAGTCGGTTTTTCTGCGATACTGATGAGTGAGTATCTGCCGGAGGGCAGCCATATTACGACCATTGAGAAATATGAGAAACGGATTGCGGCTGCCCGGGATAATTTTAAACGTGCCGGGAAGGAAGAGCAAATTACGCTGCTTGAGGGAGATGCACTGGAGATTCTGGGCTCCCTGGAGAGAAGCTATGATTTTATTTTTATGGATGCGGCAAAGGGGCAGTATATTTATTATCTGCCGGAGGCGGTAAGACTCCTTGCGCCGGGGGGCGTGCTGGTGTCGGACAATGTGTTTCAGGACGGAGATGTGATTCAGTCCAGGTTCGCGGTGGAACGCAGAAACCGCACCATACACAGCCGGATGAGGGAATACCTCTATGAACTGAAACACCACGAAATGCTTCAGACTTCCCTGCTCCCACTGGGGGACGGGGTGGCCGTCAGTGTGAAAAAAGATGTTTAGAGACAAGGAGAACAAAAACTATGAAAAAGAGACGTCCGGAATTGTTGATTCCTGCCAGCAGCCTTGAAGTATTGAAGACAGCGGTTATTTTTGGGGCTGATGCAGTGTATGTGGGGGGAGAGGCCTACGGGCTGCGCGCGAAAGCGAAGAATTTTTCCATGGAGGATATGGAGGAAGGAATTGCATTTGCCCACGCTCACGGGGTGAAAGTGTATGTAACTGTGAATATCCTCGCCCACAACGACGACCTTCCCGGGGTGCAGGACTATTTAAAGGAACTTAAGGGGCTTGGCCCGGACGCCCTGATTATTGCAGATCCGGCTATTTTCCAGATGGCGAAGGAGATCTGTCCCCAGATCGAGCGTCACATCAGTACCCAGGCCAACAATACAAACTACGGTACCTACCGTTTCTGGTGGGAGCAGGGGGCAAAACGGGTGGTATCTGCCCGGGAGCTGTCTTTAAAAGAAATAAAGGAAATACGGCAAAAGATCCCGGAGGAGATGGAGATCGAAAGCTTTATCCATGGTGCTATGTGTATCTCCTATTCCGGCAGGTGTCTGCTGAGCAATTTCTTTACCGGAAGAGATGCAAACCAGGGGGCGTGCACCCACCCGTGCCGATGGAAATATTCGGTGGTGGAGGAGACAAGGCCGGGAGAGTACATGCCGGTCTATGAAAACGAGCGGGGCACTTATATTTTCAACTCCAAGGATCTGTGTATGATCGGGCATATCCCGGAGATGCTGGATGCCGGCATCGACAGCTTTAAGATCGAGGGGCGGATGAAAACGGCCCTCTATGTGGCGACTGTTGCAAGGACTTACCGCCGGGCAATCGACGACTGCCTGAAGGATCCGAAGCTTTATGAGGAGCATATGCCATGGTATCTGGATCAGATTTCCAACTGCACGTACCGGCAGTTTACCACCGGGTTTTATTTTGGGAAGCCCAGTGAAGAGACCCAGATCTACGACAACAATACTTATGTCAAAGAATACACATATCTCGGCATTATCGGCGGGGAGAGGGACGGTATGTACCGCATTGAGCAGAGAAACAAATTCTCAGTGGGCGAAGCCATTGAGATTATGAAGCCGGACGGGCGCAACGTGGACGCGGTAGTACAAAGGATCGTGGATGAGGACGGAAATGAGCAGGAGAGTGCACCGCATCCCAAGCAGGTGCTGTATGTGGATCTGGGCTGCAGGGCCGACCGGTATGATATCCTGAGGCGGGCGGAGTAGAGGCCGCGGAAGGAACTTATATATATGAATAATTTCCTCTTTTTTGAAAAAATGGCTGCGGATTTGGCGGTGCAGTTACGGATTCGGCGGGATATGTTTTTTCCTTGCTGAATGAGGAACAAAAAAGGGAGATGATTAATCGGTATTTTGGGAAGGACCAGATGAAATACCAGTTTGTACGAATTCCCATAGACAGCTGTGATTTTTCTTTGGAGCATTATGAGGCGGATGGGAATGAGGAAGATGCTGATTTTTCAGATTTTTCCTTTGCACGGGTAGAGAAGCATGTTATGGCAGCAAGCTGGATATTATGCTGACTCCGTGGAGTCCTCCGTCTTATATGAAGACAAACGGGGAGCGCAATAACGGCGGGAAGCTGAAAGCAGAATACAAAAGCCGGTGGGCAGAATATATCTGCCGTTATATCGAGGAGTATTTGAACCGGGGCTATCATGTGACAAAGCTTTCTATGCAGAATGAGCCAAAGGCAGTGCAGACATGGGACTCCTGTGTATTTACTGCGGAGGAGGAAAAAGAATTCCTTATAGAATATCTCTGGCCTGCATTAAAGGCTCATGGCCTTAAGGGAATTGAAATCTTCATATGGGATCACAATAAAGAGAGGGCATTTGAGTGGGCGGAGGCACTGATTGACGAGAAAACGGACGAGATGATAGCCGGAATTGCTTTTCACTGGTACAGCGGCGATCATTTTGAAAATCTCCGCATGATACGTGAAAGGTTTCCGGGAAAAAAGCTTTTGATGTCAGAGGGCTGTATAGAGTACAGCAAATTTACGGCAGATGATTATCTGAAAAATGCTCAGAGATATGCCCACGATATTATCGGAGATTTGAATGAGGGAATGGAGATATTTTTAGACTGGAATCTGATACTGGATGGATCCGGCGGACCAAACCATGTGAAAAATTATTGCGATGCCCCGTTTTTGTATGATATAATACATGGACAATTGACGGAAGGATATATTCTTGCCTATTTGTGGCATTTCGCCCATTTTATAGAACCGGGTGCGGTCAGGATGGGCGTGAGCCGTTATACGGACAAGCTGGAGGTGACAGCATTTCGGAAGGATGAGCGGATTGTATTTGTGATCCTTAACAGAACGGCAGAAGAACTTCCGGTATATATTCGCCTGGGAGATCAGTGTGCAGGGATCACCGTATCGGCACAGTCGATCGGCAGTGGAGTGATAGAAGGAGAATGATGATGAAGAAACTATATATCGGAGACGGAGGATTAGAAGTTCCGGGCATCGCACTGGGATGTATGCGGATTGCCGGGCTGGATACAAAGAATGCAGTCAGGGAACTGATTGATACAGCGCTGGAGCATGAAATAAATTTCTTTGATCATGCAGATATTTATGCGCGGGGAGAAGCCGAACGGATTTTTGGGAAGGCGGTGCAGGGTATTCCGAGAGAGAAGCTGATTATTCAGACAAAATGCGGGATTCGTCCGGGCGTGTGCTATGATTTTTCAAAAGAGCACATTCTGTATTCTGTGGATGAAAGCCTGAAGCGTCTGAATATGGAATATATCGATATTCTTCTTCTGCATCGTCCGGATACGCTGATGGAGCCGGAGACTGTGGCAGAAGCATTTGACATTCTGGAAAGTCAGGGGAAAGTGCGTCATTTTGGTGTCAGTAACCAGAATGCAATGCAGATTGAACTGCTGAATCATTATTGTGACCGGAAAATAAAGATTAATCAGCTTCAGTTCAGTATCGCACATTGTGGAATTATAGATTCCGGCCTGAATGTAAATATGCAGAATAATGCCGCGATCAGCCGTGACGGAAATATTCTTGAGTATTGCAGGCTGAACGGGATTACAATTCAGGCATGGTCTACTTTTCAGTATGGTTTTTTTGAGGGAGTGTTTCTCGGCAATGAAAGATTTCCGGAATTGAACCGGGTTATTGATGAGTTGGCAGAAAAATATCAGGTGACGAACAGTGCGGTTGCGATTGCGTGGATACTGCGCCACCCGGCCGGGATTCAGGCTCTTATCGGAAGTACGAACAAACAGCGCATAAAAGATATCTGCAGGGCATGTGATGTAAAGATGACAAGGGAAGAGTGGTACGCGCTCTATATGGCGGCAGGAAAAAAGCTTCCGTAGTTTGTCATGCATATTTAAAAAAAAGAGTTGTAATTCGTTTCTTTATCAGTTATACTTATTCGTAATCTTAAGGATACATTTTACAGCAGGGTTCAGGGCTGCCTCCTGTATGTGGGGGACAGTCTTGAAATGATTCTATCAGTTTATTTCATATGGCGTTCGCCATAACAGGATTCCACAGTATGAATATAAAAAGTAAAGGAGTCGCACAGCCGCGCCGGTGTTTATTTGTGCAATTTTTGGTGGAAAAGCACAAAAATTAAGAATGGCACATAGACTATAATCAAATACCTTAAGAGGTGCTTTTCTTGAAATCATTTCCCCAACCCCTCACAGCCTCGGAAGAAAGATATTACATGCAAAAATATACAGAGGGTGATCTTGAAGCGAAACATATCCTGATAGAACGGAATCTGCGCCTCGTTGCACATATCGTGAAAAAATACCAGTCATTTGAAGAAGATACGGAGGATCTGCTCTCTATCGGCACCATCGGCCTCATAAAAGCAGTCGTTACCTTTAACCCCGATAAAAGTGTAAGACTTGGGACTTATGCGGCCAGGTGCATAGAGAACGAGATCCTGATGCATCTGCGGGCAAAGAAGAAGACTACAAGAGAGATTTCCCTGTACGAACCCATTGGAACCGACCGGGAGGGCAATGAGATACAGCTGTTTGATATTATTGAGACAGAGGAAGATGATGCCCATCGGAAGGTAGAGTTAAGTGACGATATCCGAATGCTTTATCAGCGTGTGGAGTCTGAACTGTCTCCCAGGGAGCGTCTGGTGCTGAAAATGCGGTATGGGCTGTATAATGAGGAAGAATATACACAGCGGGAGATTGCAGGGAGGCTGGGCATTTCCCGCTCCTATGTATCAAGGATTGAGAAGAGTGCAATCGAAAAACTGCGCGCGTACTTTTAGTATGGCGCAAAATACAAAGGAAAGAGGTGCTGTATGGCATTTAGTAATGTAGTATCTGCCGCCCTTTCAGGGATTCAGGCAGAGATCATCCATGTGGAGACGGACGTAAGCAATGGGCTTCCGGTATTCCACATGGTAGGCTATTTATCTTCGGAGGTAAAGGAAGCGTCAGAGAGGGTCCGCACGGCAATACGCAATTGTGGTATCCAGCTTCCTCCGAAGAAGATTATCGTGAACCTGGCCCCTGCTACGATCCGTAAGCGGGGCGCTTCTTTTGACTTACCCATCGCACTTTCTGTGCTTGCTTCTATGGGGATTTTCCATGAAAATAGTTTAAGCGGGACGCTGGTTATCGGGGAGTTGGGACTTGACGGGAGCATTCAGAAGGTATCCGGGGTCCTGCCCATCGTGCGGAAGGCTGTGCAGGCGGGCTTCCATACTTGTATTGTACCAAAACAAAATGAGACAGAGGGAGGGCTTGTGGAAGGCATCTCTATTGTAGGCGCAAGTCACCTGAGGGAAGCATTTCTCCACTTGAAGGGAGAACAGAAGATTGCCCCTTACCAGAAGGAAATGGAAGGATCCGGGGAAGGAAAGATCCGCCTAAGGCGGGTGGATTACAGCGATATTCAGGGGCAGGAGGCTGTAAAGCGTGCCTGTGAGGTGGCTGTGTCAGGAGGGCATAACCTGCTTCTTCTTGGACCGCCGGGAAGCGGGAAGTCTATGACTGCCAAGAGGATACCGACGATTCTGCCGCCTCCGTCTTTAGAGGAGAGTATGGAGATTACCGAAATCTACAGCATTATGGGAAAAGTTGACGAAAAATATCCACTGATCACCGAAAGGCCGTTTCGGAGTGTGCATCACACAACGACAAAAGCTGCGCTGATCGGAGGCGGAGGGATTCCGATGCCCGGAGAGATCAGTCTGGCTCACGGAGGGGTGCTGTTTCTGGACGAGCTGGCTGAATTTCGCAGGCCTGTCCTGGAGGTGCTGCGGGAGCCTCTGGAGGACCACCTGATTCAATTGGCAAGAAGTCAGGGGCATTATACGTTCCCGGCAGATTTTATGTTGGTGGCTGCGATGAACCCCTGCCCCTGCGGGAACTATCCGGATCTAGAAAAGTGTACCTGCACACAAGGACAGATCCTGCAGTACCTCAGTAAGATCAGTCAGCCCTTCCTGGATCGCATGGACATTTGTACGGAAGCCCCCAGGATTGCATATGAGGCACTCAGCGCGCCGAAACCTCAGGAGACATCGGAACAGATCAAAGAGAGGGTATGCAGGGTGCGGGAGCTTCAGAAGGAGCGCTATAGTGGTACGCAGATCATCAACAATGGGAGGCTTGGAATCAAGGAAATGGAGGCGTATTGTGTGCTTGGCCGGGAGGAGGAACAGCTGATGCGCCGTGCATTTTCCTCGCTTGGCCTTACTGCCCGGACGTATCATAAGATCTTAAGGGTAGCAAGGACGATTGCAGATATGGAGGGCGAAGAGCGGATACGGCCGCCCCATATTAAGGAGGCCATCGGTTACCGTTCCTTTGACAAAAAATATTGGGGGAGGTAAGTATTATGATTTATGAGTACTGGCTTGCCGGAATCCGGCCGTTATCTGATAAAAAGAAGAGAATGCTGAGAGAGCAGCTGGGAAGCGGGGAGGCGGCATATTATATAGAAGAGACAAAGCTTCGGGAACTTTCGTTTCTTGATGAAAAAGAGGTCAAGCTGATCCTCAGGGCAGAAAAAGGGCAGATCCGGGAGGATTATAGGAGGCTTAAGGATGCAGGAATTGATTTTATTCCGTATTTTTCGGCAAAGTATCCAAAGAGGCTGAAGGATATTCCTTCTCCTCCCTATGCCGTCTATGCAAAGGGAAGTCTCCCGGATGAGGACAAATATTCCGCCGCTATTGTGGGAGCAAGAAGATGTACGCCTTACGGAGAACAGATGGCACTCAGGTATGGAGAGCGTCTGGCAGACGCCGGCATACAGATCATCAGCGGGATGGCAAGAGGGATTGACGGAGCGGGACAAAGAGGTGCATTAAACGCAGGAGGGATGACATATGGTATATTGGGGTGTGGTGTTGACGTCTGCTACCCAAGGGAGCATCTTGGGCTCTATATGGACATTCAGAAACAGGGCGGACTGATTTCAGAGCAGCTTCCAGGGCAGCCTCCGCTTCCGGCTTATTTTCCGGCGAGAAACCGGATCATCAGCGGGCTGTCGGATGTTGTTCTTGTGATGGAGGCCAGGGAAAAGAGCGGTTCCCTGATTACGGCGGATATGGCGCTTGAACAAGGGAAAGACGTATATGCCCTTCCCGGACCTGCGGAGAGCCTGCTCAGCAGAGGCTGCCATCTGCTGATTGCACAGGGAGCCGGTATTTTGCTCTCTCCGGAGGAATTGATGGATACATTGAGTGTTCAAATACGGAAATCAGGAGAAAATTCAGACAAAAATAAAAAAATACTTGAAAGTGACGGAAATATAGTGTATAGTTGTCTCGGCTTATTTCCAAAGGGAATACAGGAGCTGGTTCAGGAGACGGGACTTTGTCCTAAGGAACTTATGGAACAGCTTATCACCCTGGAACTTCGGGGTGAAATTAAAGAAATATTCAAGAATTATTATATAAGAACCCGGTGACAGAATATATGGCCGGTTTTTATGGAGGCAGTTTATATGGCACGCTATCTTGTAATCGTGGAGTCACCTGCAAAGGTGAAAACAATCAAAAAATTTCTGGGGAGCAATTACGTTGTGGCCGCGTCCAACGGACATGTGCGTGATCTGCCGAAAAGCCAGCTGGGTGTTTCGCCCGAGAATGACTTTGAGCCCAAATATATAACAATCCGAGGCAAGGGAGAGATTCTTGCGAATCTGCGCAAGGAAGTAAAAAAAGCAGACAAAGTATACCTGGCAACTGACCCGGACCGTGAGGGGGAGGCAATATCCTGGCATCTGTGCAAGGCGCTGAAGCTGGAGGATAAGAAGACCTACCGCATAAGTTTTAATGAGATTACGAAGAATGCTGTAAAGGCATCCCTGAAAAATGCAAGAGAAATTGATATGGATCTTGTAGATGCCCAGCAGGCGCGCCGCGTCCTTGACCGCGTGGTGGGCTATAAGATCAGCCCGCTTTTATGGGCGAAGGTAAAAAGAGGACTGAGCGCGGGGCGGGTACAATCTGTGGCGCTCCGCATCATCGCAGACCGGGAGGAGGAGATCAATGCATTTATCCCGGAGGAATACTGGACGCTGGATGCCGCCCTTAAGGTGGAAGGGGAAAAGAAGCCTCTGGCAGCCAGGTTCTATGGGACAGAGGATAAGAAGATGACCATTTCCTCTGAGGAGGAGCTTAATCAGATTGTGAAAGAAATCGAGGGTGCAGATTATAAGGTGGCAGATATTAAAAAGGGTGAGCGGATCAAGAAGGCTCCGCTTCCTTTTACCACCAGTACGCTGCAGCAGGAAGCATCAAAGGCGCTTAACTTTGCCACTGCCAAGACTATGAGGATCGCGCAGCAGCTGTATGAAGGGATAGATATCAAAGGGAACGGCACAGCCGGACTGATTACGTATCTCCGTACGGATTCTACCAGAATCTCGGAGGAGGCCGATGCAAATGTAAAGACCTATATCAAAGACCAGTACGGAAAGGAGTATGTTTCTTTAGGCCAGGCAGGAACTGCCAGGGACAAAAAGCCGATCCAGGACGCCCATGAGGCGATCCGGCCCACGGATGTATCCCGCACACCGGCGGCAATGAAAGATTCCCTGACGCGGGATCAGTTCCGGCTTTACCAGTTGATCTGGAAACGGTTTCTTGCAAGCCGCATGCAGCCGGCCAGATATGAGACTACTTCGGTGAAGATCGCGGCAGGCAAATACCGGTTTACAGTGTCTGCCTCAAAAGTTGCATTTGAGGGATTCCGTCTGATCTACACGGAGGCCGGAGAGGCGAAGGAAGAGACCGGTGTCCTGGCCAGAGGCCTCTGCATGGAATCTAAGCTTACACAGGAGAGTTTTGAGACAAAGCAGCATTTTACCCAGCCGCCGGCGCATTATACGGAGGCAGCGCTCGTAAAGGCGCTTGAAGAACTGGGGATCGGACGTCCAAGTACGTATGCGCCAACCATCTCGACCATCATTGCCAGACGCTATGTGGCGAAGGAGAATAAGAATCTGTATCTGACGGAGATCGGCGAGGTTGTAGATCATATTATGAAACAGTCGTTTCCAAGTATTGTGGATGTAAATTTTACGGCCAATATGGAGAGCCTTCTTGACGGTGTAGCAGAGGGCAAGGTGAACTGGAAGACGATTATCGAGAATTTCTATCCGGACATCGAGGATGCAGTGGAGAAGGCACAGGAAGAACTGGATGCCGTGAAGATCGAAGATGAAGTGACAGATGTGGTTTGTGACCAGTGCGGGCGCAATATGGTGATTAAATACGGCCCCCACGGGAGATTCCTGGCCTGCCCGGGATTTCCCGACTGCCGCAGCACAAAGCCGTATCTTGAAAAGATCGGTGTGGCCTGTCCGGTGTGCGGCAGGGATGTGGTGCTCAGGAAGACAAAAAAGGGGCGGAAATATTATGGCTGCGAGAACAACCCGGATTGTGAATTTATGTCCTGGCAGAAGCCGTCCGGCCGGAAGTGCCCGAAATGCGGAAGCTATATGGTGGAGAGAGGGGACAAACTGTGCTGCGGCAATGAACAGTGCGGGTTTGTGGAGCCCAGAAAAAATGCAGAAAAATAATTAGGAAATTCATTGAATGTTACTGAATTGTATGATAATATAACATCATAGGATGGAGGAGCGCGAATGAGTGTACAATTATTAGATAAAACAAGAAAAATCAACAAATTGCTTCATAACAACAGCTCAAGTAAAGTGGTATTCAATGACATCTGCGAGGTTCTGACCGAAATTCTGAATTCTAACGTGCTTGTGGTCAGCAGAAAAGGAAAAGTTCTCGGGGGGAGTAAATGTAAAACAGTTTCGTATATAGAAGAGCTGATTGAGCAGGAAGTGGGAAAACATATCGACGATATGCTCAATGAGAGGCTCTTAAGCATCCTGTCTACCAAGGAGAATGTGAATCTGCAGACGCTGGGATTTTCCGAGGGTGCGTCCAGGGGATATCAGGCAATTATTACCCCGATCGACATCGCAGGGGAGAGGCTTGGAACCTTATTCATCTACAAGCAGGATGAGATGTATGAAATTGACGATATTATTCTGAGTGAGTATGGTACTACGGTGGTAGGTCTTGAGATGCTGCGCTCTGTCAACGAGGAGAGTGCCGAGGAGACAAGAAAAGAGCACATCGTACAGTCGGCTATCAGTACGCTTTCTTATTCTGAGCTGGAGGCCATTATTCATATTTTCGAGGAACTCAACGGGACAGAAGGGATCCTGGTGGCAAGCAAGATTGCGGACCGGGTAGGGATTACAAGGTCTGTAATTGTAAA
>CANSCI010000063.1 GCA_947645355.1 uncultured Dorea sp. | reverse complement strand
GCAGGTGTATATGATCCAAAAGCTTACAGGCGAGAGAGTCTCCAATATTGTTGTGATGGGGACGGGGGAACCTCTTGATAATTATGAGAATTTTGTAAAATTTGTACATATGGTCAGCGACGAGAACGGGCTTCACATCAGCCAGAGAAATATTACAGTTTCTACCTGCGGGATCGTCCCGAATATGGAGCGGCTTGCCGGGGAAGGACTTCAGATTACCCTCGCACTCTCTCTCCACGGATCCAGCCAGGAAAAAAGAAAGAAGCTGATGCCTGTGGCGAATAAATACAAGCTTAAAGAAGTGCTTAGAGCCTGTGATCTTTATTTTGAAAAAACAGGTCGGCGCGTCACTTTCGAGTACAGTCTGGTGAAGGGTGTCAATGACCGGGAGGAGGATGTAAAGGGGCTTGCCGGGATTCTGAAAGACAGAAACTGCCACTTAAACATCATACCTGTCAACCCGATCAGTGAAAGGGATTTTAAGAGGACGGACAGTAAAAATGCCCTGGAATTCAAAAATAAACTTGAAAAAAACGGAATAAATGTTACTATTAGAAGGGAAAGAGGCTCTGATATCGATGGAGCCTGCGGTCAGCTGAGACGGCGCTGCGCGGCTGCAAAGAAGGAGAACTAGATGAAATTATTTGCAAAGACGGATGTGGGAAGAAAAAGAGAGGTCAACCAGGATTTTGTATATGTGACGGACCGGCCGGTGGGTCCGTTCCCCAACCTGTTGGTGGTGGCCGACGGGATGGGAGGGCACAAGGCAGGTGATTTTGCGTCAAAGTATACGGTAAAGATCCTGCACCGGGAATTGGAGGCAACGACGCTTGATGATCCGGAGGAGATTCTGACGAAGGTCGTTGAGGTGGCAAACCATGAGCTGATCAAGGCGGCTCAGTCAGACGTCAAATTAGAAGGCATGGGAACGACACTGGTGGCGGCCACAGTAATCGGCAACACACTGCACTTTGCAAATGTCGGGGACAGCCGTCTGTACCTGATTAATGACAAGATTCAGCAGATATCAAAGGATCATTCCCTTGTGGAGGAGATGGTAAGGCTTGGAGGAATCAAGGCGGAGGAGGCCAAGAACCATCCGGATAAAAATATTATCACAAGGGCAATCGGCGTAAAAGAAGAAGTCGGCGCAGATATATACGAATATCATCTGAAAAAGGGAGATATCATATTGATGTGCACGGACGGGCTCAGCAATATGATAGAGGATGAGGATATGTTCGATATCGTCAAGGGGGCAAGAGATATCGTTGAAGCAGTACTTATGCTGATAGAAAAAGCAAATAGTAATGGTGGGAGAGATAACATAGGGGTTGTTATGGCTGAACCACTTGCAGATGAGGTGAGTGAATAGTGAAAGATGGAATTTTTCTTGGGAACCGATATCAGGTACTGAGCAAAGTCGGTGCCGGCGGAATGGCAGATGTCTATAAGGGGAAGGACACCATGCTGAACCGTTACGTGGCTATTAAAGTATTAAAGAAAGAATATCGCGAGGATGAAAATTTTGTGCGGAAGTTCCGCTCAGAGGCGCAGGCGGCTGCAGGGCTTTTGAATCCTAATATTGTAAATGTATATGATGTAGGTGAGGACAGGGGCCTTTACTATATGGTAATGGAACTGGTAGAGGGCATTACATTAAAGGAGTATATAGCAAGAAAGGGTAAGCTGTCCCACAAAGAGGTCATCAGTATTGCGATCCAGATGTGTACCGGTATCGGTGCTGCGCATGCAGCCAATATCATACACAGGGATATTAAGCCCCAGAATATTATCATATCAAGAGACGGTAAGGTGAAGGTAACAGATTTCGGCATTGCCAAAGCTACTACATCCAATACCATCAGTTCCAATGCTATGGGTTCTGTCCATTATTCGTCTCCGGAGCAGGCCAGAGGCGGGTTTAGTGATGCCAAGAGCGACATTTATTCGATCGGTATCACTTTGTTCGAGATGGTTACCGGACAGGTGCCGTTTGACGGGGATTCTACGGTGTCCGTTGCCATTAAGCATCTTCAGGAGGAAATCACGCCGCCGTCAGAACTGGTGCCGGATATTCCGTACAGCATGGAGCAGATTATTTTGAAATGTACCCAGAAGAACGGAGAGCGGCGTTACAGTAATACGAACGCCCTGATTCAGGATCTGAAACGTTCCCTGGTGGATCCGGACGGAGATTTTGTTGTGATTCCGCCGCTTCGAAGTGCAGATACAGTGATTATTACGGATGATGAGCTGGATGTTATCCACGGTAATTATGACGACGAGTATGACGATGAATACGATGATGACGAATACGGCAGCGGTTACAGCAGTGATGATGAATACAGTGATGGTTACGATGATGACGAATATGATGACGACCATTACGATGATGAGTATGACGGTTATGATACCCGCGGAGGGAAAAAGAGGCGCAGGGGGGATGAAGATGTCAACCCAAGGATGAATAAAGTGATGCGGGTTCTGATGGTGGTTGTCATTATTATTATCGCATTCATCCTGCTCTTTACGATCGGGAAGGCAGCCGGTATCTTCAAGTCCTTCGATAAAGGCACGAAGGCAGAGGAGGCAGAGGAGACAGAGGCAAAGGTAAAGGTTCCGGATCTTTTGGGCAAGACAGAGGAGGAGGCTAAGAAGATTCTGAAGGAAAAAGGGTTAGGATTTAAGGTCGCAACCTATGAGGAATCTGACAAATATGAGGAAGGCCTGATCTGCAAGCAGAAGATTAAGGCCGGAGAAAAGGTTGCTAAAAATACGAAGATTGAGGTTGTCGTGAGCTCCAAGCTTGTGGGTGAGGAGATCGTTGTGCCGGATGTGGCCGGCATGGATGAATCTGATGCCCAGAAGAAACTGGAAGGAGAGGGCATCAAGGTAGGTACCTCGGAGTTCGTGTACAGTGATCAGTATGCGGAGGGGCAGGTTATCGGGACAACCCCGTCGGCGGGATCCAAAGTAACTAAAGATACTGAGGTCATCATGCAGGTAAGCAAGGGCGAGGATAAGAAGACGATACCTGATGTAGTCGGGAAGAAAGATGCGGATGCCCAGGCGGAGATCAAGAGTGCAGGCTTGAAGATCGGGAAAGTCACCTACGATTATGACAATGACGTTGAGGAGGGAAGGGTTGTTTCCCAGAGTCCTTCCTCCGGGAAAAAGGCAGCCGCGGGAACGGCGGTCAATCTACTGGTGAGCAAGGGCAAGAAGCCGGACGAAAAGATACAGGTTCAGAATTTTGCCGGAAAAGATGAGAGTGAACTGCTGGAGTGGGCAAGAGCCAACGGACTGAATGCAAAAGCGGAGAGAAAAGAATACAGCAATAACTATGAGGAACGCTCCATTATTTCTCAGAATCCTTCATCCGGAAGTCTGGCAAAAGGCGGAACGATTAAATATGTGCTCAGCCTGGGGATGGATCCGGCGGATCTTTCTCCAAGTGAGGATACACAATAATGAAGGGAAAGATTGTAAAAGGAATTGCCGGATTCTACTACGTTCACGTAGTAGAATCCGGTGTTTATGAATGTAAGGCAAAAGGGATATTCAGAAAAGACAAGGTGAAACCTCTGGTTGGAGATGACGTGGATATCGAGATTCTGGATGTGGAGGAGATGACGGGGAATATTACAGAGATTCTGCCGCGGAGAAACGAACTGATTCGTCCGGCCGCTGCCAATGTGGATCAGGCGTTGGTAGTATTTGCGGTGACAAAGCCGAGCCCCCACTTTAATCTTCTTGACAGGTTCCTTGTTATGATGGAGCGCAAAGAGATACCGGTGCTCCTGTGCTTTAATAAAGAGGATATCGCAAAGGACGGGCAGACTGCATATCTTCAGGAGATCTACAGGCATTGTGGGTGCCCCTATCTTTTTGTCAGTGCCCGCAGGGGAAAAAATATTGAGGAGATGAGGGAACTTCTCAAGGGAAAGACGACGGTGATTGCTGGCCCCTCCGGGGTTGGGAAATCCTCCCTGATTAATATCCTGAACCCGGATGCCGGCCTTGAAACCGGAGCCGTGAGCCGCAAGATCGAGCGGGGGAGGCATACCACAAGGCATTCAGAGTTGTTTGCCATCGGGGAGGATTCTTATATTATGGATACGCCCGGGTTCAGTTCTCTGTATGTCAATGAGTTTGAAAAAGAAGATCTGAAATATTATTTTCCTGAATTTTCCCCCTATGAGGGGAAGTGCAGGTTCCATGGGTGCGATCATGTCCATGAGCCGGGATGTGCAGTAAAAGAGGCGGTGGATGCGGGCAGGATCCATCCCGTGAGATATGAGAATTATCAGGCGATGTATCAGGAACTGAAAGAGAAAAGGAGGTATTGATGTGGAGTACATTTTAGCGCCGTCTATTCTGGCGGCAGATTTTAAGGTGTTGGGGGAGCAGATGAAGGCCGCTGAAAAAGGCGGTGCGAAGTATCTGCATTTTGATGTAATGGACGGCATGTTTGTGCCCAGTATATCTTTTGGCATGCCGGTTCTTAAGTCCATCCATGATGCCACAAAGCAGGTAATGGACGCCCATCTGATGGTGCAGGAACCCATCCGTTATGTGGAGGCATTTAAGGATGCAGGAGCCGATCTTGTGACCATCCATCTGGAGGCCTGTGAGGATGCTGCGGCAACAATTGCAAAGATCCGTTCCTGCGGTATGAAGGCGGGACTGTCGATTTGTCCGGAGACGGAGGCTGCCGCGGTGGAAAAATTTCTTCCGGAGATTGACATGCTTCTTGTGATGAGCGTCCATCCGGGGTTCGGTGGGCAGAAATTTATCCCTGAGTCACTGGATAAGATCCGTGCCATTCGGAAAATGATCGAGGATCAGAATCTTTCTGTGGACATTCAGGTTGACGGGGGTATCTATCTTACAAATGTGCGTGAGGTGCTGGATGCAGGCGCAAATATTATTGTGGCCGGCTCGGCTGTGTTCGGCGGGGATCCTGAGAAAAATACAAAAGATTTTATGGAGATATTAAAAGAATATGAGTAAGAAAATTGTGATTGTGAGCGGCGGGGAACTGGAAGAGGGATTTGTTCTTTCGGTTTTGGAAAAAATGGATGCCGACTATGTGATCGGTGTGGACAGAGGGATGGAATTTTTATATCACCATGATATCATGCCGGATTATATTGTCGGGGATTTTGACAGTGTGGAAGGGAAAGTTGCAGACTATTACCGCAATGACACCAATGTCCCTATCCGTGAGTTCCATCCGGTCAAGGATGCATCAGATACGGAGATTGCGATCCGGCTCGCTATGACTCTTGGGTGCCGGGAACTGGTGATCCTCGGGGCTACCGGCGGGAGGATCGACCACCTGTGGGCAAATGTACAATCTTTGACGGTGCCGTTTCACGCGGGGATCGATGCGAGGATCCTGGATAGGCAGAACCGTATACGGCTGATCGGGAGAGACACTATTTTAAAGAAAAGTGAGGCTTACGGGCCGTATTTTTCTGTATTTCCGCTGGGTCAGGAAATCTACGGGTTCAATATTACAGGTGCAAAGTATCCCCTCAAGAACCACAGGCTGACACCGTATGACAGTCTTTGCGTCAGCAATCAGTTCGCAGAGGATGAAGTAGAGATCAGTTTTCTGTCCGGGTTCGTGATCCTGATGGAGACCCGGGACAAATTATAAGAAAGGATACAGATACATGAAATTAGGCATAGTGGGGCTTCCCAATGTAGGAAAAAGCACGTTATTTAATTCACTGACGAAGGCAGGCGCGGAATCTGCCAACTATCCGTTCTGTACGATAGATCCCAACGTGGGGGTAGTTACAGTTCCGGATGAGAGGCTGAACGTCCTCGGAGAGATGTACCATACAAAGAAGATCATACCGGCAGCTATTGAGTTTGTGGACATTGCAGGTCTGGTAAAAGGTGCGTCAAAAGGCGAGGGGCTGGGCAATCAGTTCCTGGCCAATATCCGTGAGGTGGATGCCATCGTGCATGTGGTCAGATGCTTTGAGGACAGCAATATTGTCCATGTAGACGGGAGCATCGATCCGCTGCGTGATATAGAGACTATCAACCTGGAACTTATTTTTTCAGATCTTGAGATTCTGGAGAGAAGGATCGCCAAGACGGCAAAGTCTGCGAGGAATGATAAGGCGTCAGCCAAAGAACTGGCCCTCCTTGAGCGGATCAAAGCTCATCTTGAGGATAATCGGCTGGCTAAGACTTTTGACGGTGCGGAGGATGAAGAGGAGCAGGAATGGCTTGCGGGTTACAATCTTCTGACCTATAAGCCGGTCATCTATGCGGCAAATGTGGCAGAGGATGATCTGGCGGATGACGGAGCCGGGAATCCTCAGGTGGCAGAAGTCCGGGAGTATGCCGGGAAAGAAGAGAGTGAGGTGTTCGTGGTCTGTGCACAGATTGAGCAGGAGATCGCGGAACTGGACGATGATGAGAAGAAAATGTTTCTGGAGGAACTCGGATTAAGTGAGTCGGGGCTGGAGAAACTTATTAAAGCAAGCTACCGCCTGCTGGGGCTGATCAGCTACTTGACGGCCGGGGAGCCGGAGGTTCGTGCATGGACCATCACGGAAGGGACAAAGGCGCCTCAGGCGGCCGGAAAGATCCATACGGACTTTGAGCGCGGTTTTATCCGGGCAGAGGTAGTGTCCTATGAGGATCTTATGGCATGCGGCACACACGCAGCTGCAAAAGAAAAGGGACTTGTCCGTCTGGAGGGCAAGGATTATGTGGTAAAAGACGGTGATATTATGCTGTTTAGATTTAACGTATAGAAGGGGAGCGGGCAGATATGCATAAAATGATAGAATTCCCACATCTGGGAATTCACCTGTCTTCTTTGGGAGACCATATTACTGTATTTGGCTTTGACATTGCCTATTACGGCATTATTATAGGCATTGGGATACTGGCAGGGATATTGATCGCGGCGGCGGAGGCAAAGCATACCGGGCAGAATCCGGAGAACTATTACGACCTTGCCGTCTATGCAGTTATATGTTCCATTATCGGGGCGAGGATCTACTATGTGGCTTTTTCCTGGGATATGTACAAGGACGATTGGAAGAGCATCTTTAATATCCGGCAGGGCGGCCTTGCGATCTATGGCGGGGTGATTGCGGCCATCATTACGGTTATAGTTTTTGCGAGGATTAAAAGACTGTCGGCGCCGCTTTTGTTTGACACTGCGGGCCTGGGGCTTGTGGCAGGACAGATGATCGGAAGGTGGGGGAATTTCTGCAACCGGGAGGCCTTCGGGGAATATACAGACAGTCTTTTGGCTATGCGGCTTCCAGTAGATGCAGTCCGCAGTTCGGACATTACGGAACGGATGAGGGAGCATATGGAAACCGTGGAGGGAGTTTCCTGCATCCAGGTGCACCCTACGTTTTTGTATGAGTCGGTGTGGTGCCTGATGGTTCTTGTTATTATGCTCCTTTACCGGAAGCATAAAAAGTTCGAAGGAGAGGTATTCCTGATTTATCTGTTTGGCTACGGCCTTGGGAGAGTGTGGATCGAGGGGCTTCGGACTGACCAGCTGTGGATCCCGGGAACCGAGATTCCGGTGTCGCAGGTTCTTGCCGCAGCGGTGGTAATCATCTCCGCCGCGCTCATCTTATATTGCCGCAGGAAAGCGGCGGGCAAGCCCGGAATTTGTACGGAAAAAGGAACAAAATAAAGGGCAAGAATCACTAGACTTTTAGCGGTTTTGGGACTATAATAATTATACATGTCAAATTGCAATGATTTGTATTATTTTTTAAGGAGGAACAACAAAAATGGCAAGAAAAATGAAGACCATGGATGGTAATCAGGCAGCGGCTCACGCTTCCTATGCGTACACAGAAGTTGCTGCCATTTACCCTATCACACCATCATCTGTTATGCCAGAACACGTAGATGAGTGGGCTACCGAGGGTAGAAAGAATATTTTCGGGCAGACTGTACAGGTGACAGAGATGCAGTCCGAGGCAGGTGCGGCAGGAGCTGTGCACGGTTCTCTGGCAGCAGGCGCTCTTACAACTACCTTTACAGCATCTCAGGGCTTACTGTTGATGATTCCTAACTTATATAAAGTAGCGGGTGAACAGCTTCCAGGTGTATTCAACGTATCTGCCCGTGCGCTTGCAAGCCACGCTTTATCTATTTTCGGAGATCATTCTGACGTATATGCATGCCGTCAGACAGGAGCTGCAATGCTCTGTGAATCCAGCGTGCAGGAGGTTATGGATCTGACACCGGTTGCACACTGTGCAGCATTAAAGGGCAAGCTTCCGTTCATCAATTTCTTCGACGGATTCCGTACATCCCATGAGATTCAGAAGATTGAGACCTGGGATTATGAAGATCTGAAGGAAATGGTAGATATGGATGCCATCGACGAATTCAGAAACCACGCGCTGAATCCAAATCACCCATGCCAGAGAGGTTCCGCACAGAATCCGGACATCTTCTTCCAGGCAAGAGAAGCATGCAACCCGTATTACGACGCAATGCCGGCGATCGTTCAGGAGTACATGGACAAGGTAAATGCAAAGATCGGAACAGATTACAAGCTGTTCAATTACTACGGTGCGGCAGATGCAGAGAAAGTAATCGTTGCTATGGGTTCCGTATGTGAGACCATCGAAGAGACCATCGACTATATGATGGCAGCAGGCGAGAAGGTGGGCGTTGTAAAGGTTCGCCTCTACAGACCGTTCAGCGCTCAGGCACTGGTTGATGCGATTCCGGAGACTGTAAAGGTAATCAATGTCCTTGACAGGACAAAAGAGCCGGGCGCTCAGGGAGAACCATTATACCTTGATGTGGTATCGGCATTAAAGGGAACAAAATTCGAAACTGTTCCGGTGAACTGCGGACGCTACGGTTTAGGTTCCAAAGATACAACACCTGCACAGATTGTTGCAGTATTTAACAACACAGAGAAAGAAAGATTTACCATTGGTATTGTTGATGATGTTACCAATCTTTCCCTTGAGACGGGCGCACCGCTTGTTACGACTCCGGAAGGAACAATCAACTGTAAGTTCTGGGGACTTGGGGCAGACGGAACTGTCGGAGCGAATAAGAACTCCATCAAGATCATCGGCGACAATACAGATATGTACGCACAGGCTTACTTTGACTATGACTCTAAGAAGTCCGGCGGCGTAACAATGTCACACCTGCGTTTCGGTAAGAAAGCAATCAAATCCACTTACCTCATCCGCCAGGCAAACTTTGTTGCATGTCACAACCCGTCCTATGTGAATAAATACAACATGGTTCAGGAGCTTGTTGACGGCGGAACTTTCCTCCTCAACTGCCCATGGGATATGGAAGGACTTGAGAAGCACCTTCCGGGACAGGTAAAGGCATATATTGCAGACCATAATATTAAGTTCTACACCATCGACGGCATCAAGATCGGTAAAGAGATCGGACTCGGCGGACGTATCAACACCGTACTGCAGTCTGCATTCTTCAAGCTGGCTGCCATCATTCCGGAGGAAGAGGCTATCGACCTTATGAAGAAGGCTGCCAAGGCTACTTACGGACGAAAAGGCGACAAGATCGTACAGATGAACTATGACGCAATCGACGCAGGTGCTAAGCAGGTTCATGAAGTAGAGGTTCCGGATTCCTGGAAGTCCTGTGAGGATGAAGGTTTGTTCGCACCTGAGGTTAAGGGCGGAAAAGAAGATGTTGTAGATTTTGTTAAGAATATCCAGACGAAGGTCAATGCCCAGGAAGGCAATACACTTCCGGTATCCGCATTCAATGAGTATGTAGACGGTTCTACACCGTCAGGTTCTTCCGCATATGAGAAGCGCGGTATTGCAGTAGACATCCCTGTATGGGTAGAGGAGAACTGTATCCAGTGCAACCGCTGTGCATATGTATGTCCGCACGCTGTTATCCGTCCGGCAGCCCTCACTGAGGACGAGCTTTCCAAGGCTCCGGAAGGAACAAAGGCAATCGATATGATTGGTATGCCGGGTATGAAGTTTGCCATCACTGTATCAGCACTTGACTGTACAGGATGTGGTTCCTGTGCAAATGTATGTCCGGGCAAGAAGGGCGAGAAGGCTCTCGTTATGAAGAATATGGAAGAGAACGCAGCTTCTCAGAATGTATTTGACTTCGGAAGAGAGATTGAAGTAAAACCAGAGGTTGTTGCAAAATTCAAACCGGAGACTGTAAAGGGAAGTCAGTTCAAACAGCCATTGCTTGAGTTCTCAGGTGCATGTGCAGGCTGCGGCGAGACGCCATATGCAAAACTGATTACTCAGTTGTTCGGCGACAGGATGTATATTGCAAATGCAACAGGATGTTCCTCGATCTGGGGCAACTCTTCACCGTCCACACCTTACACGGTAGATGCAAAGGGCCGCGGACCTGCATGGGCAAACTCCCTGTTTGAGGATAATGCTGAGTTTGGTTATGGTATGCTGCTTGCTCAGAATGCAATCAGGAAGAGACTGAAAGAAGAGGTTGAATCCGTTGCGGCAGCAGAGGAAGCTTCTGCAGAAGTAAAGGCAGCATGTCAGGAATATCTGGATACCTTTGGCTGCGGTGTATCGAACGGAGATGCCGCCGACAAATTAGTTGCAGCATTAGAAGGCTGTGACTGCGATACATGTAAAGACATTGTTAAGAACAAAGATTTCCTTGCTAAGAAGTCCCAGTGGATCTTCGGCGGTGACGGATGGGCTTATGATATCGGTTTCGGCGGTGTTGACCATGTACTGGCAAGCGGCGAGGACATCAACATTATGGTATTTGATACAGAGGTTTACTCCAACACAGGCGGACAATCCTCCAAGGCTACCAAGACCGGCGCTACGGCACAGTTTGCAGCAGGCGGAAAAGAGACGAAGAAGAAAGACCTTGCAGGCATCGCAATGAGTTATGGTTATGTATATGTGGCACAGATTGCTATGGGTGCTGACTTTAACCAGACTGTAAAGGCAATTGCAGAGGCAGAGGCTTATCCGGGACCATCACTCATTATTGCTTACGCTCCATGTATCAATCATGGTATTAAGAAGGGTATGAGCAAGGCTCAGACAGAGGAAGCTCTGGCTGTAGAGTGCGGATACTGGAACAACTTCAGGTTCAATCCGGCAGCAGAGGGTGCGAAGTTTACGCTTGACAGCAAGGAGCCGGCAGGAGACTACCAGGCATTCCTTGACGGTGAGGTACGTTACAATGCTCTGAAGAGAGCTAATCCGGAGAAAGCTGAGAGGCTGTTCGCTAAGAACGAGGCTGAGGCTATGGAGAGATATGCTTACCTCAAGAAGCTGGTTACTCTTTACGGAGAGGAATAAAATGCAGCAGGATGCTCGAGTGAGAGTATTGGATGTGGCAGAGTGCAGACTCTGCCACATTTTTATATTACTTTTTATGTCTCTCTAATTTTTTCTCTCTAATTTTTGGATTCATATATTGACATTTGTCTAAAAAGATGCTAAAAATATTACTATATGAATAATGAGATTTGATAGAGGTGCAGATTTCATCAGTAGCCGGAAAACGATAGTTTGGAAGACTGTTTACGGTGAAAGGGGGATCTGCCGAAGAGATTGGATGATTCCAAGTCTGATCTCTGGGACACAGCAGAAGATGCTGCGGACTGTCACAGTAGTGGAGCGCTATCAGAGTGAATGATCTACCGAAATGTATTGTGATGCAGATGTTGGATGATTATGCCATGAAAGCGTGTATTTGCGAGTTTCATGGCATTTTTAATAGAAAAACTGTATTGCGGTCTGTGTCAAATTCTTTGTTCATAGGAAACTATATGTTTATGATTCAGAAGAGAGAAAGGACATGAGAGGATGAGAGGAAGGAAAAAAGCCCTTTGGGGTGTTCTTGCACTTCTGTGCATTTTAGCATGCAGTTCAATGACTGTGTTTGCGGCAGAGGAGGCGGCAGAATATGTGCCGGATATGTATGCCACAGTCTGGGCGTTGATCCCGCCGGTGGTTGCGATCGTGCTGGCATTGATTACAAAGGAGGTTTACAGTTCCCTGTTCGTGGGAATTTTGATCGGCGGCCTGTTCTATTCAGGCTTTCAGTTTGAGCTTACAGTCACCCATGTATTTCAGGACGGTATCGTAGGGGTGCTGTCAGATGGCTACAATGTAGGTATTTTGGTATTCTTGGTAGTTCTTGGAATTATGGTGTGTATGATGAACAAGGCAGGCGGCTCCGCAGCGTTTGGACGCTGGGCAAGCGAGCATATAAAGAGTCGGATCGGTGTGCAGCTGGCGACAGTTCTGCTGGGAGTATTGATCTTTATTGACGATTATTTTAACTGTCTGACGGTGGGAAGCGTCATGCGTCCGGTGACAGACAAGCAGAATGTGTCACGTGCGAAACTGTCCTACCTGATTGATGCTACGGCAGCTCCGGTATGTATTATTGCACCGATCTCCTCCTGGGCTGCTGCAGTGACTGGATTTGTGGAGGGGGAAGACGGTTTTTCCATATTTATCCGTGCAATTCCATATAACTATTATGCAATTCTGACTATTGTAATGATGATAACGATTATCCTGTTGAAAATGGATTACGGCCCGATGAAGCTGCATGAGCAAAATGCCCTGGCAGGAGATATCTATACGACGCCTGACCGTCCGTATGCCAACG
The DNA here is from genome assembly GCA_947645355.1 of uncultured Dorea sp. Taxonomy (GTDB): domain Bacteria; phylum Bacillota; class Clostridia; order Lachnospirales; family Lachnospiraceae; genus Dorea_D. The sequence continues at coordinate 3,667 of CANSCI010000063.1, read as the reverse complement.
CGGAGCAGGATGTAGAGGAGACCCGGGGAGGGGTTATTGATCTGGTATTCCCGATTATTGTTTTAATTATCTGCTGCGTGATCGGTATGATCTACACGGGCGGATTTTTCTCGGGTGCGGGGTTTGTGGAGGCATTTTCAGGAAGCGATGCTTCGGTAGGCCTGATGCTTGGAAGCTTCTTTGCATTTGCGGTCACAATTGTATTCTATGCGGTAAGGAAGGTATTGAACTTCAAGGAATCAATGGCCTGCATTCCGGACGGCTTCAAGGCAATGGTTCCTGCTATCTTGATTCTGACATTTGCGTGGACGTTAAAGGCTATGACAGACAGCCTTGGAGCGGCAGATTACGTGGCGTCTATGATGGATTCAGCTGCAAAAGGGCTTGTGAACCTGCTTCCGGCTATTATCTTTGTAGTCGGGTGCTTCCTGGCCTTCGCAACCGGAACTTCCTGGGGAACCTTCGGGATCCTGATTCCGATCGTGGTTGCCGTATTTGCCGGAACGAACGAGAATATGATGATCCTGTCTATTTCTGCATGTATGGCAGGGGCTGTATGCGGAGACCATTGTTCACCGATCTCGGACACAACGATCATGGCATCGGCGGGGGCGCAGTGTAATCACGTAAATCACGTATCCACCCAGCTTCCGTATGCTGTTACGGTGGCTGCTGTTTCTTTTGTGAATTATGTGATTGCAGGATTTATCCAGAATCCGTTTATCTGCCTGCCGATCGGTATTGTACTGATGGTAGGAACCCTGCTGGTTATTAAGATGATTACGGCGGATAAATCGTAATTATGGATTTTGCAGATTTATAGCGTCAGACAAGGAGGAGATGGATTTGTTGACAGAAAAAGATGAACAATTGATAGCGGCGGCGCAGAAGGCTATCAGTTCTAATTATGATTTTGTCCATTACAATCATACTGTGGGCGCTGCGGTGCGATGCAAAAGCGGCAGGATATACGTGGGTGTCAATGTGTACTCTCTTCATGGGGCCTGCGGAGAGCAGGTAGCAATCGGCAGTGCCATTACACAGGGAGAGCGTGAGTTTGAAGCAATTGTCGCAGTGCGCGGCGAAAAGGGAGAGGAGATCGTTCCTCCCTGCGGGAACTGCCGTCAGATGTTGAATGACTATATGCCGGAGTGTGAAGTGATTTTATCTGTGAATGGGGAGAGGACAAAGGTACGGGCAAAGGAACTGCTGCCTTTTTCGTATCATGTCGTAGATTGATGATATTAAGAGGAATATTTTTCTTTTGGTGAGACGGCAGCGGAAATTATGAGCCAGCCGTATGAGATGCATTGTTTTTATTGAAATACGGGCAGACCACCTGATAAAGGGGGTCTGCCTGTGTAGTTATTAGCACATTGTTATAGTAATTAGTGTGACACATGGTTCGGGGGGATTGAAAATTAATGTGTCAGACTGCCAGCATGGAAAGGATTTTCCGGTTCTGTGTCCACATTAACCATAGTAGATACATTCCTTTTTTTCTGCTGTAATATGTTTTTGCTGCCCTTAGTATACCGCAGAAACTTCTTGTATTCAGTGACTGGGTCACAGAAGATAAATAATAATACATTTTACTATAGTTTCAGCGGAAAAGATGGAAAAAGAAGGATTAACGCCTTGTAGAGAAGGAAAAAATTGTATAAAATAAAGAAGAATGCCAACGGGAAGGAGAAGGAATAAATTATGGGTATTACAGATGCAGGCGGATATGAGCTTCTAAAGGAGGAAGCCCTGGAAGGGATCAAGGCCAAGGGATGGCTTTTGCGCCATAGAAAAAGCGGCGCAAGAGTTGTATATATAGAAAATGATGATAATAATAAGGTGTTCAGCATTGCCTTTCGCACGCCGCCGTCAGACAGCACGGGAGTGCCGCATATCATGGAGCACTCGGTACTGTGCGGTTCTAAGAATTTTCCTGCAAAGGATCCGTTTGTAGAACTGGTGAAGGGGTCTTTGAACACATTTTTAAATGCCATGACTTACCCGGATAAGACAGTATATCCAGTGGCAAGCTGCAATGACAAGGATTTTCAGAATTTGATGCATGTATATATGGATGCAGTATTGTATCCGAATATATATGTGCATGAGGAAATCTTCCGGCAGGAGGGGTGGAGCTACCGGCTGGATTCTCTGGAAGATAAACTGGAATACAACGGGGTTGTGTACAATGAAATGAAGGGAGCATTTTCTTCCCCGGAGGGTGTGCTTGACCGGGTGGTACTGAATACACTGTTTCCGGATACGGCTTATGCCAATGAATCCGGCGGGGATCCTGAGGTGATCCCAAAGCTTACCTATGAGCAGTTCCTTGATTTCCACCGGAAATATTACCATCCGTCCAACAGCTATATTTATCTGTATGGGGATATGGATATTGAGGAGAAGCTTAACTGGCTTGACCGGGAGTACCTGGGGAATTTTAACGCCGCAGAAGTTGAGTCTAAGATCAGCTTTCAGGAGCCGTTTACGGCTATGAAGGAGAAGGAGATTACCTATTCTGTCGCAAGTGACGAACCAGAGGAGGATAATACTTATTTGTCCTACAATAAGGTAATCGGAACGAGCCTTGACCGGGAGCTGTACCTGGCATTTCAGATTCTTGATTATGCTCTTTTGTCAGCGCCAGGGGCACCGCTTAAGAAGGCACTGACGGATGCGGGGATTGGGAAGGATATTATGGGTTCCTATGACAACGGTATTTACCAGCCGATTTTTTCGGTAGTGTCAAAGAATGCCAATGTAGAGCAGAAAGATGAATTTGTCCAGATGATCGAGCGTGTGCTTGGTGAGATTGTAGAGAGAGGCATTGATAAAAAGGCGCTGGAGGCCGGGATTAATTATCATGAATTCCGGTATCGGGAGGCGGATTTTGGCAATTATCCCAAGGGACTTATGTATGGCCTGCAGATGATGGACAGCTGGCTGTATGATGATGAACGCCCGTTTATGCACATTGAGGCGCTGGAGACATTTGCCTTTTTGAAGGAGCAGGTGGGGACGGGATACTATGAAGAATTAATCCGCAGGTATATCCTTGAGAATCCCCACGGGGCAATTGTGGTTGTGAGGCCCGAGAAGGGCCGTACAGCACGGATGGACCGAGAACTTGGCGAGATGCTTGCAGCATACAAGAGCGGTTTGACGAAGGAGGAGCAGGAGCTTCTGGTGGAGCATACGAAGAGGCTGGAGGCCTATCAGTCTGCTGAGGACAGTGAGGAGGATCTGGCCAAGATACCGGTTTTGAAACGGGAGGATATTTCCAGGGAGATTGAACCGATTGTGAACGAGGAGATGGAGATTGCCGGCATACCGGTTATTTACCATGAGATTGAGACCAACGGCATTGGTTACCTGGATGTATTGTTTGATATGTCGGGGATTGAGGAGGAACTGATCCCGTATGTAGGAATTTTGCAGTCGGTACTTGGAATCATTGATACCGAACATTTTGAATATGGGGAGTTGTTCAATGAGATCAATGTGCATACCGGCGGGATCGGCACTTCGCTGGAGCTGTATTCGGATGTAACAAATGTACGTGAAAAGGCCTTCAAGGCAACTTTTGAAGTGAAGGCAAAGGCGCTGTATGATAAGCTTCCGGTTGCCTTTGAGATGATCGGAGAGATCCTGACCGGGTCGAGGC
>CANSCI010000062.1 GCA_947645355.1 uncultured Dorea sp. | reverse complement strand
GGGTGATCTTTGCCGATATCTCCCTCCCGGGGATGGCATCATTGCACCTGTGGATCTTCCGCAGATACCGGTCTCCCTCATCGATCACCTTCTGAACCTCCGGGGACAGTTTTTTACCCTCCGGCGTCTTCTGATCCTCAGGCTCCTTTGCCGGGGACTCCTTTGGCACCCGCTCCTCCTGCCTGCTCTTTTTCCTGTCCTCCTGTATTTTCAGGTACTGGTCATACATCCGGTGGCTGACCATCAGGCACTTTTTCTCCTCATCCAGATGCCCTTCAAGAAACCAGCCGTTGGAAATCATATATTCCAGATCCTTCACCACATACTTGACACTTTTTCGGATCCCGTCTGCCAGTTCACGCACATTGCAGTATTCCCTCTGCCCGATCATCCGCACATAGGCATGGAACCGCCTGACACGCTTGCGGATCACCGTCCCCCATCTGCACACGCCGAGCCCGCCGACGCCAAGCACAAAAAACAGACCCGCCGCAATCCACTGAAACAGGCCGAACACACCTGTATCCAGCAGCCGATAAAGATAGATTCCTGCAAGTGTAAAAAGTGCTCCGCCTGCCGCAAGCCCGGCCGCGGACAGCAAGATGCCTCCTGCCGTACGGGAGCCTGTCCTTAAGTAAAAGCCTGCCGCATGCCTCCCCGGATCGGCCGGCGGCACTCCATAAGTATATTGCTGCTGTCCATAAGAAAAGGAACCTGTTCTGCCTTCGCCGCCGGGGCCAAAGGAAGCAGCGCCTGTGCCCCCTGAGCCAAAGGAGCCTGCATTTCCTTGGCCGGATCTCCAGTACCCCTGTTTATAGCCTCCGCGGCCATAATTGCCTGGTCCCCGGCCTGCATACCATCCTCCGTTTTTAATTGTCTGTGTGATCCCGCTCACTGCATCATTCACAGTGTTGGTGATCGTCTCATTTAGTTTTCTGAAATCCCGGGTATCAATGGCATCCTGCACGGTTCTTCGGATGTCCTCGCCGTATCTTTCCCAGTCCTGCCTGTTCATGCTGTCCTCCTGACCTGTACCTGTCATTCTCTCCAAAACTTCTTTGATTATAGCACATTCGGCATTTCCGTTCAACTTGTTAAAATCTAAGTTCTTTATACAAACTTTTTCTATCTGTCATTATACCCTTTTTCTATATAAGCCGGCACCCAGAAGAGCGGCCAATAATACCGCCGCACTGCTGCCGACAAGAACCCATGATCTATCCTGCACGGTCTCTTTGCCGTCCTGACTGACTGCCGCTGCGTCCATATTCCCGCCATTTTCTTCCCAAAATCTGTTTTCCGGAACGTTGTCCCCCGGGAAGCCTCCCTCTTTCGGGATACCACCTTCCTCCTCTTCCGGCTTCTGCATCCCCTCTTTCGGGATACCTCCTTCCTCCTCTTCCGGCTTCTGCATTCCCTCTTTCGGAGTACCACCTTCTTTCCCTTCCGGCTTCTGCCCTGTGCGAAGGTCCCCTGCACGGTCATCCGGCATACCCATCCCTCCATCCATGCCTCCCATCGCGGAGATATCCAAATCTGAGGCATCAACCAGCGTGTCTCCATCCTGCGGCCGGCCGTCAGAAGTCGAAGCAATCGTGCCCTCAAGCTGTCCTCGGATACTCTCGGCGCGCAGCAGACAAAATTGCTCCAGCGTCTCTGCACCTGTTTCAAATTCCTCAAAGGTACAGAATTTCGTAGGGTCTTCCTCGACGTAAGGAGTGATCAATTCCCTCACATCAGCAATAATCCCGGCAAAAACGCCGCTGTCAAAATACTGGGAAACAAATTCTGCAAAATATTCATGGTACAGCTCCGTATATTCTTCCTCAGAAAAAATCCACGCCAGCATTGGCCGTGACTCCACGGTCCCGCCGGATACCGGTGTGTCAATCGGATAATTTACAAGGGAAGATGCTTCCTTTACTCCCTGGAAGCCCCCAAAAGCAAGATTATAATCCCACGGAATCATAGACAGCATCCCCTCTTCTTCATAGAGGTAATAATTATGGATCATAGACCCGGTATAGCTGTCAAAATTACAGACAAAATTATGTACCACAAAATACCGGATCACTTCCTCCACATCTACCACTTCACGGAGGTTCTCACCTTCATTCAGCTGCCTGAGAACTTCGATGAGCCTGCCTTTATCCACATCTTCCACATCCGTTTTCGCATTGTCAAAGATATTCTGGTAGCTCTCATATGCATCATCTGAATAAATAAGTGATACATCACTTTTGTCCGCTTCACCGATTTGCCCGCTCTGTTTCCTGCCGTCCGCCAAATCCTCCATGTTTTGCTCTCCATTGCCGCCGCCCATATCCTGACTGTCCGGCTTGTATAGTTCACCGTATCCGCTGCCATAATTGCGTTCCAGAAAAGCCTCCTCCACCCCTTCTACTGCCAGGTAAAGGCCCCACGCCTCTCCATTTACCGTTATATACACATAACTGCACAGAGGAGCGTCCACACCGAAACCGCCCATCATCTGATAAGTCAGGTAATCCTTCATATAGGTATTGTCCTGAATAATATTGTTCAGGCTCAGCTTATCCAGCCCATAATAGCTCTTCCCGCTGTCATAGTGATCGAACTCAATCTTAAAACTGTAACGGTCATTGCCCCAGCTTTCCACCTGCATCAGGGAAGTGTTTCCTTTGGCACGGATCGCCACATCCTTATATGCCTCCTGGTCAATAACGACCGAACAGGCAGCATACTCTTCCCTTGTGCATGTCTTTAGAAAACCGTCCCAGTCATCCATCACGATATCAATAGTATGAACCGTCTCCGTGTCAAACAGACGGTCCGCGTATCCTTTTACCGGCGAGACCTCCAAAAACCCGAGACTTCTGCCGTTTAGAAAAACTGCCGTCACAAGCACGGCAGCTGCAATGGCGGCACAGCAGATCTTGTCTATATGCTTATTTGTTGACATAATGCCACCTCCACTATCCCATATATTCCCCGTTATAGCTTACCAGAACGGCGCTGCATACCCCCTGCATCCCGGAGAGCCGGTTTATAAACTCTGTATGATCTCCTTTCATCCGGATATCAATCTGAAGCTCAATTGCCTCCTTCTGGACTGTTTTACTGCGGACCACACACTGTTTCACCTGGCTTCTTAAATACTCCACTGCCTCCGCTTCTCTGTCATGGCCTTCGCAGCGAAGCACAACAATATACGGATTATAATAAGATTTTTTATTGGTAAACAGAAGCAATATGATACCGATGGAAACACTCCCGAACACCGCAAGGGGAATCATCCCCGCCGCCAGGACGATCCCCGCACCCATCGCCCAGAACAAAAATGCAAGATCCAGCGGTTCCTTGACGGCTGTTCGGAAACGTACAATAGAGAGGGCGCCTACCATACCAAGGGAAAGCACCACATTAGAAGTAACTGCCAGGATCACCAGTGTAGAAATCATCGTCATAGCCACAAGGGTCACTCCAAAGCTGGAAGAATACATAACCCCGGTAAATGTTTTTTTATAGACCAGAAAAATAAACATTCCGATGCCGAACGCCAGCACCAGCGAAATCACCATATCCAGTATAGATACATTTGTTATATTCTCTAAAAAAGCCGACTTAAAAATATCCTGAAAACTCATTTTCATACTACTCCTTTTCTCTTTCATCATCTAAAAAATATAAGTATCTGGACAATATCCCGAATCATGGACGGCAGGAAATCGTCCCATTTTACCTCCAGGATCATCGGTGCATCCCGGACCGGAACCATAACACAATCCGGATTCAGAAAATCCGTACAGCATATTCCGGTGCAGATATGATAGTCCAGCGTGACCCGGACATTTCCCGGCCGATAGAGAAACGGCTCCCTTGTATAATCCACGATAGTTCTCGGCCGAAGTCCCTGACAGCACATCTTATAATACAGTTCCCCGAGAAGCTTTCTTGTGCCGTCCGACGGCGCCCTTACATCACCGGCTGCAGCCGCCTGAGCCTCCCTCGGGAACAATCGTTCCTGCACCTTCACGCACAGGCCGTTCTTCTTTGTTTTCTTCTCCAGCACAAGGTAGGAAATGTCTCCATTATAATAACGGATCCTGAATTTTTCCCGGCCGTCCACCCCATTTACCTTATCCAAAAACGCCTGATCCTCTAAATTGTCAAAATACAGGCTGCGCACCTCATACCGGCCATTGACCGCGTTGGGATCTGCCGACATCACGGCCTTTAACCTGGATCGAAGGGCAAGCACATCTGCAAACCGGACCTCATGCTTCCATTCATGACGAGCATCCATATCTATACCTCCTATCAATCATTCGTTGTACAGTATATCCTGACAACCTTAACCGAAACTTAGAAAATAATATTTTTCGCAAAAAAATAACAGGGCTTGCAGCCGTGCCCGGCAAATACCCTGTTAAATATATTGATTTGAAAAAACCGCAGTAAAACGAATCTCCCTGTCCCCCACATATTCTGCCCGGATCTCCCCACCATTGACCCGGACAATGGACTGTGCCACGGAAAGTCCGATACCGCAGCCCCCGCTCTTCTGCGTCCGTGCGGCATCACCGCGGTAAAACCGGTCGAACAATTTATCCGCCGCCGCGCCCGGAAGATGCTCGCAGGTATTCTGGACCTGCATCAAAACCCGCTTTTCATCCTTACAAAGTTTTACTCGTATCCTGCCGTCCTCTTCCGTGTATTTTACTGCATTGTCAATCAGGAGAAAGATCAGCTGTTCCAACTGTCCCCGATCCGCATACAGGAAAACATCCGGCTGTATCGTTGTCTCGGACTGTATCCTCTTTGCCTCCATCGGCTGTTCAAACTCCCCGAAAACTTCTGCAAGGATGCCGCTGACAGAAACCTTCTCTTTGCGGACTTCTCCTCCATGCTCTTCCATCTGCGCAAGCATCAGAAGATTCTTCATCAGCCCGCTGAGTCTTACTACCTGCGCTTTAATGTTCTTGCTCCATTTGTTCTCTCCCAGATACAGTTCCATAGCCTCCGTATTAGACTGAATAATGGCAAGAGGCGTTTTGATCTCATGGCCTGCATTGGTCACAAATTGCTGCTGCCTCTCGATATTCTCCGCAATGGGCCTGATCGCCCTCCGGGACAAAAGCATAACAAGAACAAGCATCATTCCCCAGCAGGCTAGTCCCGCCGCGGCAGACAAAAACAGTACGCGAAAATACGAAAATCTCTCCCCCGAACTGTCCAGGAACACAATAGACGTCTCCTCCCCCTTAGGATCCTTCCGCATCAAATAGTGGAATTTCCCGGACTTTCCCGTGACCGTATCCCCATCATATACCGCAGCGGCAAGTTCCTTCGCTTCCGCCTCTGTCACCGCGGAGGTACGGCTGACATCTTTATAAATAACATTGCCGTCCCTGTCAAAACGAACGACAAAAAAGTTAGAGGACATAAACGTATCATATTCACTCTTCGGCCCGTTCATGGGAAATCCCGGGCGCGTCAAAGCCGCATCAGGCGCAGGTGCACGCAGCGGATCTTTGGCAGTTACCTCATTCTCGGAGATCATATGAAGCGTCCGGTCAATCTCCTTCCTTACGATTACAATATTTGCAAGGTTGATCGTACCAAGAAGGAACAAGACAAAAACAGTAATGGCTGTCATTGCCGTAACTACAAATTTTTTGCGGAGCATCTTGATCATACTGTTTCCTCCAGTGTATACCCTACCTTCCGTTTCACAGAGATTACGATGTCGGCCTTCAAATCCAGGAGGTGCCGCCGCAGATAAGAGATATAGACCCACACCGCCCCGGCTTCCGCTTCTGTATCATATCCCCACACTTTTACAAGGAGATCCTCTGTAGAGAGGTAAATACCTTTGTTGAGCATCAGAACCTCCATCATCCGGTATTCAAGCTTTGTAAGGACAATTGCCCGCTCCCCGGCGGAAAGTTCACAGCTCTGCCGGTTTAAAGAAATATTCCCGCACCTTAATATATCCGGGGTAAATTCTTCCCTGCGCCGGAGCATCGCACGCACGCGGGCAAGCAGAAGTTCCATGGAAAACGGCTTGGGAAGATAATCATCTGCCCCAAGGTCGAGCCCCTGGATCTGATCCTCGATCTTTGCCTTTGCTGTGAGCAGAAGCACAGGAGTCCTGCATCCTCCCCTCCGAAGCTGCTTTAGAACCTCAAGGCCGTCAAGCCGCGGCATCATAATATCAAGGATGATGCCGTCATACTGTTCCGCCCGTGCATAATCTAATGCCTCGTCCCCGTCGTAAACGGCGTCCACTACATAGTTGTGATAGGTCAGAATATCCACCACGGCCTCTGACATACCGATCTCATCCTCAGCATATAAAAGCTTCATCTACTATCCTCTCACCTTAGTTCCTGTACCGTCGCGCTTTGCTGCCTTCAACCGGTTCAGGGTAATTTCCTTCTCTCCATGCACCACCTTGAATTCTGTCTCTTCTTCAAAAAGATATACCTTCTGAAGCTGGTCATTTTTTTTAAGTCTGATCCCCCGGACACCCACTGCACCTTTTTTCTTTTCCGGTACTTCCTCTGCAGGAAATCTGAGGAAATAGCCCTCCCTGGTCCGAAGTGCCACCTGATGGTTGTCCGTAATCACCTGGACGCTCACCACCTGATCCCCGGCCTGGAGCTTTGTTGCTGCAATGGTACGCTTTGCCACCTGGAATTCCTGACCTTCCACTTTCTTGATCATCCCCTGCCCGGTGGCAAACAAAAGCTTCGCATACCGCATCTGTTCACTGTCGCAGATATAAACGATCTCCTCTTTCGAACTGTCATAGTTGCTGACATTGTCGATGGGAAGCCCTTTGTCCCGAAACTTCCCGAAGGGCAGATCCGGCACTTTGACCTGGTGCATCTTCCCGTCATTGGTAAATACACACAGCTTTCCGGTATTCAGACAGCTCAGGATATACCTGTTCTCCGCATCCGCCGCCTCTTTATTTCTCTCGTAGGCAGGCATGTCCACCGTCCTCGCGTAGCCAAACCGATCCATTAGGAACACTACCTCCTGTTCCTCGATCTTCTTCTCCTCATAGACAGCCTCTTCGGCATTCTCCACCACGGTCCGGCGTTTCCTTGCAAATTCCTTCTTAAAACGATCCAGTTCTTCAATGATCACATCAGCCATAGAATCATAGTTGTTGAGGATATCCTCATATTTTGCAATATTGGCAAGCGTTGTCTCGTGCTCCTTCATCAAAGCCTCGATCTCCAGGCCGATCAGCTTATACAGACGCATTTCCAGGATCGCATTGGCCTGGCGCTCTGTAAAACGCAGCATAGCAGCCATTTTTCTGGAGATGCCGGACTTAAACTTGATATTTTCTGTAACACCCTTTGTGAGGCATTCCCTGGCATCCTTCACCGACTGGCTGCCTCTTAGGATCTCAATGATCAGGTCAATGACATCACAGGCCTTAATAAGCCCCTCCTGGATCTCTTTTCTGTCCCGCTCTTTGGCAAGAAGGTTCTGATACTTTCTTGTCGCCAGTTCAAACTGAAAATCCACATGGTGCTCAATGATTTTCTTAAGCCCCATAGTCTCCGGCCTGCCCCCTGCAACTGCCAGCATGTTGACGCCGAAGGTATCCTCAAGCCGGGTCTTTTTATAGAGCATATTGGTCAGGTTCTCTACATCTGTTCCTTTCTTAAGTTCAATGACAATGCGGATCCCCTCCTTGGAGGACTGGTTAGAAATATCCACGATGTCACTGGTCTTCTTGCTCTCCACCAGCGCGCACACATCATTTAAGAATTTGCCGATCCCGGCGCCGATCATCGTATAGGGAATCTCAGAGATAATCAGACGCTTCTTGCCGCCCTTCATCTCCTCTGCCTCCACCTTCCCGCGGATTTTAATTTTCCCGGTTCCGGTCTCATAGATATTGACAAGGTCGTCCTTATTTACAACGATGCCGCCGGTGGGAAAATCCGGCCCCTTCATGTAGCGCATAAGCCCCCTGGTACTGATGTCATCGTTCTTCATATAAGCCTTGACCGCATCGATCACCTCCCCCAAGTTGTGAGTAGGGATGCTGGTTGCCATACCGACGGCAATTCCTTCCGCGCCATTTACAAGGAGATTGGGAATACGCACCGGCAGGACTTCCGGCTCTTTTTCCGTCTCGTCAAAGTTCGGCACAAAATTAATCACATCCTTGTCAAGGTCTGACAAGTATGCCTCCTGGGTCACCCGGGCAAGCCTTGCCTCCGTGTAGCGCATGGCAGCCGCCCCGTCCCCCTCGATGGAGCCAAAGTTCCCATGCCCGTCCACCAGAGGCATCCCTTTTTTAAATTCCTGCGCCATCACTACCAGCGCCTCATAGATAGAGCTGTCCCCGTGGGGATGATACTTACCCATGGTATCCCCCACGATACGGGCACATTTCCGGTACGGCCTGTCATAGCGGATGCCAAGCTCATGCATATCATAGAGGGTTCTCCTCTGCACCGGCTTCAGTCCGTCGCGTACATCCGGCAGGGCTCTGGCTATAATTACGCTCATGGCATAATCAATATATGATTTCTTCATCACTTCCGAATATTCGGTGCGAATGATCTGTGAATCCTGCATCTTCTCTTTCTCCCTTTTATACATCTAATTCCGCATCTGCGGCATTCTCATAGATAAATGTCCTTCTTGGCAAAACCTCTGTGCCCATCAGCATCTCCGTCACGGAAGAGGCCATTCTTGCATCCTCGATCTCCACCAGCTTCAAAAGCCTTGTCTCCGGGTTCAAAGTCGTCTCCCACAGCTGCCCGGCGTCCATCTCCCCAAGTCCTTTGTACCTCTGGAGAGTAAACGGCCCGTCCTGCTTCTTCCGGTACCGCTCCAGCGCTTTGTCGTCATAGAGATACTCTTCCTCTCCCTTCTTCGGCATAGCTTTATAAAGGGGCGGCATGGCAATGTAAACATGCCCTTCATAGATCAACTCCGGCATAAACCGGTAGAACAAGGTAAGAAGCAGCGTAGAAATATGGGCTCCGTCCACATCTGCATCGGCCATGATGATAATCTTATCATAGCGCAGCTTCGTAATATCAAAATCATTGCCGTAACCCTCGGAAAACCCGCAGCCAAAGGCATTGATCATAGTCTTAATCTCCGCGTTGGCAAGCACCTTATCGATGCTGGCCTTCTCTACATTCAGGATCTTGCCCCGGATAGGAAGAATGGCCTGGTACATCCTGTCTCTCGCCGTCTTGGCAGAACCTCCGGCGGAATCTCCCTCTACGATAAATATCTCACACCGGGAGGCATCCCGGCTCTCACAATTGGCCAGCTTTCCGTTGCTGTCGAAGGAATATTTCTGCTTTGTCAGAAGATTTGTCTTCGCCTTCTCCTCTGTTTTTCGGATCTTCGCCGCCTTTTCCGCACAGCCGATGACCTTTTTCAGATTGTCCAGGTTCCGGTCAAAATAACGGACGATCTCTTCGCCGGTCACTTTGCTCACAGCCTTGGCCGCATCCGGATTATCAAGTTTCGTCTTGGTCTGCCCCTCGAACCTGGGATCCGGATGCTTGATGGAGATAATAGCCGTCATGCCGTTTCTTACATCTGCCCCTGTAAAGTTGGCGTCTTTATCCTTCAAGATGCCAAGTTCCCTGGCATACTGGTTGATAGCTGTAGTAAAGGTAGTCTTAAATCCGGTAAGATGTGTCCCGCCCTCGCCGTTATAGATATTGTTGCAGAAGCCGAGGACATTTTCATGGAACTCATTCACATACTGGAACGCTGCCTCCACCTCGATCCCCTCCGATTCTCCTTTAAAATACACCGGCTCGTGGACGGCCTCCTTCTTAGAATTCAGATCTTTAATAAAGCCAAGGATTCCATCCGGCTCATGGTAGATGATCTTCTCCTTTTTTTCTCCCCTCAGGTCTTCAAAGATAATTGTCAGCGCAGGGTTCAGGTACGCTGTCTCATGCATGCGGCTTTTCACCTCGTCTGCCTTGAACCTTGTCTTCTCAAAGATCGTATCATCCGGGAGAAAAGTTACCTTTGTCCCCGTCTTCCTTGTCTTGCCAAGCACCGGGAGAAGTCCGTCCACAAGCTCTACTGCCGGAACCCCTCTTTCATATCTGTCATGGTGGATATACCCGTCACGGCTGACCTCCACATCCATATACACAGAAAGTGCATTTACAACGGAGGAACCCACGCCGTGAAGTCCCCCGCTGGTCTTATATGCAGAATCGTCAAACTTCCCGCCGGCATGCAGGGTAGTGTAAACCAGCCGCTCCGCCGGAACCCCCTTTGCATGCATGCCGACCGGGACACCCCGCCCATTGTCCGATATTGTGGCTGACCCATCCTTCTGAAGAACTACCCGGATCTCACTGCAGTACCCCGCCAGATGTTCATCCACCGCGTTGTCCACGATCTCATAGATCAGATGATTTAAACCCTTCGTAGAGACACTTCCAATATACATTCCCGGTCTTTTTCTGACCGCCTCTAATCCCTCTAAGACTGTAATGCTCTCTGCATCATATGTATTATTCTTTGCCATTGCTGATATATCCTTTCGCGCACTTTTCCATACTGCGTTTATGTTACCACAAAATCTAGTACAGTTCAAACACATTTTACGGCATCAGTACACGATCTAGTGTATCGGCAAGAAGCACCATGGCATTTTTCATCTCCTCCACCGTATTTGTCTGGGCGCCTGCCTCGATCAAAAGCGCCTTCGGCATCAGGTGCATATTGTATCGGTAGCTCTTCAGGTAAATGTGCCTGGTAAACCCGGGCCAGGCCTTGGCTGCCGCAATCTGCATCTGCAGGGAAAATGCAAGATTGTCTTCTATGTAGGGGTTGCTTAAATAGGCAATATTGCCGTTAGCCTTCGTCCGGCTGAGCCCGTTGAAAAACATGATCTGGGCCGTCGGCTTCCCGTCAATCTCTGTGACCAGATGGGTGGTATTTGCCACACCGTCCCTGTGGAGGTCTATGACCACCTCAATGCTTGGATTTTCCTTTAAAATTTTCTGAATCTGGGGCTCTGCAAGCTGATAGGCCTTGCTCCGGTCTGATTTGCCGTTTATCAGGTCATAGACGCCTTCATGGTGTATGGTGCTGATCCCGTAGGTTTCGTTTAAGAGCTTTGTAAGATATGCCCCCATTCCCATGATAGTGTCACTGGTCTCTCCTTCCCTGGAATCCTGAAATGCCTCCTGGGAATGGGTATGGTAGATCAGCACCTTCGGCCCCTCTTTACTTGTGTCAAGCTTCATATTTTTATTTAAAAGCTTCTCAGCATCCAACTGGGCGGCATCAATAGAGGTGCTGCTGTCTATGGTATAAAAATGGCTGGTCAGATATTCAAAATCCTTTAATTTTTCCAGGGACGTGTCAATGGCGGCCGGGGAAGCCTGCACCGGTTTGGTCTCCGGCTCCTCTCCGATCAGGTTGCCATCTGCATCAACTGCATTTTCGTCATTTGCCTGTTTGGCTAGAATCATCTCGTATGTCTCCCGGTCTTCAATCTCCGTATCCACGGGCAGCTGCTCCTCCACATAAGCGCCCAGTGGAATAATGTCCATCGCGCTCTCTGCTACCCAGCGTCGGAACGACGTGCCTCCGTCCTCTGCACTATAGGAGAGACCGGGAAGACAGGTTCTCTTCGCACGGCTCATCAAAAAGCTGCTTAATTGGGTCTGTTGATAAGAAGTATCTTTGATGCGGACATCGCCTATGTACAATCCCAGATACAAGATCAGGACACATAAAATAACAATAATCAGAATCTGGCTTATTCTTTTAGACTGCTTCAATTCATCCACTCCAACCTGTCTGTTTTCGGCGCATTTCATTGCCGGCGTCCTGGCATACAGAGACTCTGCACTTGTATGCTGACTTTCACCAGGATACCGGCAACCCCATGTGCTGCCGCCGTAATACCCGGGTGCCGCGTCCGCAGTTCCCGGGCTTAGGGCTGCCGTCTTATACTATATGATGAATCATTCCTGAATATGTGCATGTCCCTCTGCAAATAGCATATTTAAAGCTTCTGAAATGGTGTAGCTGATCCGCTTCACTGTCTCATCAATATCCTTCGGCGTCACGAACAGGCCGTTCAGATGCGGGGAGATCAATTCCTTTACCAGCTCATATTTCTCCGCTGCATTATAACCCTGCATCACAACACCAACACCCCGCAGGGTCTCCGATGACTCAAGAGCTGCGATCAGATTTTCCATTGTGTCGTTGACAATGGTCGCTGCATCTACCACGGTAGGGATACCGATGGCAATCACGGGAACTCCCACGGTCTCCTTGGTGATGGCATTCCGGTGGTTGCCCACGCCGGAACCCGGATTGATCCCTGTATCTGCAATCTGGATGGTCCGGTTCAGCCTTCTGGAACTTCTGGCTGCCAACGCATCTATGGCAATGATCATATCCGGCCGTGTCTCCCGGACGACCCCCCGGATGATCTCCACCGTCTCCATACCGGTCTGCCCCATAACCCCCGGGACAATGGCGCTCACCAGATGGACCTCTTCCTCACCCATAGCATATTTCCCGTACTCCTTCACAATGTGCCGGGTAATATTTAGATTATCCACAACATACGGCCCCAGTGCGTCCGGCGTCACCTTGCGGTTTCCAAGCCCAACCACAAGGACAGAATATTCTTCCTTATCTGCCTTTACAAAATCTGCAAGAAACTCCTTTAACTTCCGTGAGATTTCCCTGTGGTAATCCTCGTCCGGCACGGCCATATTGGATGCCTCCATCGTAATGTAGGTTCCCACCGGTTTTCCCATGGTCTTTGCTCCGTTTTCCGTCTCGATCTTCACCGTCGTGATCTTAATCTCATGCTCCTCGTCGTAATCTTCTTCCAGCACGACCCCCTGCACTTCTACATTATCCGACTCAAAACGTTCTTTTTGCTCCAGCGCCAGGTCTGTCCTTATGCTATATTTCTCGATCATTTGTCAATACCCTCACTTTAATCGTAATTGTACCTCATATCATTGCCAGTACAGCTAATAATATTATTTGTCATACTAGTTTTTGCAATATTTTGGGAAATATGTATTGACAGAACGGTTTTCACAGTCTAAAATAAGTTCGTATGTTTCGTTAGAACGTCCGTGTCCGGCTCTAACGAACTGGAATCGAAGAGTGAATTCGAAATATAGGAATCGGAGGTGGACAAATTGGCTAATATCAAATCTGCAAAGAAAAGAATCTTAGTAAACGAAACAAAAGCTGCAAGAAACAAATCAGTGAAATCCAGAGTAAAAACTTATGTAAAAAAAGTTGAGACAGCCGTTGCTAACAAAGATGCAGAAGCTGCAAAAGCAGCATTAAGAGAAGCTACTGTAGAGATCAACAAAGCCGGAAGCAAAGGTGTTTACCACAAAAACACATGCTCCAGGAAGATCTCTCGTCTTGCAAAAGCTGTGAACGGAATTGCTTAATTCATTATAAAAAGTATAATAAAAACAGCCATACCGTCATGTGGCTGTTTTTTAATTTGTTAATTGGGGACGTAGTAAAGTTAAACTTTACTACGTCCCCAATTGCATTTTGCTATGTACCCAAATGGCTTTTGCCCTGTACCCAAATTAATTATTGATCAGCTTATCGGCATCACTCCAGCTGTAAAGCTTCCTTACTTCCTCGCCGGTCTTCTCTGCCGGATGCTCAGCTGCGATCTTCCTCATAGCCCTGAAGTGCGCCTGGCCGCCTGCCTCTGACATGTCAAGCAGGAACTCTTTTGCAAAAGAACCGTCCTGGATGTCGGACAAGATCTTCTTCATCGCCTTCTTTGTCTCTGCTGTGATTAACTTCGGCCCTGTAATATAGTCGCCGTATTCTGCTGTGTTGGAAATAGAATATCTCATGCCTGCAAAGCCTGACTCATAGATCAGGTCAACGATCAACTTCATCTCATGCACACATTCGAAGTATGCATTCCTTGGATCATAACCGGCCTCAGTCAAGGTCTCAAATCCTGCCTGCATCAATGCACACACACCGCCGCAAAGGACTGCCTGCTCTCCGAAGAGGTCTGTCTCTGTCTCTGTGCGGAAGGTCGTCTCAAGGACACCTGCCCGTGCTCCGCCGATGCCTGCGGCATATGCAAGCGCCTTATCAAGCGCCTTGCCTGTGGCATCCTGCTCTACGGCTACCAGACACGGAACTCCCTTGCCTGCCTGATACTCGCTTCTTACCGTATGTCCCGGTCCCTTTGGCGCAATCATAGTAACGTCCACATTTGCCGGAGGTACGATCTGACCGAAATGAATGTTGAATCCATGGGCAAACATCAGCATATTGCCTTCCTCCAGGTTCGGCTCAATGTCGTTTTTGTAGAGCGCAGCCTGCTTCTCATCGTTGATCAGGATCATAATAATGTCGGCTTTTTTTGCCGCCTCTGCCGCTGTATATACAGTCAGTCCCTGCGCCTCTGCTTTTGCCCAGGACTTGCTTCCCTCATAAAGGCCGATGATAACGTTGCATCCGGACTCCTTCAGATTGAGGGCATGTGCGTGTCCCTGGCTTCCATAGCCGATAATCGCGATTGTCTTACCCTCTAATACAGATAAGTTACAGTCTTCCTGATAAAAAATTCTTGCTGCCATTTTACATTCCTCCTAAAATAAAATCATAAAATATTTAGCTTTTTATTTTTAAATAAAGACCAAAAGCCTTTATTTAAGAACATCTGCCGTCCGGCGTCCTATCTACAGTATCAATGCACTAATATAAGCCCGCCCGTACACTAATCTATAAATGTCACATCCTTGATCCCCCGCGCCAGACCTGTGATCCCCGTCCTTGCAAGCTCCAGGATCTCGTACCCGTCAAGAAGGTTGAGAAACGCATCCAGCTTAGATTGATTGCCGGTAAGCTCCACCATCAACGATTCCTTCTCTACATCGACAATCTTAGCACGGAAAATGTCTGCGATGGAAATAATCTCCGACCGCTCGGAAGCGTTGGCACGGATCTTCACCATGATAAGCTCACGGTAAACAGATTCTGACGGAGCCAGTACCTTGATCTCAATAATATCCTCCAGCTTCCGAACCTGTTTCTCAATCTGCGACAGGATCAGTTCATCCCCGCTTGCCACGATCGTGATCCTTGTAAATCTTGGATCTGCGGTCACTCCCGCCGTAATGCTGTCGATACTGTAGCCGCGTCTGCTGAAAAGCCCGGAAATCCGGCTCAGCACCCCCGGATTGTTATCTACGATTAATGAATAAACTCTCTGCATAATGCACCTCTTTCTTTATGTTCTTCAAAAACAGAGTGCGTTCTGTTTTTTAATAATAGCAAGATTTTCTTCTCTTGTCAAGTAAATTACCTGTTATTTCTCATCATCCCATCAACCCATCTGGTCTTCAACTACTTCTCACATTCCCATGTGATTTTACTGCCGTCACTGACGGCAACGATCGTCCCCTGACGGTCGGTCCGGTACACCTGCGTATCCGCCCGCTCAAGCTTATCCAGCACTTCTGCATGGGGATGCCCGTAAGAATTATCCTCCCCGCAGCTGATGACCGCCCATACAGGATCTGTTTTTTCCAGAAATTCATCGGTAGTTGCCGTGCTGCTCCCGTGATGCCCGCATTTAAGCACATCACATTCCAGTTCACTTCCGAACCGCTCTACCATGGCCTCCTCCGACCGTTCTTCCGCATCCCCGCACATCACAAAGGAATTTTCCCCGTGTACAAGCTTAATTCCCACCGATGAACCATTCATATCACCGGCGCTCTCAAACTCCTCCTCGGGGCACAGATCCGTAAATTCAGCATCTCCCAGGGGATATGTATCCCCCTCTTGCGGATGCACCACCTCTACCCGGTATGTATCAATATCCTCGGCCACCTCATCATAGGTCTTCGTGTCATTCTCCACATCCGGCATGATCACCTTTTTCACCTCCAGGCCTTCCAGGACATTGTCGCCTCCGCCGATGTGATCCGCGTCCGGGTGGGTGAGGATCAGATAATCCAGCGTATCGATCCCCTCACTCTCCAGATAGGAAACCACTTTCTCCCCCTGGTCATTATTCCCCGTATCTATCACGGCAGCATGCCCTTCCGTCTGAACGACCGTACAGTCTCCCTGCCCCACATCCAGAAAAGTCACCTGCATCTCTCCCGCAGGCACCGTAGCGCTGATCTTCGGCCGGTTCCAGTCTGTGGGTATATGCAGATCTTCCAGCTTCAGATAACCTGCTGCCAGTAAAATAATAAGGGCAGCCGCAGCCGACAGACTGCGCCCTGCCCGCCTTTTAACACCCAGCGGCCTGTCCGTGCCCCTCTTTCTTGCATCTTTGTTTTGATATCTACGTTTTCCAGCCATACTTCTCCTCTTAATTCTCTCCGGCATTCCCTTTTATTGCAACAGGTATCCATACCGGATCTTCTATGTAAGCAATCATCGGTTCCTCTGTCTCATACCGGACAATTGCACGATCCAGAAGCCCGAGCATTTTCTCTCGATCATGAGGCAATGTTCCTTTCACCCGGAACTCAATATAATCATGGAAGCCGTCATACTTCACCCTGCCTGCTCTGCCTCCGCAAGCCTCAAGCATCTCCAGCAGCCTTCTCTCCTCCAAAAGATTTTCAAGCTCTGTTGCCGGGAGAAATGCCCCGCA
>CANSCI010000061.1 GCA_947645355.1 uncultured Dorea sp. | reverse complement strand
GAGAGTTATCGAAGTGGTCATAACGAGCTGCACTCGAAATGCAGTTGTCCTTTACAGGGCACGTGGGTTCGAATCCCACACTCTCCGTTAAAGAAAACTCCGCAGGCATACCTTCTGCCTGTGGAGTTTTTTGATTATCATTTATAATCCCAAAGACCTAACTGCTCTGCAGCACCTTTTTCCTCAAAGGTATGCAGATATTTAAAAATCTGCTCATTACTGTGAACAATTCCGCTCTTATCACATTTCCGGCTAAATAATTCCATCAAACGTCGGTTCTCTGGACTTTCAATCATATACCGATTTCCATATGCCCGTATATATTTTTCCTTCAGTCCCGGAAACTGGCGGTCCAGCTGCTCATAGAAATATTCCCGGTTCCCCTCTCTAAGTGTCAGCCCCATCCCAAAGCAGATAATGCCATAAACCTTCGCTTCTATACACATATCTAAAATGCCGCAAATATTCTCCTGCGTATCATTGATAAACGGCAGAATCGGCGTCAGCCATACAACCGCAGGGATTCCTGCATCCCTCAGGCGTTTCAGCACCTCAAACCGATCCTTTGTTGTGCTCACATTCGGCTCTATTTTTCTGCACAAAGCTTCATCATAAGTTGTCAGTGTCATCTGCACAACACATTTTGTCTGCTTATTTATCTGCTGCAAAAGATCCAAATCCCGCAAAATACGGTTCGACTTGGTAATAACTGTGAAGCCAAATCCATACTCATAGATTAAATACAGCGCCTTTCTGACATAACCAAGTTCCATTTCCAGAGGGATGTAGGGGTCAGTCATAGAACCCGTACCAATCATACATCTTTTTCGTTTATGCTTAAGAGAATGCTTAAGCAGGCTGACCGCATTTTCTTTGACCTCGATATCCTCAAAGGCGTGTTCCATATGATAGCATTTACTTCTGGAGTCACAATAAATGCACCCGTGAGTACAACCACGATACAGATTCATTCCATTTTGGGCAGATAATATCCCTTTCGCTTTCACAAAGTGCATTGTCTTCCTCCTTCTGAATTATTTTTTCCAGCGCTTTAATGTCGGGAACCACTCAAGCATACCCTTTCTTGCTTTCTCCTCATCCATATCCGGATTAGCTGCAGCCATATGCGGCACACAGATCTCAATCATTTCCTCCATTGTACCGTTAAAAGTGAATGCTCCGTTCTCAAAACAATACCTGCAGTAATCTTCATTTTTACTGCCGTCGGCATTTGTCCCGTACAACTCATCGGTCTCCCCCATAGGCATCCCGCAGCACTGGCAAAATTTCTTCTTCATCTCGTTCATCTTCCTTACCTCCGTCTTTCTAATATGTCTAAAGTTTGTGTATAGCTTTATTGCTATTGAGGTAATGATAACAAACATATCCTGACATCTTGTGTCAGGGTTTATTTTTTTCGTAAATTAATTTTGCCTGCCAGGCAATGGTATCTCTCAAACAGACAGGAGAGATAATATCCACCTGTCCTCCAAACGACAGCAAAAATCCGATCAGCCATGCGTCCGCCGGCATTCTGGCAGAAACAATCAGCTCACCATTTGCCTGCCTCTGTATCTGCGTTTTGTCAAACTCATCATAAACACGATATGACATTTCTTTCGGAAAGCAAAGTGTAATCTCCGGATATTCGTCTTCAAATGTATCCATTTCCCCCGGGAAACTGCGGCGCTGAAAGCTTTCATTCAAAACCTCCAGATCCAGAATACGATTTAGTTTAAATACGCGGAAGTCCTGCTTTTCTGTACAGAATGCCTTCAGATACCACGCCCTCGATTTGTAAACGATTTTTAGCGGCTGCACAGTTCTCTCACTTATTTTTTCACAGGATCCTGCATATCGGATCTTCACATTTTTGCATTGGATAACCGCCGATTTCAGCAATTCGAACTTCTCATTGTCTGATCCTTGATTTCCCCATCTGGAAAAATCCACTTCAAGCCAATCCTCAGAATCAAGGCGAAACATTGCGGAAAGCTTCTGTAATGTCTGCCCGCCGCGGATATTCTGAAGCGTATTTAAACTCTGCAGCGCCGTGAGGATTTCCTGCTTCTCCTCCTCTGACAGCACAGCCTTATCCAGAACAAAATCATTCATCAGATGAATTCCGCCATTTCTTCCTGCCTCCGCATAAATGGGAATACCTGCTGCACTTAAGGCATCAATATCTCTGTAAATCGTCCTGACAGACACCTCAAACTTTTCTGCCAGCTCAGGGGCGGCAGCCGGCCCCTGAGCAAGTAAATGGTAGATAATCTTAAATAGTCTGCTTTCCTGCATTTTCCGCTCCCCCTTTTATACCGACATACAAAATATGCATATGTTCAGAGAAATATTTTTTCTTCAATGTTGAAATATCTCAACCGCCTCCTATCAGCATATATTATATCTGGTTGTATTCTTTCTATCAACCATTTGCGCAGAACGTCCTTTATTACTGATTTTTGTACTTCTTTTGTTTTTTAACACAATATTTAGTGGCTGTACAATTAATTTTTTGTATGATATAGTTAATATGTATTAAAATAAAGTTAAAACAGGTGAGAAATGAGTTTAAAAAAGAGCACAAAGGATAGAATCAAACATTATATACTAGAGAAAATAGAAATGGGAGATACTTCGATAGCACAAAAAACGGCAGAAAACTTTGATGTTTCATTGACAACTGTATATAGATACCTTAATGAATTATGTACAGAAAAAATCATCACAAAATCAGGGCGAAAATATATTCTATCTGAAACCGAAAATATAAGAACATATGACACCAATGCTAAATTGGAAGAAGATAGAATATTCACAGAGATTGTAGAACCAATTGTAAAAAACCTTCCGGACAATGTGTACAGAATATGGCAATATGCCTTTACCGAAATGCTGAACAATGCCATTGACCACTCTAATGCCACAGAGATAACCGTTTACATTGTATATAATTATTGCTCAACCAAAATAATGATAGACGACAACGGTATTGGCATTTTTGAAAAAATCAAAGAATACTATGGTTATGAAACATTGGATGATGCGGTCAATGAATTATTCAAGGGAAAACTTACTACTGATTCAGAAAATCATTCTGGGGAAGGCATCTTCTTCACCTCCAGAATGATTGAATACTTTGGCGTATCATCAGACGGAAAACTGTTTACACATAATACACATTACAATCTTATTCAAGATATATCATCTATTCCAGAACTTAATAGATGGAAAAACAGAAAAGGGACTACCGTGGCTATGATTATGCCAAATAACAGCAAGGTTAATATTAAGGAGGTGTTTGATATGTTTTCAGATGTAGATAATGGCTTTATAAAAACACATATACCCTTAAAAAGTATTTTTACAGACGGATACCCTGTGTCAAGGTCACAGGCTAAAAGACTCAGCGCCCGATTTGAAAACTTTGAAGAAATCTTATTAGACTTCGACGGCATCGATGATATAGGACAAGGGTTTGCACACGAATTATTTGTTGTATTTAAAAGAAAACATCCTCATGTGAATATCAGTATTACAAACGAAAATCAGGATGTGCAGAAAATGATTTCACACGTAAAAGCCGGCAATTGACGAATTTTGTCCCACTATTAAAATACAGCATAATTGCACAGAAGAAATAGAAGCAGAACCAAAACCCTAGACATCCTAAACCTGTCTGTATTGCATACCCTGAAAGAATGAAAAGATGCCGGAGTATCGCTCTGATACCCCGGCATCTTTTACTATCCTTCCTGGTCCGGACAAATCCGGACTATTCTATCAACTCATTATCTGCCCGCTTCCTTTCCCGCAGTCTTTCGGCTGTAAACCAGGCCGGAAGGCCGAAAACCAATTCCTCGTTTTACAATCTCCCCCTGACAGAATATATGCGTATCCAAATTCCGCTCAACCCAGCGCAAACGCATATACGCCGCCGACCATCCGGCAAATGACCCCAGCGCCTGGCCGACACCGTACCATATCTCCGGCAGCCTCATGGATATCATGCTCCCAAAAAGCGTGACAAAAAAGAAACTGAGCACCGTTATAACCGCCCCCGTCAGATCATTAAAATAATACAGGAACAAAATAGAAGCATACATCAGGAACAGGATAAAATACCCGGCCGCCAGGCACGGATAGATACGGAACACCGTCCCTCCGAATCCATACTGCGGCAGAAACACCACGCAGAGCAGATATATAACCACCGATATAATAAACTGCACACGCACAAGATTCATCAGTTCGCTGCCTAACTGCCGGAGCATCTGATTTTTCGCATTGTCAATATCTGACTTTTTCCCTCCGATCACAGCCTCTGAATATGCTCTGTATTTCTCATAAAAATGCATTTCCATATGAGTAACAAAAATCACAGTGGCCGACAGGTTCGTAAACATGGCAAGACACGTGGCAACGTCATAAGGCTGATTAAATACAAAACTTTTTGCAAGCACTCTTCTTTCATCAGCTGTCCAGAATACAAAATTGTGGATATACAGACCGAAGACATAGAAGAAATTGGCGGCCATCAGTTTCCACCATTTTACAAAATACCTCAGAACCGGCTTATATCTATTGCTGTTTTTCTGGAAGTACCTTTTCAATGCAGAAAATTCAAGCACCGCAATCAAAAAGAACCCTGCTGCAAGGGAAAACAGCATGCTGTCTGTCACTTCCCAATTGCATAAGAACCTCAAGACCATTGAAAGTCCAAATGCCGCAGCCATACCCAGCAGAAAAAACAAAGAAATTCTCTCATAATCCTTACAGACGGACAAATAAATCATGGAATAGAACACCAGTATCAACGATACATATGTACAAAATCCAAGAAACACATAAAAAACATCTATGCCGCCTACAAAATACTCCCACAGCCCAAAAGATACTCCAAGCACACATCCAAGCAAAAGCGTCAGCAGCATCCCCAGGTAATAGCACGGCAGAATATCCTGATACCGCTCCTCATAAATAGCATCCTGCACGTACTTGGATAAAACAGCATTAAACGGCGCAACTACCAGCAGGGCAAAAATAAATACATACAAAACAGTACAGAAGAACAGTTCTCTGTCCAGATAGGCGTCTGCACCGAGACCGAGCATCTTGCCCATCAGCAGAATATTTAAAATGACTGCCAGCATTGGAGCAATCGTAATCACAATACTATATGCAATCCCGGCTATATCCACCGCAATAGAATCTTTTCCGAACATGCGCTTTAACCTTACACCTACACTTGCCATTTTGCAACTCCTCCATTTTCTATCTCATACAGAGATTTTTCTTCCATAACTCCTCCCAAATCAACTGAATACCCTGATCATTTCCAGTGTTTCACTGTCAACCACCACCTCAGATTGTTTGAGTGCCTCCATAGTCTGGAAAAAGCTTTCCTTTTCTTTCAATACAAAATACAGCTTCAGCCTGCATGTATAAGCACACAGTTCCCCGGGGCAGTTTTCTGCCGCCCGCAGACACCATTTACGTGCACCCTCAAAATCCTCGATTTCCATCAGCCTTAAACATACCCCTTCATAGCGCTCACCGGTGAAACGTGATGCATCCTTCTGATACAGACTCTCCGCAGTCTCTGCCATCATCCTGACAAACCCTTTTTGCTCAAGCTCCGTAAATATATTTTTTTTCAGAAGGTCATTCATATAATCCAGCAAGCTTTCTTCACCATCTGTCTGCCCCGATTCTTCTTCTTGAATTCTTGCATACATTTTTCTGACATTCATTCGGAACTCATTCAACTTGTCACTTAAGACCGAGGCAGCATAATGCGCTGTTTCTGAATCTTCTGCCTCCAAAGCCAGCGCAATGGAGGACAGAGATTCCTGCGTTTCCCCTCTGATAATACTCATCATTGCAGTACGCAGGCTTCTCTTTTCATTCACAGCAATAGCTTCCTCTACGGGAATCACATTCCGCTCCACTTCTTCATTAGCCTTTACTTGTGTCTTAACACGCTCTTTGCTAAATGTGACATCATCAAGGTTTACTCCAAACCGAAAAATCGTCAGGTAACAAAGATGCGACACAAAAAAGAACAGAACACCAACCACCGGGCACAGCAGCATAACGATAAAACGTATCAGATAAGTCCTCCTGTTGTCATTCAGAACCTCCTCACTGCCTTTCCTTTTATGTGCACGCAGCGGTGATGCAATTACCAGCCCATAGATAAAATACGCAAGTGCAGCAGCCAGATTCAGAACAAGTATTATTAGAAAGATCCCCTCATCACTTGTCATCGTCATACCTTTTCCTCCAATCTATATCCCTTCCAAATGTATTTATAACTAAATATTTTATAGTTTCAACTAATTATACTATAGCTATAAAAATATTACAATTAGGAAACAACTATTTTATCAGTGCAATTTTTAAAGCTATTATTTTTAACAATTTAAAAGGTTTTATTATTATGAAGGAAATTGATTTTGAAAAAATCGGAAGAAAATTGAAAGAAATCCGTATATCAAAGGGATTGACACAAGAATATGTTGCCAACGTAGCCGATGTAAACACCAGCCATATCAGCAACATAGAGAATAATCGCGTAAGAATCTCTCTTCCCACTTTGGTTCACGTATGCAATGCATTAAGTGTGACCATTGATTATGTACTATCCGACGAGTATCTCGATACCTCCTCGGTACTAGATGACGAGATTCTCC
The DNA here is from genome assembly GCA_947645355.1 of uncultured Dorea sp. Classification (GTDB taxonomy): domain Bacteria; phylum Bacillota; class Clostridia; order Lachnospirales; family Lachnospiraceae; genus Dorea_D. Next base: position 9,979 of record CANSCI010000061.1, on the reverse strand, counting down.
GCCAGCTTCAGTTATGCCCTGTCAAAACGAAAAAACAGATTCTGCAGATTATTCAGATTCTGCAGTAAGTTTTCCGTCGTAGCATTCAGCCATAAGCTGTGCCGAATACCGGAAACCGAGCAGGAATCCCCCTTCTTCTGCTGCCATCGCAACCTCGTACAGCGTGTCCCGGCGCTTTTCATAATTCTCCTCGCAGACTCCGTATTCTGACCTTTTCAATACGGCTTCTATCGTATGCTCTAATATTTTCCGTTGTCTTTTCATATCTTCTGTCTCCTGCATTATACTTTTATAAATTTCTTTGATTTTTTCCATAGCTTTCCTCTGAGGCCCGCTTCATCTCAGCACCCCGTTTCTCCTTTCTCTTTTTGTTTATTTGGTTGTCCTCATACAGGGCAATAAGAAGGATATTCCATCATATGGATAATGCGAAGAAAAATGCAAGAGCTGAGGTATGCATGAGCATAAAAAACCCCGGATATAGCCGCAAAGACTATACCCGGTTTTTTTTATGCAGATATTTATTAATGCTTCGGAAGAACTCCTCTTAATGTATTTGCCTGATACCACTTCTGTGCGTAGGTCAAAAACACTGTAGCCGCCGGATTCAGATTCTCGGTCTTCGGGCAGCCTACACCAAGGGTTCTGGTAAAATGTTCTGTAAAGGGACGGACACATATATCAAAAGGCGCGCCTGTCAAGAGCAGCTTGGAGAGGATCGTGACTCCAAACCCTGCTTCTACCATCTTAAGAGCTGCAAAATCCTCATTGAGTTCATATTTAACATTTGGCTTAATATTATAAAATTTAAATAGCTGTCCCGTTTCGAATTCCAGCCCGTCTGATGCAGAAATATAATTTATGTCAGCAATGCTCGAAAACGGAACCGACAGATTCTCTGACAGCCGGTGCCCCCGGGGCGTCACCAAAAGCAGTTCGTCCGAGCCGAGGGGCGAAAATTCCAGGTGGGGAGCCGCATATTCAGAAGTAAAACAGAGATCTAACCCATTACTCTCTGTCAGGGCATTCAGTTCGCGAAATCCATCTACATATATTTCAAACTGGATATTAGGATACTGAACAGAAAAGTCCTTCAGGATATCCGGCAGCCAGTGATACGCAATACTTTGAATCGTCCCAATCCGGATAAAACCCGATTTTAGATTATTCAGCCTGTCTGAGATATGGACGATCTTCTGTTCAGCATCACAGATTTTCTGCAGCTCCTGCATGATATGTTCTGTGTTTGGAAGCGGTTCAATGGTATTATGTGTTCTTTTGAATAAAGGCAGTCCTATCTTTTTTTCATAATTTCTGACAATCTGGCTCACGGCAGACTGCGTATAATTAAATTTCTCCGCTGTGACAGAAAGACTGCAGGTATGATAGACATCAAGAATAATTTCGTACTTTGACATTTTCGGACTCCTTTCTTTTCATCCAAACATCCGATTTACCGAGACTGATAAAATTATAACATGATTATCCTGTGATTCGATTGAAATTATGCCGGTCTTGCAAAAAGAATTTTTATGCAGAGCAAAAGAAATATGAAACTTATAACGAAAAAAGAAATCTCCGGCTGCTGCATTAAAATATTTTGACCTGGGTTTAAAGTTTGTTTTCTTGAAAATAAGGCTGCTGGTTTTAAAATGAAATTAAGATCTATATATCAAACTGCTGTTATACAGATAACAAAAATCACTGGAAAGGACAGGGTACAGGAAATGGGAAAAGAATACTGGAATGGCGCCGAGGCGGCGCATCGGCGCGTGATGATGAAAGCCGCCGGATATTCTGACGAGGATATCCGCAAGAAACCACATATCGGAGTGCCAAACTCCTATATGGCAGGGTCGCCGGGAACGGCACATCTCAGGCAGGTAACGGAAGCTGTAAAGGAAGGCATATGGGCTGCCGGCGGGATCCCGGTAGAATTCGGAATTCCGGCAACATGCGGCAATGTTGCCAACGGTGCAGATGAGATGAAATATGAACAAGTAGGACGCGATATCGTAGCAATGTCTATTGAATTTGTGTCCAGAGTACACAACTTTGATGCCATCTGCTGTGTTGCAAGCTGCGACCTGATCATCGCAGGCTGTTATCTTGCAGCCTGCCGTCTGGAGATCCCTGCTATGGTAGTTACGGGAGGCTCTATGCAGGCAGGCAACTACTGCGGAAATACTGTGGTAGAGGCGGATCTGGATGCTGCCAGATTTTCCGGTGCCTCCGAGGAGGAACTGATGGAAATGGAAGACAGTGTATGTCCGTCATTCGGCGCATGTCCGTCCATGGGAACAGCAAACACAATGCAGATGCTCGGAGAAGTGCTGAACCTTGTCATGCCGGGAACCTCCACCATTCCTGCATCTGACAATGCAAGGCTCCGCGCAGCCCGCACAGCCGGAAAATATATGGTAGAACTTGCAAGATCCGGAAGAACCCCAAAGGATCTTATAACGAAAGAAGTCCTGGAAAATGCAATCATGTTTGATATGGCAGTTGCCGGCTCAACCAATGCGGTACTTCATATCCTTGCATATGCATATGAGCTTGGAATCGAGCTGACTCTGGCAGACTTTGAAAAATATGCCCGGGAAATCTACTGTATCAATGCTGTAATTCCAAGCGGTCCATATACCGTTGTAGATTTCCACTATGCCGGCGGTGTCAAAAATGTAATGAAAATGCTGGAGAGCAAGCTGCACACAGATGCACCCACTATGTACGGCAATACATGGAAAGATCTTCTATGCTCTGTTGCTGCAAAGGAAAATAAGGTGATTCATTCTCTGGAAAATCCAGTTGCAAAGGAACCCGGACTTAAGATCCTCAGGGGGAATATTTCTCCGGAAGGAGCGATCGTACGTCCCACCGCTGTATTTGAAGAGGTAAAATACATTAAAGGCGCGGCAAAAGTATTTGAAGGCGATCAGCCCGCTTATGAAGCAATCATGGCCGGAGAGATTGTTCCGGGCGACATCATCGTCATTCGTTACGAAGGCTGCAAAGGTGCACCGGGCATGAAGGAACTTATGCTTAGCATTGACGCTCTGATCGGGCTCGGGCTGGATAAAAGTGTCGGATTAATCACAGATGCAAGATTCTCCGGCTTTAACTATGGCGCTATCGTAGGGCATGTTTCCCCGGAGGCATACGACGGAGGTGTGATCGCGCTGATCAAGGACGGCGATATCATTGAGATGGATATCGCGAACGGATTTGTGAATTTGCTGGTATCTGATGAAGAACTGGCGGCAAGGAGAGAGCACTGGGTGTGTCCGCCTCTTAAGCAGCAAAAAGGCGTCCTCAACATCTATGCTCAGATGTGCCGCCCGGCGGAACAAGGCGGTGCAATGCAGCCATGGAACCTGGATGCAAAATACAGAAATTAACAATACAGCAAGGAGGAACACACAATGGTATTAATTTTCAGAATTATAACAATTGTATTTATCATTTTACTTGCAGCCTATACATACCGGGATATTTTTAAAAACAGGGACAAAGACGAACCTGCCGGACACCTCATCGCATATGGGATTATGGGCGCCGTAATAAATTTCCTGGACACACTCGGAATCGGAAGCAACGCAACACAGATGATGTTCTTCAAATTCCTCAAACTGAGTCCGGACGAGGATCTCCCCGGAAACGGAAATGTAATCTTTGCAATACCTGTTGCATTTGAGTTTTTATTGTTTCTCGGTCTGATCAGCGTAGAACCCGTTACGTTGATCACCATGATCGCTGCCTCAATGGTCGGTTCGTGGGTGGGCGCACGGATCGTAACAAAGCTTCCGGTCAACAAGATCCGAGCCGTGCTGGCATTTACACTGCCGGTTGTTGCAATTGTACTTGTTATGAAGGTCAATTCCTTTGGCCCATTTGGTATGATGGGAGATGCCGTGGGCCTTACCGGCGGAAAATTAATCATTGGCATCGCCATTAATTTCATCCTGGGCGCACTGATGTGCTGCGGCGTCGGCTTATATGCACCATGTATGGCTCTCTGCGCATTGCTCGGAATGAATCTGACCGTTGCATTTCCGATCATGATGGGATCCTGTGCATTCTTAATGCCTGTCAATTCCGTAGAGTTTATAAAGGCCGGCCGGTATAACCGCAATGCCGCCCTCATTGCTATCCCGACGGGTATCATCGGCGTATGGGTTGCATACGCAATCGTGAAAACCATGCCGGTGTATGTATTAACATTGATCGTAGCTGCAGTATTGATTTATATGTCAATAAGCTTTATTATTTCAATTAGGAATTCAAAAAACAAAATCGGTTAGGAGGTTTTAAAATGTTATTATTGTCAAGAGAAGATATCAAAAAAGTATTCACCATGGAGGATGCCATTGCCGCAGATAAAAAGGCATTCCAGTTAGTAGTGGAAGAAAAATGTGCGGCGCCTCTGCGCACTAATATACAGGCGCCCAAATATGACGGCTGCTTCTTATTTATGCCTGCATATGTTGAAGAAATGGACACCGCTTCTTTAAAGATCATCAATATTTTCCCACACAACATTGACAACGGGATCCCTTCATCACCGGCACAGGTGCTTTTGATTGACGGGAAAACAGGGGTTGTCCAGTCGGTACTTGACGGCACCTATGTAACCCAGCTCAGAACCGGGGCTTCCTCCGGCGCGGCATTTGACATCCTTGCTAAAAAGGACTGCCGGGCAGGCGCATTGATCGGAACCGGCGGCCAGGCGGCAACACAGCTCGAAGCTATGCTTGTGGCCAGAAAACTCGAGGAGGTCCGTGTATTTGATATTAATTATGAGCGCACCGCTGCTTTCGCGGAAAAAATGCAGGAAGAACTAAAATCCTATGGTGCAAAAATCATTCCGGCAAAATCTTCTGACGAAGCAATTGATAACGCAGATCTTCTAATCACGGTCACACCGTCCTCCAAACCGGTATTCGACGGAACTAAAGTGAAAAAAGGAGCAACCATCAGCTGTGTGGGAGCTTATCAGCATCATATGCAGGAGATGGATCCGGCGATACTCCCAAGGGCGTCAAAGATCTATTTTGACTCCCAGTCCGCAGTTCTTTCTGAATCAGGGGACATTCTGATTCCGCTGGAGGAGGGGATTATTACCGAGAAGGACTTCACCGGAGACTTGGGGGACGTCATCAACGGAAAGCTTGTAGGACGGGAAAACGATGAGGAGATTATTGTCTATGAAACTGTAGGCGTTGCAACGCAGGATCTTGTTACAGCAAAAATCATCTACGAAAAAGCTGTTGCTGCAGGTGTCGGTACAGAATGGAATTAGGAGGTAATTACAATGCCGCATATTAGTGTAAAGATGTATCCGGGGAGAACGGATGAAATGAAGAAAAGGATTGCAGAAAAGGTACGGGACTGTCTGGTTGAAGAGATGCAGATGGAAGCAAAGTATTTCTCCGTATCCGTGGAGGATGTCGAAAAGGCAGACTGGCAGGCGGAGGTAGTAGACCAGACTGCGGAAAAGGATCTGTACATAAAAGCAGACTTCTAGCAGATTCTTATGAAGTAAAGGGCTGCCGCGCCGGGGATCCTGATCGGGGAGGATCCTTATGCGGGGCAGCCCTTTAATTACTTCTGCAGCATTTCATCTATTGCACATCTTGCTCTTTGAATCTCTTCCTTGTCGGTCTGCAAAATATCAAATTCACTGAAACCAGGCAGCCCCATATTAACGCACGGCTTTCGATATTCCATACCACTCTTTATGATCTTCTTTCCCGACATATGAAAACTGCCTGCAGCGCCCTTCTTTATCATACTGCGAATGACCTCGGCATTTACCCCGCTGCCCACCAAGATTTCAATCCTCTCGCCAGCCTGAGCAATAAGCTTTTCCAGCGTTTTCATACCTTCTGTACAGCAGGAAGCCTGCCCAGATGTAAGAATTGTATCAATCCCCAGTGATACAGCCTCCTCAAGCGCTTTATACGGATCACGGCACACATCAAATGCCCGGTGTAAAGTAAATCGCAGCGAATCAGCACATTCTCTAAGTTCACTCATCCTGTCCACATCTAAAAACCCGTCCGCTTTCAGACATCCGGCTGCAACTCCGTCGGCTCCCAACTCCTGAAACATCCGAATATCCTCTCTCATCATCTGAAATTCCGCATCCGTATACAAAAAATCTCCGAACCTCGGCCTAATCAGGACGTTTAACTTTATATCACACGCCTTACGGATCTGTTTAAACTGACTCACCCCGGGTGTTGTACCGCCTATAATGAGGTTGGCACACACCTCCAGGCAATCAGCGCCCCCCTCCTGTGCAATTACTGCAGACTCCACAGAATCTACACATACCTCTAACTTTGTTTTCATCTCTCGTCCCCTTTGCAGCTGTATTATATGGCAGATCAATATAAATACAATATACCTTTTCCGCATAAAGATATTCAAATAATTGCAGGCATGATCATTGTCTGCTTCAATCAATGTATGCCATAAGTCACTGTCCGGCGCATAGATTCCGATGACTTTCAGTTCGTCTCCATCCCGTCCCTGTCTATGTAGCACCCGGCAGCCCTTGTTATGGACGTCCGGGCCGGCGTCATCCGTCTGGTCAGTTCCAGCATGTCTTCCCGGTTAATCAAATTCACGCCCTCCTTTTCATTTCATCAAAATGTTTATCTGTTTTTCTGTCGCATTCGGATAATGGCCCCGCACATGTCTGTAAATACGTTCTCTGGATTCCTCCGGCGTCTCTTTGTATGCAGATGTTACCAGATCATATCCCCACAATTCTTCTGGCGTCATGTAGACGGATACTGCCATTCCATATTCCGCGCCCTCTTTATTTCGTTTCTGCCGGAAGTCACGGATGAAACCAATCCCATTGATCCAGTTTATCAACTCCCTGCAGGAGCGGATCCAGTATGGATCGTCCCAGTCCATGCCATACATCGTCCATACTCCATTTTCCATTGCCATAACCTGTTTTTCCTAATCCTTTTTGCTTTTCTGAATCGTACAGAATTTACTTTTTATCAGAAAAGGCAGCCGCATCAATTCTTGGTAATTCCAATTTATGATTCAGCCCAAACGTGATGACAATATAGTTATCCGGGCAGTCTTTCTTCTTCCTGACTTTTGCGAAGGAAACGCATGCAAACAAATGTCTGTTATAAAAAGATATCTGTGTTTTCTGGACTTTTATCCGTATATCCGTAATCTCTTTTCTTACGCTGCTTTCAAATGCTTCATAGAGCGGCAGCGAATCCATATGCTGATCAAAAAAAAGTAAAATATCCTGATCCATCATCGTCCATACTCCTTTTCACACCATTTTGCAATCTCTTCAATTAATTCAAGCGGCAGAGGCTTATCATACGGAAGCTGTATGGCTCCTTTGCTTGTCTTATATTCTTTCAGCCTGTCGGAAAAAGTATTCACTGCTTCCGGGCCGGGATACAGGCCTATGTGCTTTTTAAAAGCTGCAAACTGTATCAGATTATGTTTTTTCCAATAAGTCGGCATACTCCATGATATCTTTTCCGCCGCATCTGGTATTGCGGAACCTATTGCGATACTCACCTGCCGCAGAAAGGTCTGTATCTGCTCTGGCTGGCGTTCTATATATTCTTCAATTGTTTTCGGAGCCTTGCCGCAGTAATGATCCTGATTTGTATTCTTAAATGTACGGCCGCATTTTGGACATTTCCACATTTTATTCACCTCACTGCTCATCTGCGAAGGATTTTATCCATAGATTTTCCCTTGGCCAGTTCATCAATCAACTTATCCAGATATCTGATTTCCTGCATAGGCGGCTCATCAATTGTCTCTACACGAATCCCGCAGACCACACCTTTAATTGCTTTCCTGTTTGGATTTGGATATGGTGCATTTTGAAAAAAATCACCATAAGTGACGGAATTATTTCTGGCATTTTCTATTTCTTCCGTACTATATCCGGTCAGCCAACAGATAATTTCATTTACTTCAGCTATTGTCCGTCCCTTCTTTTCTGCTTTAGCAGTCAATAGCGGATATACTTTTGCAAAACTCATCGCATTTACTTTTTTATTATCCATATCTTTATTCTCTCTCATTTCCTACAGAATCAAAGACACTACTTCCTCCAAGCCAACATTTCTGCAAAGAAAATATGGTGGAAATATAAAGCATCTCAGAGATGGATCTTCCAAACACATTCCATCTGCTCCAAAATCAACGGCATAATATTCAGCCAGTTCTGACAGCGGTTTAGAATAATAGCGTCTCCGCTGATCACACCCTCCATCCGTTCTAAAACCCGGTCCACATCCGGGATGATCTGCGTCTGCACAGATATATGATATTCGTGGGAACACTCCCGGATTAATCCCGACAGTCTGCCGGAATTAGATACAGGCGCATCTAAATAAAAAACGACTTCCTGTATATCCAGAAGTTCCAGATGTCCAAGCAACAGCCTGAGCGCTTCCTGCGTCTTATCAATGATGCGGTATGTCCCCCGTAATCCGGCCAGATCCCTCAGCACACCATCCCTGCAGTAAAGTACAGGCGAGCCGGACAATGCTACTTCCAATGTGATAATCGTATTAAAGCCGTCTATATGCACCGTCTCCGGCAGATATTCCCTTCTTATCTGCAGTAACTCCTTATGGATCCGTTTCTGAATATATTCTTTTGCTGACACAGACCTTGCCAGAGCCAGGCGCTGCCTCTCCGAAAACATATAATGGTTGCCCACAAATGTCGTGACAGACTTGATATCATATCCCCGGTCTAAAAGAAACTGAACTTCATCTGCCGCTTTTTGCAGCAATTCCAACTGTCTTCCAGTGAACTGTTTCTCATCCCCCGGTGCATATCCCCTTCTGCCCATAATCCCCTTATCCCTTTCTGACGATTCCCTGGCCTGCGAATACAGCCAATACTCCGAGCGTAACACTCAGCACCGTATAAATGACAGCCAGATGCACCTTCCCGTCTTTCATCAAATCTGTTGTCTCCAGTGCGAAGGAGGAAAATGTCGTAAAGCCTCCGCATATCCCAACCTTCAGGAATAATACCATTCTGGGATCCAGAAAATCTGTTTTCATTGCCAATGCAGCCACAATTCCAATCAGAAACGATCCCACGATATTTATCATTAGTGTTTTGATTGGAAATACACATCCTTCTTTCAACGGGAGCATTCCGATTAAATATCTGCAGACCGCTCCCATAAATCCTCCAGCCCCGACAACAATACACTCTATCATAACAGACACCCTTTTATAATTCAAGATAGGTTAATTATACTTACTTTCCAGCTCCTTTGCAATGTCTGGCATCCGTTCCCCATTCTCCAACACCAGAGCATAGATTCCGATGACTTCCAGTTCATCTCCGTCCCGTCCATCAATCCGGACATAATAACCCTGTATGTAATGGGAGATGTAATGTTCCTGCCAAGAGCAAAACTCCAGCATCTAATTCCAGCCGCCCGGAAGGGCTTTCCTTCTTCCATTGTCTGAGCCGCCTGCTTCTGCGGGGCTGATCGTAAAGGATGACGGGCCGACCGGAGTGGATGTCCTGTACCGTCTCCTTGGGAAACTGCATATCCGGCCGGTTGCCGGGCGTTTTTCTGGTACGGCTCTTCACATGCATCCAGCTCTATCTGGAGGGAAAATAAAAATCCGCGATTTCGGGCAGTATCTGAAGAAAGAGACACTTCCCAAATGGCAAAAATATTGGCGTAAGCCCCATATTTACGGGCTGTACAACTTTTTAAGGAAAATAAAAAGTGCCTCAAGCCCTCTGTTTATAAGGGTTTGAGACACCTCTCATCAATGCCGCAGACCGGAATCGAACCGGTACGGGAGTATAAGTCCCGCAGGATTTTAAGTCCTGTGCGTCTGCCAGTTCCGCCACTGCGGCATTCTTGCGGCACCCATATGCCGCAAATGGGACCTATAGGGCTCGAACCTATGACCCTCTGCTTGTAAGGCAGATGCTC
>CANSCI010000060.1 GCA_947645355.1 uncultured Dorea sp. | reverse complement strand
AAGGGACAGGGAAACGGAAATATGTCCCTGGAATCCTGCGATAACGATAATAAGCGCTGTCGGTACAGGTGTAAAACATGCCAGAATGAAGCCTCCGGCAAAAAGAATTGCCCCGAGCGCGTCCTTAATTCCCTTTTTTGCCATAGTGACAACCGTGTTGAGCATCAGAGCGCACACTACGATGCGGATGCCGGACAAGGCATGGACAACTGCGGGCAGATGAAGAAAGTTCTGCAGGATGGAGGCTATCAGGCATATGATCAGGATCGAAGGGGATATGATGCCCAGAGTGGCAAAAAGCCCGCCGATAAAGCCGGACTGTTTATATCCTACATAGGTGGCAGTGTTTACCGCAATGATGCCCGGTGTACACTGTCCGATTGCGTACATGTCGAGGATTTCTTCTTCGGTACACCACTTCCGATCTTCTACTACCTCCCTCTGGAGCATGGGGAGCATGGCAAGCCCGCCGCCGAAGGTAAGGCCTCCGATTTTAAAAAAACTTACATATAATTCGCCTAGTTTTCTGATCTTCATAATAACTCCTTCATAATCATAGCATAGACCTGCTGATTTTTTTTTGTCCAGTTATTGGCCAGTGTCTCCGCTTCGCCCTGTGCCGGTACGGTGAGTGTAAGGTCGATCAGAGGTATGCCTTTTTCGATGACCTGGCAGCGGACAGCATACTCTCCTGAGGATATGGGATAATAGTCGGATTTGCTGGAGACTTCATTTTTTAATTCGTATTGCCGTGTCTTCAAAAATGTGTGGATATCTTTCTGTATATCAGGAGAAATGTCATTTTTAAAATACTGGATCGTCGCGGCACCTTCCTCTGTCAGATGGTAAAAGGTGCGGCTGTGAGTAGATTCTTCGCGTATAAAGCCGGACTCCAGAAGCTCTGAGATCGCCTGCTGCATCTTGAAATAGGTAGTGTACCCTTCATCAAGGAGAAAGTCGGAGATCTGTGAGCTGGTCAGAGGAAAGTCTACCCGCTCCAGCATATACAGGATGATCAGCTTATATAATTTGAAGGTTTCAGTCATGTGATAACTCCTTTCCCTGCCAGATATCATGTTCCTTGAAATATTGCTGCATTTTATTCAGTACCTGCCGCTTATCAGCACTCCACAAAGGCGCAATAAGAAGAGGCTTAGGACCGTCCCCCGTCAGGCGGTGGATCACAATGTCCGGACGCAGGCTGCAGATACACCTGCCAAGCAGTTCAAAATATTCTTCCATGGAAGGTATAAAAAAGGGGTGGGCTTCATAATAATCTGCAAGATCTGTATGCTTTAATATGTGTAATAGCTGAAGCTTTATGCCCTGGATTTCTTTCGTGTTTAAATAATGAATGGTGTCAAGCATCTGTAAAAGCCCCTCCCCGGGAAGTCCGAGGATAGTATGGACGATTACATCGATCCCGGCATGGTGCAGGGAAGAAAGGGCTTTTTCAAATACAGGCAGTGAATAGCCGCGGCGTATAAAGTCAGCGGTCTGTTCATGGATGGTCTGGAGTCCCAGTTCTACCCACACAGGCTTGATCTGATTTAACATGGAAAGGAGCCTGACAGTTTCCGTATCCAGACAATCCGGCCGGGTGGCTATGGACAGAATGCGGATGTCCGGATGGCCGATCGCTTCCCGGAATATTTTTTCCAGATAATCACAAGGGGCATAGGTGTTGGTATAGGCTTGAAAGTAAGCAATATAAGAAGTTCCGGTATGCTTGCATTCCACCAGCTTTTTCCCCTGGTCAATCTGTTCTGTAATAGTAAGCCGTTTGTCGGCGGCAAAGTCACCGGAACCGCCCTCACTGCAGAAGATACAGCCGCGTGTCCCTAAGGTTCCGTCCCTTCCTGGACAAGTCATGCCTCCGTTTAAAGAGATCTTATATAATTTTTCACCGTAGGTGTGCTTTAGATAATAATCCAGAGAATAATACCGTTTTTCGCCCCAGCGTATGCTCATAGGATGTTCCTCTTCGATCTTGTGCTGCCGTCTGACTGCATGTTTCAGGAGATATTTGTATGGCTCCCTGTGTGCGGAAGATATGTTCGTCCCGGCGGACAGACGGTACGTTTATAATATATCACCCAAAACTGTGCAAATCAATCATAAAAAAGACTTTTAAAAATGAAAGATGTGTAGTATAATTATTAAATATTTCAGACGAGTCATGTCAGACAAAAGTTCCCATACGAATATGATGAAAGGAATATGAGTGGAAAATATGATGAGAGAAAAGTATGAATCTCTGCCGTTAGCTACGTTGAAGGGTCTTGCAAAGGCAAGGGGGATAAAAGGGATCTCCACGGCAAAAAAAGCGGAAATCGTAGAGTTAATGTTACAGGAAGATGAGAAGGAGAGGCGGGCCAGTAAAGAGGCAGTGAAAGAGATGTCCGCCAATACCGGGGATAAAGAACTTCACGATATTGACAAGCTGGACAGCGGGGTTATTGCCCACGGTATCCTGGAGGTACTGCCGGACGGTTATGGATTCATCAGAAGCGCTAATTATCTGCCGGGGGAGAACGATGTGTATGTGTCCCCGTCCCAGATCCGCAAGTTCAACCTGAAGACCGGAGATGTTTTAGAAGGGCATACAAGGATTAAGACACAGCAGGAAAAATTCAGCGCACTGCTTTATCTGACAAAAATCAATGAGATTGATCCAATGACAGCAATGCGCCGGAAGAATTTTGAAGATATGACGCCGATTTTTCCGGACGAGAGGCTTAAGATGGAGTGCGGGCGGACAAGTACGGCCATGAGGATCCTGGATCTCCTCTCGCCCATTGGAAAGGGGCAGCGCGGTATGATCGTATCCCCGCCGAAGGCCGGTAAGACGACTCTGCTGAAGCAGATCGCATTGTCTGTGCGGCAGAATAATCCGGAGATTCATCTGCTGATCCTGTTGATTGATGAACGTCCGGAAGAAGTTACCGACATTAAGGAGACCATTGAGGGGGAAAATGTGGAGGTGATTTATTCTACCTTTGACGAGCTTCCGGAACACCATAAACGGGTTTCCGAGATGGTCATCGAGCGTGCAAAGCGGCTGGTGGAGCATAAGAAGGATGTTATGATCATCCTTGACAGCATCACAAGGCTTGCAAGAGCGTATAACCTCACTGTTCCGCCTTCGGGAAGGACACTGTCCGGCGGACTCGATCCGGCGGCTCTCCATATGCCGAAGCGTTTCTTTGGGGCGGCCAGAAACATGCGCGGGGGCGGAAGTCTTACAATCCTTGCAAGTGCACTGGTGGAGACCGGAAGCAAGATGGACGATGTCATTTACGAGGAATTTAAGGGGACTGGAAACATGGAGCTTGTACTGGATCGCAAGTTGTCGGAAAAGAGAATGTTCCCTGCTGTGGATATTGCAAAATCAGGCACAAGGAGAGAGGATCTGCTGCTGACGCCGCAGGAGCAGGAGTCGGTAGATACCATGCGCCGCGCACTGAACGGAATGCGTGCCGAGGAAGCAGTAGACAATATCCTTAATATGTTCACCAGGACGCGCAACAACGAAGAACTGATGCAATTAGTAAAAAAGACAAAATTAATCTAGACAAGATCTACGTTTTATGCTACAATTAAAAAGCTGTTTAGAGACGAACTATAATCGCGTCAACCGCGTAAGTAAAATAAAGAAGAGGTGAAAATAATGAAAGAAGGAATACATCCAGCATATCATCAGGCAACCGTAACATGCAACTGTGGGAACACGTTCGTAACAGGCTCTACAAGTGAAGATATCCACGTAGAGATTTGTTCAAAATGTCATCCGTTTTACACCGGCCAGCAGAAAGCAGCTCAGGCTCGCGGCCGTGTAGATAAGTTTAACAGGAAATACGGGATGAACAAATAAGTTTGCAAGTATCGGGTAGTGAAGCGCCCATCTCTCAGCGAAGCTGTGAGATGGGCGTTCGACGTAGCAGGGAAAGGCCAAAAAGTATGAAGTCATCAAATATCGGCGGACAGGCTGTCCTGGAAGGCATTATGATGAAGCACGGCGACGAATATGCGGTAGCCGTCAGAACACCGGACAGAGAGATCATTGTCAAAAAAGAGGAATATCGCAGTATTGTAAAATGGAAAAAACTTACGGAGATCCCGTTTATCAGAGGAGTGTTTAATTTTATAGATTCTATGGTGCTGGGAATCCGGACGCTGACTTATTCTGCAAGCTTTTATGAGGATGAGGAAGAGGAAGCTGAAGAGCTTTCAGAAGCAGAGACATTAAAGAAAGAGAAACAGGAAAAATGGCTGATGGGCGGTGCCGTGGCCTTTTCCGTGGCGGCTGCTGTAGCTATATTTATGGTACTCCCGTATCTGCTGACGGGTTTCTTAAAGAGCAAAGTATCTTCCTACGCGGTCCGGACTGTGATCGAGGGATTTGTGCGGATCGGAATCTTTGTAGCTTATGTGCTTTTGATCTCCCGGATGAAGGATATAAAGCGCACATTCATGTACCACGGAGCAGAACACAAATGCATCAACTGCATCGAGCACGGCCTTCCCCTTACAGTGGAAAATGTCAGAGTCAGTTCCAGGCAGCACAAGCGCTGCGGAACCAGCTTTTTATTTCTGGTTCTTTTTATCAGTATCCTGCTGCTTCTGGTAGTTCAGGTGGATTCTGCACTGATGCGGGTCGTAGTCAGGATCCTGCTTCTTCCCGTGATTGCAGGTATTTCCTACGAAGTGCTGAAGCTGGCGGGGAGAAGTGACAATGTCCTGATCAACCTGATCAGCGCACCTGGACTGGCGATCCAGAGGCTGACAACGAAGGAGCCGGATGACGATATGATAGAGGTGGCAATTCAGGCTGTGGAGGCTGTGTTTGATTGGAGAGCATATGAAGCAGAAAATTTTCACACTGCAGAAGCTGTATGATAACGGGCAGGCGATACTTAAGGAAAGCGGAATTAAGGAGTATCAGATTGATGCGTGGCGTCTTCTTGAATATACTGCTGGAATTACAAAGGCGGCCTATTACGGGGCTCCTGACCGGGAGATAGAGCCCGGGCAGGCGAAAGTTTACCTGGAATGCATCAGGCGGCGCAGCGAGAGGGTGCCGCTCCAACACATTACAGGGGAGCAGGAATTTATGGGCTATTCGTTCCGGGTGAACCGGCATGTGCTGATTCCAAGGCAGGACACGGAGATTCTGGTAGAAGAAGCCGCAAAAAGAGTAGAACCCGGGATGTCTGTTCTGGATATGTGCACAGGAAGCGGCTGCATTCTTTTAAGCCTGTTGAAATATACAGCAGAAAAGCAGGGAGTATCCGGCCTTACCGGAACAGGGACAGACATCTCGCAGGAAGCGCTTGTGGTTGCAGGGGAGAACAAAGTCCGTCTCCATGTTGAGGCAGAGTTTATAAAAAGTGATCTGTTCGAAAATGTGTCGGGAGTCTACGATATGATCGTGTCTAACCCACCTTATATCAGGACGGATGTGATTCAGGGGCTTCAGGAGGAGGTAAGGCTCCATGACCCGTATATTGCGCTGGACGGCAAGGCGGATGGTCTGCATTTTTACCGCAGGATTATTGAGGAGGGATCATCCTATATCAAAGAGGGGGGATGGATCTTGTTTGAGATCGGGTGTGACCAGGCGGCTGCGGTTGCCAGACTGCTTCATGCGGCCGGTTACGGCAGTATCTCTGTAAAAAAGGATCTGGCAGGACTTGACCGAGTGGTATGTGCAAGGTACAATGTAGGATAGCCGTAAGAGAATCAGGAGGAAAGATTATGTTTGACAAGTTAGAGGATCTGCTCATTCGGTTTGAAGAAATATTAAGTGAACTTCAGGAACCGGATGTAGCCAATGACCAAAAGCGTTTTCGTAAGCTGATGAAGGAGCAGAATGACCTGACTCCTATCGTTGAAGCTTTCAAAGAATATAAATCATGCAGGCAGGCAATCGCAGACAGTCTTGAGATGCTGGAGGAAGAGACAGATGAAGAGATGAAGGAACTTGCCAAGGAGGAACTGAACGAATCCAAAAAGCGTGTGGAGGAGTTGGAGCGTGAGCTCAAGATTCTCCTGCTTCCCAAGGATCCCAATGACGACAAGAACGTTATCGTGGAGATTCGTGCAGGTGCGGGCGGAGATGAGGCAGCATTGTTTGCGGCTGAGATCTACCGCATGTATCTCCATTATGCAGAGAGCCGCCGCTGGAAGGTTGAACTGGTAGAGTGTGAGGAGATCGGCATCGGGGGGATGAAGAACGTCACGTTCATGATTACAGGGAACGGAGCCTACTCCGTAATGAAATATGAATCCGGCGTGCACCGTGTCCAGCGTGTACCGGAGACAGAGTCCGGAGGCCGTATCCATACATCTACCATTACAGTGGCCGTTATGCCGGAGGCCGAGGATGTGGATATTCAGATTGACGAGAAGGATATCCGGATTGATGTTATGCGTGCGTCAGGAAACGGAGGGCAGTGTGTCAATACTACAGATTCCGCGGTCCGTCTGACCCATTATCCCACAGGGATCGTGATCTACAGTCAGACAGAGAAGTCCCAGCTTCAGAATAAAGAGAAGGCATTTGCCCTGCTGCGTGCAAAATTATATGACCTGGAATGCCAGAAGAGACATGACGCAGAGTCGGAGGCAAGAAAGAGCCAGATCGGTACGGGGGATCGTTCTGAGAAGATCCGTACCTATAATTTCCCGCAGGGGCGTGTGACGGATCACCGGATCGGACTGACTTTATATAAGCTGGATAAGATAATAAACGGGGATATCCAGGAGATCATAGATGCCTGTATCGCAGCCGACCAGGCGGCGAAGCTGGCAAATATGAATAATGAATAAACAGCAAAAGCTGCCACAAAAGCCGCAGAGCGTCCGAGTGTGTGAGTTCGGATGCCGCGGCTTTTTGTGACCACTTTTTTGTTTGCAGGGAAAGGAGCTGTGCATAAAGTTATGCATAGGTATCTACAGATGCTTCATCACCGGACGGGAGTCTGCCCGCTCTGTTTTGCTCTGGTGCATCCGAAACAGCTTCCTCTGAGCTACCTTTTTTCTGCTGTTTCAGCTGTTGAATTTGTTTTTCCAGTTCCTGGATCTGTTTTTCCAGTTTCTTTTCCAGTTCTTCATTTTTCTGCTGAAGGGCTTTTCCCTTTTCCCGCTCCAGTTTTTGTACTTTTTGTTCCAGAGAACGTATCTTTGCGTCAATGCCAAAATTCTGGCCAGGACTTGAACTGCCGGCCGGGGAGCCTGGGTTGATGCCGTTTATACTCATAAAATCACCTCCTGATACCTAGAATAGAAAACTTCAGGACAGAAATCAATAGTTCTGTCCTGAACTGCTGTCTGCCTGTAATGAAATGATTATAGGGATTTGTTTTGTGAGATGTTCAGCAGTACGTTCAGACAGAAATAGTGCTCAGCTTTTTCGGTCAGCATTGCGCCATGGTATTTTTCTGCCACCGATTTGATGTTGGCAAGTCCGGTGCCGGCGGGGGGAAGCGGGCCGGGCAGGCAGGTATTGACAAATTCCAGCATATAAAAATCCCCCTGTTTTTCTCCGGTGACGCGGATGAGTCGTTCCCCGTCAATCTTTCTGCAGGCAGAGACCGCATTATCCAGGGCATTTGCGAAGATGACACACAAGTCAAAATCATCAATGTTCAATGTTCCAGGCAGGATCAGTGAGGCTTCGGCAGTGATTCCGCCGGCTTTTGCCAGTCCCAGTTTTTCCTCTAATAAAATATCTACGACGGAATTGCCAGTCTGACAGGGAAAGGATAATGAGGAAGAAACAGTTTCCAGTCTTTTTAGATAGGTTCTGCTTTCCTCTATTTTCTGACTGCTCAAAAGCCCGTCCAGCACGGAGAGGTGATTTTTAATATCATGACGGAAGGCTCTGGTCTGTTCGTAGCGTGCCCTTGCTTCTTCGACATAGATTTTCTGAGCCTTGGCGGCCTGTGTCAGAGATTGCAGCGCTGCCTGTGCCTGAAAGCTGCGGCAGAGCTGCCGGTAGATATACAAAGTACAGAGCAGCGCACCAAGTCCAAGAGCCTGCAGGGACAGAAGCACACCGTGTTTTCCTGCGTCTTCGAATGAGAGGGAAGAGGGAAGAACGCTGTAGGAAGTGTGGATAATGTATAATTCGGCAGCAAAAAGAAACAGCCCGGGGAGAAGCAGCAGGCCGGTCAACGGTGTCTGTGTGTCTCCTGCCAGTGACAGGCAGTTCAGGACGGCGGCGCAGCAGCAGACGCAGATTGCAAATGCCGTCAGCGTTGCCAGAATGAGTAGCGGGTATAACAGAGGCTTTCCTACCAGAGCAGGGAAGATGATGGATTCTGCCGAATTAATGATGCCGAAGGAAAGCTGCGAGATGTAGACTGCGTAAATTGCGGCTGCAAAGGAGACAGAGCACGTCCTCTTCAGGGTAAAGCGTATGATGCAGTACAGCATGAGTAATATCGCAGTGACAGACAGTATTCCGGGGAGATTAAAGTGTGTGAAGATTTCGTCGGTAATAAACAACAGAGAAAGATATATTGCAAAGTGATAGGGTTTCTGTTTAACGCCGGTAAGGCGGCTGACGAAAATGATGTGAATAATGCCCTGTGCCGCAAGACAAAAGCTGTTAAGAACAAAACTAAAATAGTCCATCTCAGAGGTTCCTTTCTTTCATGTAATGCAAAAAAGCCTGAGTCAGGTCCCGCTCACGCAGTCTGGAGACAGGAATGACATCACCTTGGGAAAGGGTGAGCTGCCCGGCATTACATCCGAGGACATAGTCGAAATTCACAAGATAGCTTCGGTGGCATTTGAAAAAACGTCCGTCCACACGGCGTTCAAAGTTCTCCAGCCGGTCATAGTAGTCAGTGATTTTTCCGCTGCTTTGGTGAATATACAGCTTTCTTCCCTGTACCTCACAGTACATGATCCGGGCCAGAGGGATCACCTCGCAGGAGTTTCCCCGCCGAACGACGATACTCTTTGCGGTCTGTTGTTCCAAAGATTTGAGAGCCCGATCCATAGTCCTCCTGAAATGATCGTTGTCCAGCGGTTTGATCAGGTAGTCAAAGGCTTCTACTTCAAAAGCGTCAAATACATATTCTTTCAGGACAGTCACAAAGACCATAAGACTGTGATTTTTCCGCTTCCTGAGCATCCTGGCGGTCTCCATTCCGTCTGGCCGCTCCATCTGGATGTCCAGGAAGATCAGGTCAAAATTGCAGTCAGTTTCTAAAAGTGAGCGCCCGTTTAAGAAACTGCTGACACAGTATGGCATTCTATTTTTTTCTGCCATGTATTTGGAAATGTGGTCAGTGATCTCTTTCTCCATAAATGGGTCGTCGTCACAAATCGCAAGTTTTAACATTTTCGTCACCACGTTTTTTATCAGAATATCAAATGTGGGGCAAGGGAACAATGCCATTGTCATGAAATGCTGCCAATATGTAATGAGATGGTTATTCCCTCTTATCTGTTTACAATCGGAGAAATCACTGGTTTCCCCTCTCTGTCCAACAACGGTGTCATTCCACCGGAGTACCCGCTTGCATGAAACAAATAATTCACACCAGTCTCTTTATCTACCCAAATTTCCATGGTCGTTATCTTCCCTTGTGAATAAACATTCTCAAATCTTTCGTTCTTAGCCATTTTACATACCTCCATAAATTCACGAATTTACCATTTTGTCCTCTTGATTATACCATAATCTCGGGGATGTGGAAACAGCGGAGTTTTTCCGGGATGGTTTGTAAAATGTTGCAGCCAGGCTTGTGTTCCGGGTCTGGTCAATGATAGAATATAAAAGATAAAAATTTTGAGACAGCTTGAAGACTGTGAAGGGATTCACGGAGGGAATATAAATGGATCATATGGAAATCAGGACGGCAACTGCCGGCGATACAGAGGAGATTTTAAATATATACACATATTATGTGGAAAATACAGCTGTTTCCTTTGAGTATCAAACGCCCTCAATAGATGAATTTAAGGGCAGGATTGAAAATACGGTGAAAGAATATCCGTATCTTGTCGCAGTACATAACGGAAAGATTATAGGATATACGTATGCAGGGGCCTTTATTCGGCGTGCGGCATATGACAGGTCGGCGGAAGTTTCGATTTATGTGGCAAAAGATGCACGCAGATGCGGCGTTGGAAGGAAACTTTATGAGGCGTTGGAACGGGAACTTAAAAATATGGGGATTCTTAATCTGTATGCCTGTATCGGTCACCCGGAGGAAGATGACGAATACCTGACAAAGAACAGCGCACAATTCCACGGGCATCTAGGATTTAAGCAGGTAGGCAGGTTCCATAAGTGCGGCTGCAAATTTGGCCGTTGGTATGATATGATATGGATGGAGAAAATAATCGGGGAGCATGAATAACACAGGGGTTTATCGGGATAATAAGCGGATATATCGCCGGGATTTTTGTGGATAAAATCTGCCGTTCCTGCGGGATCGGCAGACAGCCTTTAGATTATGCAAAGGAAAAGTATGACAGGCTTTCTCTGGGTGTATATCAAAAAAATACAAGAGCAGCTGCATTTTACCTTAAAGAGGGTTTTTCTGTACTGTCAGAAGTTATTGATGAGGACACGGGAGAAAACGGATATACAATGCTTGGGGAAAAGATACCTGCAGAAGAAACAGGCATATGAGAATAATTATTTTATTTATTGTGATGAGTCTTGATGGATATATTGCAGACTGCCGGCATCGGGGAGAGGGCAGTCTACAAAAATTTTATGGAGGATTTTGCAATGGAACAGCAGATTAACATCAGAAACGAGAGGGAAAGTGATCATAAAACAGTGGAAAGAATTACGCGGGAAGCTTTTTATAATATCTATATTCCGGGCTGTATCGAACACTATTTAGTTCATACCATGCGGGGACATAAGGATTTTATTCCGGAACTTGATTTTGTTCTGGAATTGAACGGCCGGATCATTGGGAATGTTATGTACACAAAAACGACGTTAAAGGATGAAAACGGGCATATAAAAAATATTTTGACATTTGGTCCTGTCTGCATCCTTCCAGAATATCAGAGAAGGGGGTATGGAAAAATGCTTCTTAAGCATTCGTTTAATAAGGCGGGGGAGCTGGGTTACGATACGATCGTGATTTTTGGAAGCCCTGTCAATTATGTGAGTCTTGGGTTTCAAAGCTGCAGGAAATATAATGTATGTATTGAAGGCGGAAAATACCCGGCAGCAATGATGGTAAAAGAGTTGATCCCAAACGCACTTGCAGGTCGCGAATGGATTTATAAGGAGAGTCCGGCCATAGCCATCAGTGAGGAAGACGCGCTCCGCTATGACGATACTCTGGAAAGGATGGAGAAGAAGCATCTTCCAAGTCAGGAGGAATTTTATATTATGAGCCATTCCTTTATTGAAGCATAAAGATAATGAGTTTGCCAGGTCTACCTTTTCAGGGGGAACAGCTGGAACAAGGGGCTTTTTATCTCCATTGCAGTGCAAGGCAGTTTCAAAGGACTTTGAATCAGGGTGAGGCCGACGGATTAGTAAGAAAACAGGGGAAGGGGACATACAAGCTGGAGGAGGAAAAGTACAATGAGTGATATCATGGAATTTGCAGGCAGAGAAGAATTCAGGAGATGGCTTGAGGAGAACTATATGTCGGATGCAGGTGTCTGGCTTTTATTTGGAAAGTCAGGCGGACCGAAAACAATCAAGGCAGGGGAAGCCCTTGAGGAAGCGCTCTGTTTTGGGTGGATCGATGGGCAGATGAAGAGCATTGACGATAAAACCTATAAAAAATATTTTTCTATGCGAAGAGAAAAGAGTAAGTGGTCGGAGAAAAATAAGGCGTTGACCAAAAGCCTTGAAGAGCGGGGCCTTATGACTGATTTTGGCAGGAAGAAGATAGAGGAAGCTAAAAGAAATGGTCAGTGGGACGCTCCAAAATCTATGACGGTTACAGAGGAACAGATTGCCTGTCTTTCTGCATTGCTGGAAGGATATGAGCCTGCCTGTACAAATTTTCAGGCCATGTCTTTGTCGGTGAGAAAGACTTACACACGGGCATATTTTGACGCGAAGACAGAGGCCGGGCGGGAAAAACGGTTTGTCTGGATGGTAGATCGGCTCAATCGGAATCTGAAACCGATGTAGCTTTCAAATTGCAGAGGAGGCTAAGATGAGAATGGAAAATAACGTTGAAATAAATCCAAGAAAAATAATTTCTCTATGCAGAATCAGTAATAATAATGAAAGATTGGCATCTGTCTGCCGGCCGGAGTGGACGGCACATTTCTTTTCAAATATTATACACGAGATGAATTCAAGATTTTACCCGGATTCAATGTTGTTAATATGCGTTGCTTGCGGCAACAGGCAGTTTTTTATATAGTTGTGGCAACAACTGAAAGAAAGAAGGTTATTCATAATGTTAAACGAAAATATTAAAGCAATTAGAAAATCAAAAGGTCTTTCACAAGAAGAACTCGCTATTAAGCTGAATGTGGTGCGGCAGACAATTTCTAAGTGGGAGCAGGGATTGTCAGTTCCTGATGCCGATATGTTGATCTCCATGTCGGAGGTTCTTGAAACACCTGTAAGCACTTTGCTTGGGGAAACAGTTATCGAACCGAAAATTGATGACTTAGAAATGATCTCTGAAAAGCTGGAGATTATAAACCTGCAATTTGCAAAAAATAAGACTATGAGAAGAAAAATAGTGCATTGGATGTTTCTCTCATTGTGTATAGTCATAATAACAATTGCAGCTGTCTTAATAGTATTAAATAGTCCCTACCTGGGCTGGGATTATAATGATCCTGAAACCGCCGTTGCCGGAGCGGCTTTTCACGTGTTTGAATGGGTATTTGTCAGATCAGCACCATTTATCTTTTCAGGGTCGATCGTTGGGGTTTTCTTGACACGGAAGGCATCACTCGGTTAATGTTTCGTGCTTTTCGGGAGTTAAAGCGGGAGTTTATAGGGAGAAGTAAACGATGGAGAGTTGGAGATAACTATGTCGGAATTAACATCAATGATGAATATTGGTAAAGAAATGGCAAAAAAGTTAACGTCTGTTGGTATTGATTCTTGTGAGAAGCTTATTGAGGCAGGCGCAAAAGATGCTTTTCTTAAATTAAAGCATAAATACCCGAATGTGTGTCTGGTACATCTATATACATTAGAGGGAGCAATCCACGATACAGAATTTAACAGACTTTCAGAAGATACGAAACAGGAATTGAAAGAATTTAGTGATTTTCTGAAAAAATAGCAGTAATATAACTCCAAGCTTGCGGGGCAGAACGTCAGGTCATCAAAGAACCAGCCAGAGGGCGCAGAGTGGATGAGATGGTATCATAAAATGGATAGAGACATACAAGTTGCAAGAGATATAAAGATTGTACGGGCTTATGAGAAGCGGGAAGAAGTAAGCGTATTATTTTCGGAATGTGTACTGTTAGACACACTTCCGTTTTTGCAGAGTGCAATACATATGTATAAGAAATATGGCTTTTATGAGACAGAAAGATACAACGACAGCCCGATGGATACTTCGATCTATATGAAACTTGATTTATAAATTTTCCGTTTGGTAAGGCGGATTTTTAGGCCGCTTGATTTTATTTTGGTGTACCGATATAATTATATTAGACAGCAGGAAAAACAGATGGCTGTAAAAAGGCGCCGGCTTTAAGACAGTGCCAAATACCAAAGAGTTTATGGAGGTATAAAAATGTTGATCAGACAATACCAAGAAGGTGACCTGCCGGATATGATTAATATCTGGAATGGCATAGTTGAAGAGGGCAATGCATTTCCGTATGAAGAGCCGCTTGATAAATCAGGCGGAGCGGATTTTTTTCGTGCACAAAGCTATTGCGGGGTTGCAGAAGATCATGGAGCGATTGTTGGACTATATACGCTGCATCCTAATAATATAGGGCGATGCGGGCATATCTGCAATGCGAGCTATGCAGTAAGTGCAGAGTGCAGGGGCAGACATATTGGGGAGCAGTTAGTAAAAGATTGTTTGTCAAATGCCAAAAGACTTGGGTTTCTGGTGCTGCAGTTTAATGCTGTTGTTGAGAGTAATATTCATGCAAGGCATTTGTATGAGCGATTGGGATTTATACAGCTTGGAACAATACCGAACGGGTTCAAAATGAAGGATGGACATTATGAAAATATTTGTCCGTATTATCGGGAATTATAAGCTGATCTCCCGTCTGTTCCGACAGCCAGAAGCAGCAGGGAAAGTAGAGGTGCGAGATGGATTCAAAGAAAATCAATTTAATGAGGGCTGAATGAAAGAGGGAAAGCGCAATGAGTAAGTACAGTGCTTTATGGGAATATGTGCAGAGTAATAAAAGTCAATCTTTTAAGCTGACATTTGAAGAAATAGAGAAGATTGCAGGAATACCAATAGACCACTCTTTTCTAAAATACAAAAAGGAACTTACTAAGTACGGTTATCAAGTGGGAAAAATATCTATGAAAGGGCAAACGGTTATCTTTGATAAGATTGAACATAGCGCGGATGCATAAAAGTCCGGAAATTTTCAAAACTGTTTCATTGCATAGATTGACAAGACAGGCTATGCTTAGAGCAGGAGGTGGCTGATATGGCAAATGAAGATAAAAAAGATTTTAACGCTATGCTGCATGACAGTAAGGATATGCCGAAGTTTCAGACGATCACAGACAAGAGGAGTATTGAGAAATACGGCGGGAGCAGAATGTATTTTGCCCCGCCCATCGACTATGATAATATAATGAGACAAGTTCCCCGGGGGAAAGTGGTCACTGTCGGGAAAATCCGGGAATATTTTGCAAAGTTGAAAGGTGCGGATTTTACAGAGCCTATTACGGCAGGAATATTTGTTTCTATTGCAGCTTGGGCGAGTTACCAGCGTTCTGAGGATGAGACTCCTTATTGGAGGACATTAAAAGCCAACGGGGAATTGAATGAGAAATATCCCGGCGGTGCCGAAGCGCAGAGAGAAAAGCTGGAGGCGGAGGGGCA
Organism: uncultured Dorea sp.; assembly: GCA_947645355.1. Lineage (GTDB taxonomy): Bacteria > Bacillota > Clostridia > Lachnospirales > Lachnospiraceae > Dorea_D. Next base: position 1,705 of record CANSCI010000060.1, on the reverse strand, counting down.
TACGGTCATTCAGAAGGGACGGAAAAATATAAAGTATTATGTGAAGGACTATGAAGATGTCCTTTTTGATTTGTAGAGTGGAGATTGCGGGAGGGCAGATGGCATGAGAAGCTACGATACATTTTTATTTGATCTGGACGGAACCATCACAGATTCAGCACCGGGTATTACTAACTCCGTTGTCTATGCGTTGAAGAAATATGGCGTCGAGGAGAAGGATTATGATAAACTGTGCAAGTTTATCGGCCCGCCCCTTGTGGATTCTTTTCAGGAGTATTATGGATTTTCCAGGGAAAAAGCGCTGGAGGCGGTGGAATACTACCGGGAATATTACAGAGACAAAGGAATATATGAGAACAGCGTCTATGGTGGATTTGAGGAAGTGGCAAAGACGTTGAAGGAACACGGAAAGCGGCTTGCAGTGGCCACTTCTAAGCCGGAACCTTTTGCGAAGAGGATCATAGAGCATTTTGGTCTTGCTCCGTATTTTGACTGTGTTGCGGGCATGGAACTTGACGGACGCAGGGGAACCAAGGCGGAGGTGATCCGGTATGCCATGGATCTTGTCCGGGTCAAGGATAAGAGAGGGGTGCTTATGGTGGGCGACCGTAAGCATGATGTTATGGGAGCCAGGAGCACAGGCATTGACTGCCTGGGAGTGCTGTACGGTTTTGGGACAAGGGAAGAGCTTGCCCAGGCAGGAGCAGACTATATCGCAGAGACTGTGGAGGAGATCCTGGACTATATGTGCGTGGGACGGTAAGATAAAAAAGAATGCATGAAGCATGACTGCTGAATAACAGAAGCCAAAATGAGGGAGGAATGAAAATGGCGGTATATGAGATGGTGTTCAGTCCCACCGGGGGCACGAAGAAGGTCTCCGATATATTTACCGGGGCATTTTGCAAGGAGAGTACATTTATTGATCTGTCAAGGAGAGATGTGGATTTTTCTAAATGCGTTTTTAGTGAGGAGGATCTCTGTATTGTGGCGGTTCCTTCTTATGGCGGCAGAGTTCCCGCTGCTGCGGCAGAACGGCTGCGCGCGGTGCAGGGAAATGGTGCCGGTGCAGTCCTGATCGTGGTATATGGAAACCGTGCGTACGACGATACCTTTGCGGAACTGCAGGACATTCTGGAGGAGAGAGGATTTTTGTGTGCAGCGGCGGCTGCCGCAGTTGCAGAGCACTCCATTATGCGGTGTTTTGCCGCCGGCCGGCCGGATACACAGGATAAAAAGGAAATTGCAGGATTCGCGGAGGATGTTCGGTCTAAAATAGATGCCGGCATATGTAAGGGGCAGTTGACGCTTCCGGGGAATCGGCCATACCGGAGCTACGGCGGTGTTCCCATGAAGCCAAGAGCAGGGAAGTCCTGTATCAGATGCGGACGCTGCGCGGGGGAGTGCCCGGCAGGAGCAATTTCGCAGGAGGATCCGGCCCGAACCGATCCGGGGAAATGTATTTCCTGCATGCGGTGTATGGCGGTATGCCCGCAGGGGGCGCGCAGTGTCAGCAAGGCCTTGCTGGCGGCGGGGAGCATGAAGATGAGGAAGGCTTGCAGCGGGCGTAAAGGAAATGAATTGTTTCTGGCAGAATAGCAGCAGCTGTTTCGAATACATTTGATTTTTTTGAGAAAGTGTGCAATAATTTCCCATCTTTGACAGTGTAAATGCGAGGAAACCTGATAATTCAAAGGATTCCCCG
>CANSCI010000059.1 GCA_947645355.1 uncultured Dorea sp. | reverse complement strand
AATTGATTGAGGATATAGTCAATCTCTATCATGCGTTCAAGCGTGCCGTTTACCACCCTTGTGATAAACGCACGCTCTTTTTTATCCAGATATTGATGCTCATCCAGAATCCTTTTCAGAACAATATGGCTGTACTCCCCGTCCTTTGTAATACTAAGCAGAGCCCTAAGAGCCAGCTCCCGGCCACTTACAGATGATGCCATCTTACAATTCCTCCACTAATCTCTTCTTCTGGAATTGGTAAGGAGCAGAATCCTTAGAAGCTGCAGAATCGCGGCAGCAGCCCCCGCCACGTAAGTAAGGGCGGCCGCAGTCAGTACCTTCCTTGTATCCCGCACCTCATCCGGATACAGCATCCCTGTATCTCCCAGAATCCTAAGCGCACGGTTTGATGCGTTAAATTCCACCGGCAATGTCACGATCTGAAACAGAACGGACAGAGAAAAAGCCAGAATCCCCAGATTCAATAACAAAACGGCTGATCGGCTGTTTATTAAAAGCCCTATCAGGATCAGCGGCCATGAGACTGCACTCCCGAAATTCACCACCGGAACCAGCAGGCTCCGGATATTTAAGGGTGCATACCCTCCGGCATGCTGGAGGGCATGCCCGCATTCGTGTGCGGCTACTCCGATTGCCGCAACGGAAGAAGAATTGTAGGTCGCATCGGAGAGCCGCAGCACCTTACTGCGCGGATCATAGTGATCTGTCAGGCTGCCGGATACATACTCCACCCTGACATCATAGATCCCCTGGCTGTGCAAAAGCTTCTCTGCCGCTTCCCTTCCTGTCATCCCTGAACGGCTCCTGACTCTGGAATATCTGTTAAAGGTAGATCGCATCTTTGCAGATGCAATCATGGAGATGACAACACCTGCAAGCACCAATATATAGGTTGGATCAATATACATCGGATAATACATTTCAGTTCCTCCTTCACGGACATATACTAAGTATTATATATGAAAAACCGTGAAAATACTGACTCTTCATACATTTTTAAGAATTTTTAAAAACTGTTCCTGCTTCCATCGGATATCCCCGCAGAAATGCCGCGGCCTCCATCTTCTTTTTCCCGGGAATCTGAAGCTTAGTGACCTTCAAAATCCCATCTCCCGTCTGTATCAGGAATCCGTCTTTCTCTACTGATACAACTGTCCCCGGCTCTGCCATGGATTTCATTTTGCTGACAGCCTCTTTGGACGAAACAACCTGTGCTTCCCAGATCTTCATGATCTTCCCGTTCCAATTCGTGTAGGCACTCGGCCATGGGTTTAATCCGCGGATCAGCCGCTCAATGGCTTCCGCCGTCCGGCTCCAGTCAATATTTCCCAGTTCCTTATCCAGCATGCGGGCATAGGCTGTCGGACTCTCCCCCTGCTTCTTGGGAGTTACCGTCTGGTCTTCTAAGGCTTTTAACGTCTCTATCAGAAGCTCTGCCCCTGTCCTGGCAAGCTTATCGTGAAGGCTCCCGCCGGTTTCCTTCTCATCCAGCACAACTTCCGCCTTAAGGAGCATGTCGCCGGTATCCAGCCCTTCATCCATCTGCATAGTCGTAACGCCTGAAACCTTCTCTCCATCAATGACTGCCCACTGGATGGGTGCAGCTCCCCGGTATCTGGGAAGTAATGACGCATGGACGTTCACGCACCCGTAAGGAGTCATCTGAAGAATCTCTTTCGGGAGGATCTGTCCAAATGCAATCACTACCATAACATCCGCCTCATATTTCCGAAGTTCCGCGATGCAATCCGGCTCCCGGACCTTTTTGGGCTGAAATACCGGGATGCCGTATTTAAGAGCCGTCTCTTTCACCGGCGTATACTGCATCTTTCCTCCGCGCCCCTTCGGCTTATCCGGCTGTGTGACTGTAAGGACCACCTGGTGCCCTGCCTCCACCAGGGCCTCCAAAGTCCCAACGGAAAAATCCGGGGTCCCCATAAATATAACCCTCATCTACGCTTCCTCCTCACTGGCTTCGATATCATAGATCCCGCCTTCCACAAGGTCGATATACATCTTCCCGTCCAGATGCTCGATCTCATGGCAGAGCGCCCTTGCAAGCAGTTCCTCCCCCTCGATCTCCACTTCCTCCATCTGTTCATTCAAGGTGCGAACCCGCACATAATTCGGTCTGGTCACGATCCCCGCCTTTCCCGGCAGGCTTAAGCATCCTTCCTCACCGGTCTGTTCTCCTTCCGTCTCAAGGATCACCGGATTGATCAATACGATCGGCCCTTCCCCCACATCGATAACTGCGATCCTCTTTAAAATCCCCACCTGGGGGGCAGCAAGGCCTACTCCCGACGCCGCATACATCGTATCCAGCATATCATGGATTAATGTCTTTGTGCGAAACGTCATCTTCGGCACTTCCTTGCATGGTTTGGCAAGTACATCTTCACCTAATTCTCTGATTTTTCTGATAGCCATAATTTTTCTCTCCTTATGTTGTATTTATTGGGTTAAAATCAAACTGGATCCGCAAACTGTCAAATCCTGTGTTCATCTCTATATATTGTTCCATCAAATTCTTTGCTTCGATCAAAAATCTGTATTCTGCACTTTTAATATATAAAATCTGCCGGTACTGGTCGCTGATCTTGGACACATATGGGGCAGACGGCCCAATAACAGACAGCCGGCCTCCCTTATTGATCCGCACAGTAAATTCTTTCAAGTATAAAGCCGCTTTTTTCAGATGCTCCTCGTCACTGCCTGTCAGCCATACAGCCAGAAGCTGAGCAGCCGGAGGATACCCCATAAGGCGGCGATACTTCATTTCCTCCTCATAAAACCCCTGGTAATCCTGCTTTGCAGCCGTCTGGATACTATAATGCTCAGGACTGTAGGTCTGTATTACTACTTCTCCTTTCTTCCTGCCTCTCCCTGCTCTGCCGGAGGCCTGAGAGAGAAGCTGAAAGGTCCGCTCCGCCGACTGGTAATCGTTGGAATAAAGAGACAGATCGGCCGCCAGCACCCCCACCAACGTTACATTCGGAAAGTCATGGCCTTTTACGATCATCTGCGTCCCGATCAGAATATCCGCTTCCTCATTGGCAAATGCAGACAATATCTTTTCATGTCCATCCTTTGACCTTGTAGTATCCAGATCCATCCTGAGCACCCTGCTGCCTGGAAATATCTTTTTCACCAGATCCTCGATCTGCTGTGTTCCGGCTTTAAACCCGCCGATATATTCCGAACCGCACTCCGGGCATTGTTTTACGGAAGGCTGCTCATAACCGCAGTAATGGCAGATCATCCTTCCGTTCTTGTGCGCCGACAGAGATACATCACAATGGGGACATTTTACTACATACCCGCAGGATCTGCAAGAAACAAATCCCGCATATCCGCGCCTGTTCAGAAACAACATCACCTGCTCTTTTTTCTGAAGCCGGTCTGTGATCATGTCTTTCAGCCGGTCACTCAGAATTGATCGGTTGCCATGCTTTAGTTCTTCCCGCATATCCACAGTATATACATCCGGAAGACTCTGGGACGCCGCCCTGTTCTTCAGTTCAAGAAGCTTATATCTGCCGTTGCGGCACTGATAGAATGCCTCCAGGGACGGAGTTGCCGACCCCAGGACCACACTGGCTCCCTCCATCCCGGCTCTGGAAATGGCGGTCTCCCTCGCATGGTAACGCGGCACCTTTTCACTCTTGTAGGCAGGCTCATGCTCCTCATCGACCACAATCAGCCCCAGATCGGGAAATGGTGCAAACAATGCAGATCTCGGCCCGATCATCACATCTACTTCCCCGCGCCGGATCCGCTCGATCTGGTCGCAGCGCTCTCCGGCAGACAATCTGGAGTTAAGAATGGACACCCGGTCACCAAACCTTCCGTAAAACCGCAGTACAGTCTGATAAGTAAGCGCAATCTCGGGGATCAGCACAATGGCCTGCCTGCCGGTCTTTACCACACGACCGATCATCTCCATATACACCTCTGTCTTGCCGCTCCCTGTCACACCGTGCACCAGATAAGTGCCCCGCACCCCGCCGCTGTAATCCTGCCAGAAGCTTTCCACTGCCGCCTGCTGCTCCCTGGTAAACTGAACCTCCTGCCGCTCTGCCTGCTTATATCTCACCGGATTTCTAAGCAGATCCTCTGACACCACCGTAAGAATCCCCCGCTCCTCCAAGGCACGTATCACCGGCAATGCAACATTCAGTTTGTGTGTGATCAGATCATAATCCTGTTCCGGCTGGTCAAGAAGCCCGGCCAGCAATCTGGCTCTGGCTCTCTGGTTCTTGTGAAGACAGATATCGAGCTGCTTTTTTGCTTCCTCTTCACTAAGGAGCAGACGCACCCTGCGTTTCTTCTGCACACGCTCCTTACGCTTTACCGGAAGGACTGTCCGAAGCGCCTGGATCATGGTCCCCCCATAATACTCTTTGATCCACGCTGCCAAGGCTACCAGCCTGGACTCTATGGCCATACTGCGCTCAGCTCTGCCAAGCACCTCTTTGATCTTCTTGGGGTCATAATCTGCATCCTCAGAAAAACCCACCACATACCCGCTGGTCTCTTTATTGCTCTTCCCAAAAGGAACTACAACCTCCATACCAACTTCAAGCACCCCCTCAAGTTCTGAAGGGATGCTGTACTGAAATACCTGATCCAGTTTTTCATGTGCAATATCTATAATAATGTCAGCGTACATTCTGCTCCTTAAGTTCTTCCAATACCTCCCGGATCAACACCCGGTCATCCATATCATACTTGACCCCTTTGATCTCCTGGTAAGTCTCATGGCCTTTACCGGCCAGAACAATTACATCACCGGCCTGCCCATGTCCGATCGCATAGCGGATAGCCTCCTTCCGGTCGCAGATATCGATGTATTTCCCGTCTGTCTTCCTGATTCCGGTGATAATATCATTTATGATATCCTGAGGCTCCTCAAATCTCGGGTTATCCGATGTGATGATGGTAAAATCCGACAGTCTGCCGGACACCTCGCCCATCTCATACCGCCTTGTCTTAGAGCGGTTTCCTCCGCAGCCGAATACAGTTACCAAGCGCCCGGGGTTATAATCGCGCAGCGTGTGCAGCAGACTCTCAAGGCTCATAGCATTGTGTGCATAATCAATCATCATAGTAAAATCATCCGATACCTTGATCATCTCAATGCGCCCTTTTACTTTGGCAGCCTTCAATGCTTTTTTGATATTTTCTGCCGGCACGTCAAAATGCCTGCACACTGCAATCGCCGTCAGAGAATTGTATACGCTGAATTCACCCGGGATATCAATCTCCACCTCCAGCTCCGTCACGCCTTTTGTCCGGTATCTCATACCGAGATATCCCGGCCTTGCGACATGCTCTACATCTACTGCACGAAGATCTGCCTGCTGTGAAAAACCGAAGGTCTCCGTCCGGCAGGCAGCAAAACGGAATACATCTTCATACCACGGATCATCTATATTGGCAATCCCCAGATTACACTGGGTAAACAAAATGCCTTTGCACCGCTTGTAATCTTCAAAATCCTTATGCTCATTCGGCCCGATATGATCTTCCCCAAGATTCGTGAATATCCCTATCTCAAACTGGATCCCTGCTGTCCGGTGGAGCATCAGTCCCTGGGAGGACACCTCCATAACCACACTGTCGCAGCCCTCCTCCACCATCTTTGCAAAATACTTGTGGATCGTATAGGATTCCGGAGTCGTATTGCTTGCCGGGATAGATTCTTCCCCGATCAATGTTTCAATCGTTCCGATCAGCCCCACCTTATGGCCGACCCCCTCCAGGATTGATTTAACCATGTATGTGGTAGTTGTCTTGCCTTTTGTACCGGTAATGCCGATCACCTTCAGCTTCTCAGCCGGATATCCAAAATATGCCGCGGACATAAGCGCCAGAGCATACCTGGTATCATCTACATGGATGACGGTAAGCCCCTCGGGCGCTTCCACCGGCCGCTCAACTACAACTGCCGCTGCGCCCTTTTCCCACACTTCCTCAATATAGTCATGTCCGTCAGACACAGCGCCGGAAATACAAACAAATACACTTCCTTCTGCCACCCTGCGGGAATCATTGCTAAGCTCCGTCACCCTGAGATCCGCATTCCCCTGCTGTACTTCATATTCTAAACGTTCTAATAAACTGGTTAGCTTCATAATAGGCCAGCCCTCCTGATTATTTTATGCTGCATTGCCTCCACGTCTTTATTATTCTTCCCTCCGTTCACGGCAACACGTCTTTGACGATTATGTATAGTATAACATTTTTTCCATATACAGCAAAGGATAAATTGTGTTATAATCTTTTAAGGGTCAACAGAACTTAAAAAAATGTTCTGCTGCTTTACCGAAACTATATTTTCAGAAAAGGGGAATGTACCAGTGAAAGCTTATGAAAGATTATTAAAGTATGTCGTTGTCCGCACGCCAAGTGACGAGAACAGCGAGACCGTCCCTTCCTCCCAGTGCCAGTTTGATCTTGCCCGCATCCTGGAGGAAGAAATGAAGTCCCTCGGGTTATCCGATGTATATCTGGACGACCAGTGCTACCTGTACGGCAAGCTCCCTGCGACCGCAGGATACGAGGACAGGCCTGCCATCGGATTTATCGCACATATGGACACTGTCGCTGACTTCTGTGACCATGAGATCACTCCTGTCATCACAGAAAATTATAACGGCGAGGATCTGCCTCTTGGGGACAGCGGCCTGACCTTAAGTACAGAAACATTTCCGCACCTTAAGGACTTAAAGGGGCGCACCCTCATCACCACCGACGGCACCACCGTCCTCGGCGCTGACGATAAAGCAGGGATTGCCGAGATCCTCACGGTAGTAGAACTGCTTCAGGAACAGAACATTGCGCACGGCCCGATCTGCGTCGCATTTACACCGGATGAAGAGATCGGCACCGGGGCCTCTCACTTTGACGTAGAGCGGTTCGGCGCAGATTATGGATATACGCTGGACGGAGATACCGAAGGTGATATTCAGTATGAGAATTTCAACGCATGCAAAGCATGCTTCGACATTACAGGCGTCAGCGTCCATCCCGGCTCCTCCAAAGATACCATGGTAAATGCAAGCCTTGTAGCCATGGAGATCAATTCCATGCTCCCGGGTATGGAGACACCGCGCGGCACTGAGGACTATGAGGGATTCTACCACCTGGTGACTATGTCCGGAGAATGCGCAAAAGCACAGCTTAATTACATAGTCAGAGACCATGACAAGAATTTCTTCGAAGCCAGGAAAAATACCCTGCGCCTCATTGAAAAAAATATGAACGAAAAATGGGGTGCAGGAACCGTCACCCTCACCCTTACGGAGCAGTATAAAAATATGGCGGAGATCATCGCCGGCTGCATGCACCTGATCGACAATGCGAAGCTTGCCTGTGAAAATGCAGGGATCACCCCGATCATAATCCCGATCCGCGGCGGTACAGACGGATGCCAATTAAGCTTCAAGGGACTTCCGTGCCCGAACCTGGGAACCGGCGGACACGCTTACCACGGCCCTTATGAGCACATTACCGTAGAAGGCATGGACAAATCCGTAGATATGGTCATAGAACTGATCAAGCTTTATGCAAAATAAAGCAGCGATCCATAAGAGCCCGGGCATCCTGAACAACCGGGGCTCTTAACAGAAGGGAACGATTATGTATAAAACAATAGGAAGAATATTACTGATCGGTGCAGCAATTATCATAGGAAGACTCCTTGTATATCTTCTTTTGTCAAATGATCCGGGCACCCTGGAGATCGTCCTGTTCGGTACGGCCTGCATGGTTATGGGCGAATTGATCTTCCATCTTGACAAAAAGCTGTTCCAGAAAAAGTGATAAGAGAATAAGAAGCAGTCAAAGCCGCAGCTGGAGGCGTCAATCCACTTACAGCTGCGGCTTATGTTTTTTCTTTTATTTATCCTGTTTTCATAATCCTGCAGTCTATGGGAAGATCTTACAGGTCGCTGATTTCCTCTTTAAATCCTTCCCCCACTACCTCATTGGAATCCATAATAACGGTAAATGCCTGAGGGTCGATCTGCCGGACCATTTTCTTGATCGTGTACATCTGCTTATTGTTGCAGGCACACATCACCACGTCCTTCTTCCGCTTGGAATAGCTTCCCACTCCGTGGAGGATCGTGGAACCCCGCCCGGAATATTCGTCAATCTGCTCCGACACCTTCTCGCCGTGCTCCGTCACAATCAACGTCATCTTACCCTCGTCAATCCCGTACATAATACGATCCAGCACAATTGCCATCAGGTAAGTCACAAGAACGCCGTAGATCAGTCCGTCCACGTCCTTAAATACGAGAGCCGTACCAAGAACGATGGTGCATACGTCCAGGATAAAGGTTATAATTCCAAGGGTCATATGGGGCTTTACTTTTTTAATTGCCATACTGATAAAATCCTGACCGCCGGTGGAAGAACCTCTCATAAAGATCATAGCATAACCGATGCCGCACAGAACTCCCATGCAGAGAGCCGCTAAAAGCCTGTCTCCTTCATACACCGGAAGCAGCGGAGCTACATAGTCCATCAGCAGGGAAGAGATAATCATAGACTTCATGGATTTCAGAAAAAAGGTCCTTCCCAGGAACTTGTAACAAAAAATAGCCACCGGTATATTCAAAGCAATCGTTCCCGCACCCACCGGAAGTCCGAATAAATGGTACATAATAATCGCAATCCCTGAGAACCCGGCCACCGGGAAATTCGCATTCAGGGCAAAATTATAGATCCCAACGGCAATAATCATACCAGCAGCAATATCAATCAATATATCCATCATCAGTTCTTTCCAGTTTATAAGCTTCATCTCTTTTTGCCTCCTCTTTCTGAGCGTTTAAAAACAACGGGTGATACTCCGATCAAACTCCCATTACACAAAAAAACAGCCGCAAACTATATAAATATAATTCGCAACTGCTCTTTACTTTTATTAGTATATCCTTCAAAAATATCTTTGTCAACCGTATTTTGTTCAGATACTTATCACACTTATCATTTTTATAATTTTATATTAATTGTAATTATAATCAAAGTTTATTTTTTCAATTTAAAATTATCTATATATTGTATTATATTTTAAATTTTTTCTAATTATTTATATATTTTTATCTAATAGTTGCTCTTTTTTCTTTTTTGTGTTATATTACATGCAAATAATAAACTCTAATTACTTTTAAGGCAGGAGGAACAATCAATGAATAACTTGATCTTATATGAGGGAGACTTACTTGAACACTATCTCTATATAAAACAGACCCTACAGGCAAACAATATCCCATACAAAGAAAAAATAAAATCCGGGAACAGCCTGCTTCATTTCCTGACATTATTTTTTGTAGCAGGCAGAGGAAGCTTAGGGTTAAACAAAGAACGGGCAAATGTATATTGCATCTATGTGGAAAATGCAAACTATGAAACCGCGCAGGCGCTTATACAAAATCATATCCACCCGAACATCCACTAACTCTTATCTTACTCGAAAATGACACACAACCAAAAAGCCTTCTGTTGACAGACACTGTCTTTAGAAGGCTTTTTAAGTTCCTATTCCCGTGGTTCCAGAAAGCTCCCTCTGACCACCGACTTCTCCCCGTATTTCCTGCGAATCGCATCCAGTGCCCTGTCAAGCTTCTCACGCTTCTGCTCTGATGGCTGTAATACGTTTCCCTGTTTTTGCTCAAACTGGATGTCAAAGATACTCAGCTGCTGCGGTTCCCCCTCTTCTACAAGTTTGGAGCTTCTGATTCCAAGCAGCCGGATGGGCTCCCCATTCCACAGTTCCCGAAACAACTCTGCTGCTGCCTGATAGATGGTCTGGTCACTGTTGGCTGCCCTCAACAACTGCTTTTGGTGGGAGCAGGATTCAAAATTGTGATACTTAATCTCCACACTCAGCATACCCGCCTTCTGTCCGGCCTTCCTAAGCCTGCCGCCTACGCTTTCCGCCAGTTTAAGAAGCACCCGGCACGCTTCCTCCTCCGTCTTGGCATCCCTGGCAAGGGTCGTAGAATTCCCAATTCCCTTGACTTCCGCCCGTTCTGTCTCAACCTTGGAGTCATCCATCCCATTTGCAAATTCCCACAACATCCGGCCATGGCTTTTCAGATGCAGTTCCACCAGCCGGGGATCCATCCGCGCCAGATCCCCAATCGTGCGGATCTCCAGTTTTTCCAGGGTCTCAACACTGGATCTTCCTGCCATGTACAGTTCGCTGACAGGGAGCAGCCACATTTTCCCCGGAACCTCCTGGGGAAACAGGGTATGTACCTTGTCCGGCTTTTCAAAATCCGACGCCATCTTTGCCAGCAGCTTATTCGAAGAGATTCCCACATTGACTGTAAATCCAAAACGTCTCCGCACTTCATTTTTCATTTCCAGCGCTCCCTCTACCGGAGAGGCGAAACGTCCTGCAATTCCGGTAAAGTCCATAAAACACTCGTCGATGCTGACCTGTTCGATATCCGGCGTATAGGTCCTTAAAAATTCCATAAGCCGGCGGCTGTATTCCTTATACATCCTGTGATCCGGTGCTGCCATTGTAAGATTCGGGCATTTACGAATGGCATTCGCCACTGGTTCCCCTGTGCGAATGCCATATTTTTTGGCGGGCACAGATTTGGCAAGAACTACCCCGCGGCGGGACGCCTGGTCGCCGCCGATAATGGATGGAATCTTGCGCAGATCCACCTCTGCCCCGTTTTTCAATTGTTCAATTGCCGTCCAGCTAAGGAATGCAGAATTTACATCAATGTGAAAGATCACCGACATTATGTCTTACTCCTCGCGGTTAATTTACCGTCTGTGACATCAATCAGTATCGTCTCGCCTGCTCCGATGCCGCCCTCCAGCATAAGCCGCGCAGCCAGCGTCTCCACGTTCTTCTGGAGATATCGCTTCAACGGCCTTGCGCCGTAGTTCGGGTCGTAGCCGGCTTCTGCCACCTGTCTCTTTACTGCCTCTGTAAGCACAAGGGAGAGCTCCTTATCGGCAAGACGTCTGTTGACATCCGCTGCCAGTAAGTCAATAATGTCATAAATATTTTCTTTCGTCAATGGCCGGAACATAATCATTTCATCCAGACGGTTCAAAAACTCCGGCCGGAAATGTGCCCTGAGATCGTCCATGACCGCCGCCTGGCTCTCCTCGCTGATATTTCCCATGCCGTCCATCCCATCCAGAAGATAAGTGGAACCGATGTTGGACGTCATAATCAATATTGTATTCTTAAAGTCTACCGTGCGTCCCTGGGAGTCTGTAATCCGCCCGTCGTCCAGCACCTGCAGAAGTACATTAAATACATCCGGGTGAGCCTTCTCAATCTCGTCAAAAAGCACGACAGAGTACGGCTTCCTTCGGACAGCCTCGGTAAGCTGTCCGCCCTCATCATATCCTACATATCCCGGAGGCGCCCCAATAAGCCGCGACACAGAATATTTCTCCATATACTCACTCATGTCAATACGGACCATATTGTTCTCATCGTCAAACAGGCTCTCTGCAAGCGCTTTTGCAAGTTCCGTCTTACCTACGCCTGTAGGACCCAGGAACAAAAAGGAGCCAATCGGCTTGGTAGGATCCTTGATCCCGGCTTTGGACCGGATAATCGCTTCTGTCACCAGTTCGACTCCTTCATCCTGCCCGATGACACGCTTATGGAGTTCATCGGCAAGATGAAGCGTCTTGCTTCTCTCGCTTTCGTTCAGCCGGGAGACCGGAATCCCACTCCATCTTGATACAATTCGGGCGATCTCCTCATCCGTGACACTCTCATGAACCAGAGACCGATCCTCATCTTTGACCTTCGCTTCCTCCCCGGCAAGCTGCCTTTGCAGCTGCGGAAGTCTGCCGTATTGGAGCTCCGCCGCTTTCTCAAGATCATAGGAATGCTGGGCCCGTTCAATGTCCTTGTTGACCTGCTCAATCTCTTCGCGCAGCTTCTGGACACGCTCAACGCCTACTTTTTCATTGTCCCACTGCGCTTTTTTACCCGCAAAATCCTCTCTCAACTCCGCAAGCTCCTGCTGCAGGTTCACCAGACGGTCCTGGCTTAACCGGTCATTTTCTTTTTTAAGCGCGGCTTCTTCAATCTCAAACTGCATGATCTTCCGCTGCAGCTCATCCAGCTCCGCAGGCATAGAGTCCAGCTCTGTCTTAATAAGGGCACATGCTTCATCCACCAGGTCGATGGCCTTATCCGGCAGGAAACGGTCTGAAATATAGCGGTCTGACAGCATAGCTGCCGCCACCAGCGCCCCGTCTGTAATCTTCACACCGTGGAACACTTCATAACGCTCCTTTAGCCCCCGCAGGATAGAAACGGCATCCTCTACCGTCGGTTCCTCCACAAGCACCGGCTGGAACCGCCGTTCCAATGCGGCATCCTTCTCAATATACTGCCGGTATTCGTCTAAAGTCGTTGCACCGATACAGTGCAATTCTCCTCTGGCAAGCATAGGCTTTAACATATTTCCTGCATCCATGGCGCCGTCTGTCTTTCCTGCCCCCACAATCGTGTGGAGCTCATCAATAAACAGGATGATCCTGCCGTCACTCTCCTTCACCTCCTCCAGCACGGCCTTCAGACGTTCCTCGAACTCCCCGCGGTACTTAGCGCCGGCTACCAGGGCGCCCATATCCAGGGAGAATATGGTCTTATCCTTCAGCCCCTCCGGGACGTCCCCGCGGACGATCCTCTGGGCGAGTCCTTCTACGACTGCTGTCTTTCCTACCCCCGGCTCACCGATCAGCACTGGATTATTCTTCGTCTTCCTGGAAAGGATCCGGACCAGGTTACGAATCTCACTGTCACGCCCGATGACAGGATCAAGCTTCTGATCCCTGGCGCGCTCTACCAGATCTGAACCGTATTTGTTCAGGGTATCATAGGTGCTCTCCGGATTATCACTGGTCACCTTCTGATTTCCCCTGACCGTAGAGAGCACCTGCAGAAATCCGTCACGGCCGATGCCCATCTCCCGGAAAATATTTTTCAGTTCTTTATTCGCATGCTTCATTAAAGACAGAAACAGATGCTCAACCGATACATATTCATCCCCCATCTGCCTGGCTTCATCCTCCGCATGAATCAGCGCCTTGTTAAGATCCTGACCTACGTATGGCTGGCCTCCCTGTACTTTTGTACGTTTTCTCAGAGCCTCCTCCACACGGTTGATCATCTGGTTTTTCTCAATCCCCATCTTCTCCATGAGCTTGAGGATCAGACTGTCATCCTGAATAAGCAGTCCGTACAGCAAGTGTTCCTGATCTATCTCCTGGTTGCCATATTCCATGGCGGTACGTTCACAGTCCTGAACAGCCTGGAGAGATTTTTGTGTGAATTTGTTGATATTCATCATCGACAACCTCCTTAATATTGTTTGTTGTTATAATCACAATATAACAATACCACTTGCTGTCAGCACTGTCAAGAGGTGAGTGCTAATTATTTTGTGAAGATTGTGTGAACGCTACGAGCCATGCACATTTACGTGAAAAGCCCTCTTTATCAAGCTTGCTTGATAAAGAGGGCTTTTTCATGGAAATGTATAGGGCGACAGCCCTACAGCGAGGGAATTCTTTCCCGAGCTGTGCATGGCGTAACATTCTCTTTCGCACTCGATTTTCTTGATTTGACCACATTTTTACGACAAATCTTTGGAAAAATATATTCGTCTGATTTTCTTACCACATTTTACGACAACGGCTTCTGTTTTATACCACAGCAGGTACGGTTTCTGGCAGGTTCATTTTAGACATCTCGTTCTCCACATGAGACTTCTCTGCAATATGATTGTAGACATTCATTGTGATCTGTGCATCTGAATGTTCTTCGCTCCGCTACGGTCGGTGCTAAACGGATCTCCACCGGACATCCAGCACCCCATCACATACTGCATAACTTTGGGATTGACATTGTTCTCACCCAGTCTGGTACATCCCGTATGACGAAGGGTATGCGATGAACTAGGAGGCATCAGGTTCAGCTCTCTCTGTTTACGGAACGCAGCATATACCATCTGTGTCATAGGAATGTCTCTGATTCCTGCATCCGTTTTAGTTTCTGAATCATGGAAACAATATCCTTCATCACCTTCATAATACACAAGCTGTCCACCTACATGAATCTCCAGATTCTTCATATCCACATCTGATCAGGTTAAGCCGATGGTCTCACTCACTCTCAGGCAAGCCCCAAACATAACCTGCATCATTGGAAGATGAGGCTTATACACATTACTCTGTTCCACAAACTTCAGAAGTTTTTCCTGCTGTTCCAGTGTCAGTGCTTCTTTCTCCTTTGCCGGAGCCCCATAATCTCCTAGTGTTCCAGTTACCGGATTCTTACGGATAATCCCATCTTCTACTGCCAGTTCAAAACTGGGATTCAATAAGCCATAAAGACCTTTGATCGTACTGTGTGCCAGTCCTTCATCTGACAATGTGGAAAAGAACGTCCTTACGTGAGATGTCTTAAAATCCACAACATGAATGTTTCCCAAAGTATTTCGTATCCGGTAGTCCCACATACGGATATAATTCTTTTTCATTTCTCTTTCCTTTTCAAACCAGCCCTGCCTTGTGGCAGAAGCTCCGACTCGTAACAACTAAATTGACACAATCAGCTTAATCTGCGAATCAGTTTCAGGATTCTGTCTGCACAAAGACGGATTTCCTTTTCTGTAAGTTTTCCTTCTTTATACGCATCACGAATGTTTTTATCATCATCCGGATTCCCCGGCATAATAATATCATTTCCTGCTGCCACACAAACCCACGGAATGCTTCCATCCTCCGGTACTGTTGTATTCCAGTCAGACATTATAACTCCGTCAAATCCCCACTCTTCACGTGCAATCCTTGTACAAAGGTCCTTGCTGTTTGCTGCATGCACACCATTGATCAGATTATAGGAAGACATGATCGCAGTTGGTGCACCCTCTTTCACGGCAATTTCAAAACCTCTGAGATAAATTTCTCTCAATGTCCTTTCTGATACGTGTGCATCAACCCCCATTCTGTTATCTTCCTGATTATTGCATGCAAAATGCTTGATTGTAACACCACATCCCCGTCTGCTCTGAACTCCTCTGGTCACCGCTGCTGCCAGTGTGCCTGCAAGAAATGGATCTTCTGAATAATATTCAAAGTTTCTTCCACACAGCGGATTTCTGTGAATATTCAATCCCGGTGCAAGCCAGAGATTAATATGAAATTCTTCCATCTCTGCCGCAACCTTCCGTCCAAACTGTTCCATCAGTTTTTTGTTCCAGGACTGTGCAAGTGCTGTTCCTACCGGAAATGCAGTACAATACTGATAGTAACGTTCTGCGCCCTCATGGTCTTTTTTTCCAACAAGATAACCATTTTCAAGTGAACCAAGCACACCTGTTCCATAAACTGTGTCTTTCTCACGGTCTACTTCATAAGTTTGCTGCAGGCGGATTCCGGCCGGTCCGTCTGCCATGATCAAAGATGGGATTCCGTATTGATCAAGCAGTGCTTCACTCGTCTCTCCTGCTGTTCCCGGCACTTTAATTCCAGATGCTCCAAGTGTACTTCTGATTTCAGACATATTTCCATACAGAAGTGAAATCAAATCTTCTACAGGAATCTCCGTTTCTTCTGGAAATCTGCATACTTTCTTTTCTTCTGCCTCTGGTTCAAATGATACGTTCGGAAGTTCCTCAAGCAGTGCTGTCCATTCTTCTGCGCGTCTGCATAATTCTTCTGCACAGTCTTTGATTTCAACGACTTCACTATGATCTTCCAGTTTCTTTGTTTTCTCCATCATTACATCAGCAGATACCTTTACCCCCGCTGAAAGTTTTGCCTCTGACAAGCTGTTTCCAATCCATATTCCATAAGCACCTGCCTGGATTCTCCACTCCTGCTGCTCTTCCAAAAAGCTTGCGAACGCCTTTGCAGGAAGAACAATATTCAGCATCTCTTTCTCTCCCGGTTTCAGTTCTTCTGTCTTTTCATATCCGACCAGACGACGGAATTCTTTTCTGCTTCCATCCTGAGGAAGAGAAGCATAAATCTGCACAACTTCTTTTCCGCTGTATGTTGTTCCTGTGTTTTCTACCTCAACAGTTACTGTCACACCTTTCGAAGCAGTATTTATACCGCAAAGTCGAATGTCAAATTCTGTATAAGACAGACCATAACCAAATGAAAATAATGGTTCAATTCCAAAGCTGTCAAAATAGCGGTATCCAACATAGATTCCTTCCGCATATTCTTCCGTCTCAAGATTTCCGTTCAAATAGCTGAACTCCTCTGCTGCCGGACAATCATCGTAGCGTTTTGTCCATGTTGTTGTCAGCTTTCCACTCGGTGTCACTTCTCCAAACAATACATCCGCAACTGCATTTCCTCCTTCCTGTCCAAGCTGGGAAATATTCAGGATCGCGCATATATTTTCTGTTCCAGCCAACAGGTCTGCAAGTTCTACCGATCCACCTGCATTAATGATCAATACAGTTGGGATTTTCTGCTCATTCAGGAAATACAGATCTTTTTCTTCCTGGTCACTCAGATAATAATCCCCTTTTCTTTTTCTTCTGTCCTTTCCCTCGCCGGAAATACGGCTTACAATATAAACTGCGGCGTCTGCATCCTTGATGTCTTCATTTGTCACCGCACGGCCATCCGGCATGGCAAATGGATTGGCAGCATAGGCATCAAATGGATTGTCTACATGTTTTGCAGCTTCTAAGATCTGCTCCTTCCACTCTGTTCTCGCCTGCTCATAGCGGTTGTGATAATCTTTCAGCCACTCCTCGCTTACAATATCAGCGTTTTTTTCTTTCATTCCGGCATATATAGATACACTTTCTCTGTTATTTACATCTCCGGAACCAGTACCACCTTTGATCGTCTTCTCTGCCCCAATTCCCAAAAGTGCAATCTTTGTATCTTTTTTTAATGGAAGAAGTCCTTCATTTTTCAACAGG